>JAGVME010000064.1 GCA_020053945.1 Gammaproteobacteria bacterium
AATCCACAGAATAAATCCAACACACGATCTTCAGGCTGCGGATCAAGCAGCGCCAGGGCATGGTTGATCATGGCGCGGTTCATTTCAGAATTGACTTGCGTAAAGTCGGTGGGTAAAAAGAACATCTCAAGATCATATTCCGGCAAGCTATAACTGAGCCGGGCGCTGAACTCTAATGGGGTCGGCCACAACAGGGTAACGCTCTCGTATCCGCTCGGTTGCAAGTAGATTTGAAAATCGTATTGCTCGCCAAACTCACATAACCGGGCAAGGTCATGCTCATCCAACGTCACCATATTGCGAAAAACCAATGCAGTGGCGTAGTTGCGTCCTTCGCCTACGGCCACTTCAATTTGCGGAATCTCCTGGCGCGCATGCATGCCATCAAGCAACGTGCGCAATTCCATAATGCGCTCACCCACTGCGGGATGCAGCACCTCACAACGCGTTAACTGGGCAAGCAAAGGACCGCGTTTTTCACGAAAACCCACCAGCATGATGGACTTTTTCAGCACATATTTAGCGCCTAAACGCCCCTTGTGCCGATAACCCCACTGCGGCCCGGTGAGCGGTGGTAACCAGGACTCCGGCGTGACCTTGCCAATGTGGGTGAGGCTGTCGTGCAACATCCGCTGTTTGGCGTGGATCTGCTGGGCAGGATCCATATGCTGCAAACTGCAACCCCCACACGCAGAAAAATGAACGCACCGTGGTTCGACTCGATGCACCGAGGGTTGCAGCACTTCGACCAACTGCCCTTCATCATAACGCTTGTGCTGATCCACATACGTGAACATCACCACCTCGCCCGGCAACGTGCCTTCAATAAACACCGCTTTGCCATTGACGCGCGCAACGCCACGGGCATCGTGCGTGAGGGATTCAACCGCTGCCTGCATCGGCCCGGTAGGAAGAGGTTTTCGTTTACGCTTTGAACGTCTGGTCATTTTTCTTGGGGGTTAGTTGTCATAAAGAAAATATAAAACTAAAATTTTAGTTCAGGAGAACTACCTCACTCCTGAAATGGCAAGTTCTAGGGCAATTTGCGTCTCATCAACGACCTGTCCACCGCCTTCCACTGGAGTGGACTTCCATGTCCGTTTTTCTACCAAGCTTGGTGCATGCTCTATGGCTCCCATCGGCTCAATACCCATTGCCGTAAGGCGCTCCAGTAGCTCATGTAGAATCTCATCCTTGCGAAGTGTCCACGTGGATGCGAAGCAGCGCCAAAATACCCAGCCAGCCCGCTCCAAGACACGCTGACGGCTCATGTCATGCTGCCATCGGTCTGGGCCGTGGAATTCGTCGCCATCCAACTCAATTGCTAAGCGATTATCCCCCACGCCCTCAACGACCATGTCGATGCGATAAGCGCCAGCCTTCACTTGTGGAATAACGCGATACCCACGAGAGGCAAGGATGGAAAACACTTCCCGCTCGAACCCGGATTCGCATTGGTCAAGCAGCACTTCTGTTTCCTCTTTAGTCAGTCACCATCGGCTTGTTGAAGTGACTGAGCAAGGTAAGGCGTAAATCCTTATCCGACAAATCGGATGTTTTCACGGAGCGAACCAAATACATCCGATCCCGTGCCCGGCTGGCTGCCACGTTGAAACGCTGATCGAATTTCAGGCCAGAAAGCGCGTGACAGTTTTTGTTGTCTGCAACCATCGACAGAAACATGATATCCCGTTCACTGCCTTGGAATGTACGTGCATCCCCGCATTCAAACTTGCGATGAAGTAGTTCGGCGACATCGCATCGTTGGCGCACGACGGAATCAATGTGTTTGGCTTGATCCATTCCCAGCAGCGAAACGACACCCATCGTACGGCCTGCAAAAGCCTCATTTTTCAAAATGGCCGAAATCTCCTCAGCGATGGCCTGAGCTTCGTAATCGTTATGGTCGTGCTTATCACGGAAGCCATCCGGGACATAAATATCGACAAGCGGCGGATCAATTCGCTCGGATGCCTTTGGAATGCGCAACGGCTGAATGCCGCCTTCGTAAAACACACGATTAGAATAGGCGATGATGGGCGGGGCACAACGGAAATGTTCGCGCAGCATGACTTTCTCGGCAGCAAATACGCGAGCCGCCAAATCATAGAGGGACATTTCCGGTGTCATTGCCGTTCCGTACGGCTGATCGGAAAGGAAGCGAACTTTGAGCTCCTGAATCCTCTGGCCGGAGATAAAGCCCCCATCCGGAGATACCTGTTTATCGTCGCCCACCACCAGAATCTTCTTGCCACGCAGTATCGCGGGCAATGCCCAGAGATCAGATTGACTGGCTTCATCGACAATCACAAGATCGAACGCGCCAATATCTGGCGGCATGGCCTCCGATATGCGGGCATGACTCATAATCCAACACGGGACGGCGTTAGCAGCGTCCAACATCATCTCGCGAGCGTCTCTGCGGTACCGGGTTGCATTTGGCCCAGTTCCCTGACCGATACGGCGAATTGCAGTCACATAACCCGCAAGCGCTTGGAGAACCTTGGGCGTGGCATTTCGTTTGGTTGCCAACCATGCTGCCTTAGAAACCATTTCCTTATAGAGGCGAGAGAGGCCACCCTCAAGGTTTCTGCGTCTAGCCGAAAGCCCGAGCAATTCGTCTCGGGCTTCAATGTTGTCAAGGTGAGTCCGAACACGAGCCCAGTTCCATGCTTGCCGCCAAGTAACAGGGAAAACGGTATCTTCGCCGGACAATTCGACTGGCCGTGAACGAATGCGAGATGCCAGCTTCGGCGCTCCTGCCTGTTCAATACGAGCAGCGGAATCTTTAATCCGTGCGAGATCAACCGTCAGCGAAGCAATGCGCCTCAGCTCTGCCGTCAACTCTGCATATTGTGCGGAGGTGCGATCAGAAGGAATGTCCGGATTTCCAAGTTGCTTTTCGACGAACTGCTTTAGCGCAATTGATACTGGCCCCGTCTTGCCCGCAAGTTTTTCCTGAAAAGTGCTGAGTTGGGATGCAACTTTGGACAGTTCCGCCTTGGTAAGGTGACGTAGTAACTGGCTCTTAACTTCATGGAGTTCGGCAGAGCTTCCCATCAAAGCCTTGCTAGGCGCCGATGAGAACACGGCCTCCGCCTTCTTTGGTAATGTGGCATCGAATTCTGTAGCCAGTCGATGAGCTTTTTTCGCAAAGGTGGTAACCATCTCGACTCGGCGCAAAGCAGAGACGCCACCTTCTAGGCGGGGGATGGAAAGCTCGCCTGCAAACTGGTTCCACCGACTCACGAAAGACACAACTTTTTCGTGAAGCTCAATATGCCGCTGCACATGAGCCCAGTCGTCTATCGACGCGGGTGAAAGTCCGGAGACTTTAACCACGGCGATATGCTCTTTCGCCTCGCCTGCTCCAAAAGCAATCAAGCCAAATGGTTTTCCGGTCTCGATTGCACGGGCAACCGCTTCCCGCGTCTTGACTGTGTGCAAACTGGCGTCTGGGAATTCAACGGGGCGTTTGAGAAAATCAGCACGGATCTCAATGAGTGCGCCAATATCCGAAAATAAAGACTCAAGCGCCTGCCGTTCGGAAACGAACGACGACAATCGGCACTTCACTCGCAACTCAAGGGGCCAACCCCCATCGGCGGACTCTAATTCCTCGACCAAGATCTTGGCTTCTTCGACTCGCTCAAGAAGCTCTCTTGCCGCGACAAGCACCTCTGCAGTTGTCGCCTTCAAATCAAGAAGGTCACCCCGCTCAATCTCGGTCTCGATCCTCCGCATACTGGATAGCACTTCGTGCAGTGTAGCGATCACAGTTATGGTAGGAAGGGAGTCAGCAGACGGGTAGTCGGCCTGTACATAAACCAAATCCGACCTAACTGTTCGCCGTGCTTCACGAAGTTTGCCCGTCTCCTCTTCGGTCAGCGGAGGCGCGTTTTCCGGCGCAAGCGTAATGTCGTCATCAAACCAGCCATGCTGTTCCACGCCGGAAATAACTAATTCAGCAAGCTTCTGAGCGCGCATTGGCGCGCCGTCAACTTCGACTTCTGAAAGTTGCGCATTTGCAATCTCGTCAATACGTTTGTCGATTGATGCAAGTTCGTGGTGGGCACGGTTGATCGCGCTTTCCAGTGTTGCGATAGCTTGGCGCGTCTGTTCCGAATTTAACTGGGATACCTGATGCAGAATTGCCTCGATTGACGCTTGAAACTGGAGGACGCCTTTACGGTCGCTGGCCATCAGCGCCACGGTTAAGGATCGCACTTCTTCCGGAATCTTGGACTGCAATACCTCAAGCGCGGGTTCCCCGCGTGAGGTCACGAGAACCCGCCTGCCAGTCGCCAGATAGTGACAAATAATATTGGCGATAGTGTGAGTCTTGCCGGTGCCTGGTGGCTCTTGCACAGCCACGCCCGCAGCTTTTTCCAGCCGTTGAATGATGGCGACCTGCTCCTCATTGTAAGGCAGGGGGAAATAAAGCTCTTCGGCTTTGCCGTGACTTGATCCGCGACTAGACAAACCCCTGAAATGAATGGCCTCGAATTCAACAGGTTTATCTGAAGGCGGGGTGACAAGGGCAAGCGGGCCAACTGGAATATCGCATCCGGACGCCAGCTTGTCCTTCAGGCGTTTTAAGTCATCCGTCAGATAGTGCGTGGGGCGCGGTCGTGAAAACAGAACCCAGGCATCCGTAACTATCAAGTCGGTGCTGGGAATAGGAACAGGATCGCCCTTGGTGAGTATCTCTCGATAGCTGCCGTTGCTATCCAAGTTGGACGCAGCTAGCTTGAGGACGTCGATATAGCTCGAAGTATCAAATGGGGTGACTGGGCAGTCTTTATGCCTTTGAAGTTGCTCTTTGATAGCGTGTTCAACATCAGCAGCCCCGGGGACTGAACAAGCGACGAAGGCTTCCATTTCCACCCGTGTATCGGTAGCGCGGGGACGAACCTCCAACGCCATACTTCTTTCGTCGATGGATATTTCGACGGCTTGAGTGAGCATCGGATATTCAAAGCTGACGGTACTTTCTCCGCACGGAATCTGCCAAGACGCAACACCTATGCCCCACACAAGCTCTTGAGGCTTTACTGTTTCTTCGGCCTCAATCTGGTGTTTCAAAGCGAACAGTTCTCCATATAGGGAGATGCTCTTACGACGCGGACACTCACCCTCAGCCCAAGCTTTCCACTGAGGCAAATACTCTTGAAGGGCTGTCTGAGCTTTTTGCCTCAACTGCACTTGCCTTAACTTAATGTCACGAGATTTTGCTAACAGGGGGTCAGACTTGGCTTCACATTGGGCAATCCAGGTGACTAGGTGGCCTTCATCCAGTGCGGGAGGTGCACCAAACGGGTCATTGCTTACCTTGAATAGCCCCTTGAACGGCTCGATAACAACTGGCGGGTGATGTGCTTCGAGGCGAGCCAGATGTAGCCAGATGTGATCGCCCTCTGGGCGAAGATCAAACTCAAAGCCGGGCAATCCCGCCAAGTCAATATTGCGACGAATGAACCCCTTCGCGGCAGAGATGCAGTAGCCTTTCGGGTCGATTTCTTTTGCCTGCTCTTCTATATATTCCAGCAAACCTTTGAGCAGGTCACGAGGTGATTTCATTTTTCCTTCTTTTGGTTCCATGCAAGTCTGTCGGCCAAGTTCTAACTACCAACTAACCCCCGATTCCCGGTTCCTGTTCCCCACGCCTGCAAAAATTCATTCAGATGTGGCTTGTTATCTTTAGCTAGGGTATCACGCAACAGTTGGCACTCACCCTGATACTCTTCAGCGCTTAAATGGCCGCGTATCAACTCAAAACGCAGATAGACCAGATAGGTATTAAGCACATCGGTTTCACAATAATTACGGATGCCGGCAATGTTACCATTCAAATAATTTTCCCATACCAGCGCACCGCTCATGCCCATTTTGCCTGGAAAGCCCAGCAGGGTTGCCA
Organism: Gammaproteobacteria bacterium; assembly: GCA_020053945.1. Classification (GTDB taxonomy): domain Bacteria; phylum Pseudomonadota; class Gammaproteobacteria; family Ga007554. Next base: position 5,918 of record JAGVME010000064.1, read on the forward strand.
CTTGATCCAGCGGTGCGGTGGCGCGGCCTTGATAAGCGGAGAGCACATCCATCAGGTCGGTATGTCGTGCATGATAACGGCTCAGGTAATTATTCCAGCGGAAATCGCGGTCTTCATCACCGGCGTCCCAATAACGGCGCGCCACCACGCCATGCACCAGGGCACGGTAATGCAGCACGGGCAGGTCAAACCCGCCACCGTTCCACGACACCAGCGTGGGAGAAAACCGCTCGATGCCATCAAAGAAGCGTTGCACCAACTCCTGCTCGGGCGCGTTTGGCTCACCCAGCGACCACACCTTGACGGTGTCAGTCGCTCCCGGCATCCTGCCTCCCGCGACACTAGCACCTCCATGTGCGTCGCGACGGCGTAACACGGCTGATATGGCAACGATGCGTTGCATGTGCAAACGCAAAAAATCCGAGCCGCCGGTTTCCTGGCGGCGCAGGTGATACATCACGTCAGCCACTTCTTTGTCGCTCAGGCCATCCAGGCCATGCAACCGGCGACCTGCATCGACATCAGGGATGGTTTCGATATCAAAGACTAAAACATTCATTCAGGAAATACACCCGTGGAAAGATAACGATCGCCCCGGTCGCAGACAATAGTAACGATCACCGCATTGCTCACCTCTTGCGACAAGCGCAAGGCCGCATGCACTGCGCCACCTGACGAGATGCCGGCAAAAATCCCCTCGCGTGCCGCCAGCGCACGGGTGGTATCTTCGGCATCCTCCTGGCTGACTTCCATAACCCGGTCAACACGGGTGGGGTTGTAAATTTTGGGCAGGTATTCTGCGTGCCAGCGGCGTATACCGGGGATATTGGCGCCCTCCGCAGGATGCACACCGACAATTTGGATGTCAGGATTTTTTTCCTTGAGAAAACGCGACGTTCCCATGATGGTGCCGGTGGTGCCCATCGCACTGACAAAATGGGTGATGCACCCCGCGGTATCACGCCAGATTTCCGGACCCGTGCTTTCGTAATGCGCACCGGGATTATCGGCATTGGAAAATTGATCGAGCCGCGTGCCCTTGCCGTCTTTTTCCATTTGCGCGGCAAGATCGCGCGCGGCTTCCATGCCGCCCTCACGCGGCACCAACACCAGCTCGGCGCCAAACGCCTTCATTGCGGCACGCCGTTCCACGCTCATGTATTCAGGCATAATCAGCACCATACGATAACCTTTAATGGCGGCGGCCATCGCCAGCGCGATGCCGGTGTTACCGCTGGTGGCTTCAATCAGGGTATCGCCGGGGTGAATCTCACCGCGCGCCTCAGCGTGGCGGATCATGCTCAGTGCGGGGCGATCTTTCACTGAACCGGCGGGATTATTGCCTTCCAGTTTTGCCAAAATTACATTCGACGTGACACCCGGCAGGCGTTGCAGCCTGACCAATGGGGTGTTACCGATAAAGCTTTCCAGCGTAGGGAAATTCATGGCGAATAATTACTGCATGTACAAGTGCTTTTTACAACAAAATCTAGCATGTGGGCTGTCACGTCTACCGCTATCGCCTCTTCTATCGCATCAGGAAAAACCGCTTTTTTAATCTTTTGCATCATGGCTCTTTATGTGTCGTTACGTTGCCGCGCTTAAATTCCAGCACTTTGGAGATGATGGACGGGGAAGGGCCACCCGCATTGGCCGCCCCGGTCACCGGGGAATCTTCCATTTCAGGCACAAGCTTCTTCAGCAGTAACACACATTGCGCGTCGTCATATTCATGGCACGACCGTTCCATGGTGTTAATAACCTCATTCAAATAATCCCAGGCGACCTCCCGGCTCTGCGCCAGGAAGATTTTTTCATGCCCCGTTTCGCTGAGGCCTTCCTGCTTGTGAAACAGTTCCTCATACAGTTTTTCGCCCGGCCGTAAACCGGTATACGCGATTTTTATATCTTCGCCAGGAATCTTTCCCGATAAGCGGATCATTTGTTCGGCAAGATAGTGGATCTTGACGGGCTCACCCATATTGAGCACAAAAATTTCGCCACCTTTACCCATTACGGCGGATTGCATGATTAATTGGCAGGCCTCGGGAATCGTCATGAAATAGCGGGTGATTTCGGGGTGGGTAACAGTGACCGGGCCACCCGCCGCGATCTGCTTTTGAAACAGCGGCACCACGCTACCGGCCGAACCCAGCACGTTACCAAAACGCACCGTGATATAGCGGGTGGCGGAGCGCCGGTCCAGCATCTGGCAAAAAATCTCTGCGGCACGTTTGCTGGTGCCCATAATATTGGCCGGATTCACTGCCTTGTCGGTGGAAATCATGATGAAGGTGGTGCAGCTATATTTGTCAGCCGCCAACGCCAGGGTCTTGGTGCCCAGCACATTGTTGCGCACCGCTTCACGCGCCTGGGTTTGCAGCATCGGCACATGCTTGTAGGCCGCCGCATGAAAAATCACTTCGGGCCGATGCTTGCTGAGCACATGGTCAACACCGCTGCGGTCACATACATCGCCCAGGCACGCATGGATCACCAGGCCGGGGTGCAACGAACGCAATTCCATTTCGATGCTGTAAAGATTAAACTCGCAACGCTCAAACAGGATGATGGATACCGGTTTTAGATGCGCGATCTGGCGGCATAATTCCGCGCCAATCGAACCACCCGCGCCGCTGACCAGCACGACTTTACCCGCCAGGCCGGCACTGATGGCACGCCAGTCCAACGACACCGGCTCGCGCCCAAGCAAATCATCAATCGCCACTTCGCGCACGTCTTTGAGGCTGATAAGGCCTGACATCAAGTCTTGCATGCGCGGCAGGATCCTGAATTGCACCTTAGCGTGATCGCAAGTCTCCACCACCTGGCGGACTTGGGCACCGCTTGCGGAAGTGGTGGCGATAATCACTACGTCTATATCCAGCGTATCGAGTACATGCGCCAAGCGCTCTGTAGAACCCAAGACAGGCAGGCCCTGGATTTTGGTGCCCTTGAGTTGCGGATTATCATCCAGGAATCCCACCAGAAGATATTCGGTATCGCGCCGTATGTCGCGCGCCAGCATTTCCCCCGCCCGCCCCGCGCCAAGGATCAAAACACGTTTTCCGGCCGACAGCGCCTGCGCCGTCAGGCCACGGTCCCGCCACATCCGGTAAGCAAGGCGCGGCGCGCTGAGCAACAGCGTCAATAAAACCGGATAAACGGTCAGCGCGGCGCGCGGCACGCCTTCCAAACGGTTGAACAAAAACAACGTCAAGCCGATCGCCAGCGCCCCTAACACAGCGGCGCGGATGATATTCCACAAATCAGGAAGGCTGGCAAAACGCCATAAACCGCGATGCAGGCCAATGCCCCAGAATACCAAGCCTTGCGTCACTATTACCACGGGTAACATGCGCATGACAGACCGCCATTCCATGTCCGACAAGGAAAAATTGTACCGGATTAAATAGGCCGCCACCCAAGCCAGTAACACCATACACAAATCATGTATTACGACCGCGAAACGGCGATTAATTATTCCCATTGATATCCCTGCTGCATTACAAGACCTCCGGCGCGATCATCCGTTTGATTCAAATTCTTCAAGCATCTCTTATTTGTAATTCCGGTATTTTTTATTATTACCATAAGAGCCTGCCTAGTAAAGCACGGCAGCTTCCACCTCAAATACCAAATTTTTTCAGGCGACACGATGGCGTATCCCACCCTCCAGGAATGCCTGGATATTGGCGGCCACTTCATCTACCAAGCGCTGACGCGCCTCGCGGCTTGCCCAGGCAATGTGCGGGGTCAGGATCAGGTTAGGAATGTTTGCCGCCAGCAATGGATTACCTTGCGCCGGGGGCTCCTGCGTTAACACGTCCACACCCGCGCCACCCAGTTTACCTTGGCACAATGCCGCCGCCAGGGCCGTTTCATCGACAATTCCACCGCGTGCGGTATTAATCAACAGGGCATCAGGCCGCATCAGCGCCAGCGCTTGCTCCCCGATCAAGTTGCGCGTTTCCGGGGTTAACGGGCAGTGCAAGCTTAGTATGTCGACCTGCGGCAGCAGTTCCGCTAGGGGCACGCGTATTTTTCCGGTAATGGGCTGTCCCTCACGATAATGTGCCACCTGCACGGTCATGCCAAACGCTTCGGCGACCCGCGCCACGGCTTGGCCCAGCTCACCGTAACCGATGATCCCCAGAGTCTTTCCGGCGATCTCACGGATCGGATAATCCAATAAACAGAATTGGCTGCCCTGTTGCCAGCGCCCGGCGTGTAGCGCCCGCTGATAATCCGGCAGGCGCGTCGACAACGCCAATATCAAGGCAAACACATGCTGCACCACCGAGGCCGTGGCATAGCCCGGCACATTGCATACGGCAATGCCGCGGCGCCGCGCGGCATCCAGATCCACATGATTAGTGCCAGTGGCGGCAATGCAAATCAGCCGCAAGTGCGGCGCGCGGCCCATGGCGGCATCGTCAATGCGTACCTTGTTGCTCACGGCCACGGTGGCGGTGGCGATGCGCCCGGCAACCTGCGTATCGGCTGTCGTCTCATACGCTTGCCATTCCGGCAGGGTGGACGCCAGGCGCGAAAAATCCAGGTCGCCCTGATCCTTTGGCTCCATTGCACCTTGGTCTAGCAATACTATGCGCATATCGTTTTTATGGTACCACACACATCATGTTGTTTTCAGGCCCAACATGATATCCATGACATTGGTTCCCGTCGGACCGGTAGTGATTAAATCACCGCTGGCGGCGAGAAAACTACCTGCGTCGGCACGCATCAGACAGCGTGCCGCATCCCAATCTTTATCCTGGCCGCATTGAATACCATGCGCAATGCCACGTGTAATAGTGGTTCCATCCACTATCGCCCCGGCATCATGGGTGGGGCCATCGCTACCGTCCGTTCCAGCGGACAAAAACAGGACATCGTCACAACCCGCAATTTCTCGGGCTACTGCCAACGCCATGCTCTGATTGCGGCCACCGCGCCCCGGCGCGGGGGGCAACTGGATGGTGGTCTCTCCGCCACCAATATACACACCCGGAACACCCTCTTTGAGCATGCGCGCCTGCGCACATGCCACTTCAATAGCATCGCCAGTAATGATGCCGGCATGGCGGTGCACAGTGTAGCCTAATTCTTTTGCATGGCTTTCGGCGGCGTGGCAGGCAACTTCGTTACTGGCAATAATGTGGGTTTTGATGCGCGCAAAACAGGGGTGGTGCGCAGGCGGCGCGGCGGGTGTTTTTTCAATAAGCGCACGGATCTTGTGCGGCATGTCAATATTGCTTGTATGTGGCGCGCGCGCATCATCCGCTACCAGCAAGCCAGAACCAATATCCGCCAGATGATCGCCAGGCACGTCAGACATCAACAACACATCGGCGGTGCGTTCCTTGAGCGATGACGTTAAACGCCCACCCTTAATGCATGACATGGCTTTGCGTATGCAGTTAACGTGCTGGATATCCAACCCACTGCCCAATAACCATTGGTTCACCTCGGCTAACGCGGTTAATGTAATGCCGTCTGGCAGCACCTCAACCAGGCTTGATGTACCGCCCGAAATTAAAAACAGAAAATGCGCATCAGGCGGTGAATCGGCCATAAAATCCAGCAACACTGCCCCCGCATCCAAACTACGTTGATCGGGCACCGGGTGCGCTGATTCCATCAATAAATCCCGCGCCGCCCCGGGGCGGGATTGAAACAGGTGGGCATCGCCATGGCCCGCTTTAGTGATTACCAGCGCCCGGGTAATCTGCGCTGACATGGCCTCAAATGCGCCCTCCGCCATTGCGCTGGCTGCCTTGCCGGTGGCCACCAGATAGATAGGTTGGCGCACCACAGGATGCGCCAACAAATATTCGCGCACACCGGTGCGTCCGTTCACCGCCCGCAGCGCGCTGTTGAATATCGCCAGTAGATTTTTACGATGCTTAACCAGATCCATAATGTTCCTCCCACGCCCATAACACATGCTCACGCACCAATTCTGAAGGATGCTCCAACCGCATCTGCAACGCAGCGATTACTTGCGGTGAAGTTGGCGCATTGCCCAAACCGACGGCAACATTACGCAACCAGCACTCATAACCAATACGGCGTATGGCAGAACCTTCGGTGCGCCGCAAAAATTCCGCTTCGCTCCAGGCAAACAACTCCACCAACTGCGGCGCATCCAGGCCAGTGCGTGGCATAAAGTCCGGCTCGCCGCTGGGGCGCGCAAAGCGGTTCCATGGGCATACCAACTGACAATCATCACAACCATACACACGGTTACCGATCAATCGCCGGAATTCCAGTGGAATGGCGCCGCGCAGTTCGATGGTGTGATATGAAATGCAGCGGCGTGCATCAAGTTGATACGGGCCGGTGATGGCCTGTGTCGGGCACACGTCGATACAGACCTGGCAAGTGCCGCAGTGGTTTTCTGCCGCGCCATCCACGGGCAACGGCAAATCTGTGTACAATTCCCCGAGAAAAAACCATGAGCCGGCTTTCTGGTTGAGCAGATTAGTGTGCTTGCCGATCCACCCTAAACCGGCTTTTTGCGCCAGGGGTTTTTCCAACACGGGCGCACTGTCAGTAAAGGCACGGTAGCTGAAGGGTCCAATGGCAGCCGTAATGCGCCCAGCCAGTTTTTGCAGGCGCTTGCGCAGCACTTTGTGATAATCGCGGCCCAACGCATAACGTGAAATATATCCGAGTTGAGCGTCATTAAGCACGGCAGCGGCATCTGCGGCGGCAGGAGGAAGATAATCCATACGCACCGAGATGATACGGATTGTTCCCGGCTGCAACAAGGCAGGCTGACTACGCTTATGGCCATGCGCGGCCATGTACGCCATCTCCCCATGCCGCCCCGCCTTAAGCCAGTTCATCAAATGCGCTTCGGCTTCGTCAAGCTGGGTATCGGTGATACCTGTTTGTTGAAAACCCAGATCACTGCTCCAGCGCTTGATGTCATTGGCCAATGCGGCCATATCAAGCGATGAAGTAACTTTAGGGGATTTTTCAGCATCGGGCACAGGCATGGCTACCGCAAAAAATAAGGGCGGGCATGTTGCCATGAACCCAAACTTTCCATGGGCGCCCTACTGCGGCCGCGTACAACGCCCATGGAAAACTTGGATTGAAGCCTCATGCCGGGATAGTTCCGCTTGGGTGAATCAATATACCCCCCAGGATCCTACAAAAATACTTATTTGAAATCCAAATGCAGCATTTTGCCACCGGTTTTTTTGGCGATGGTGCCGTAACTCATATTAGTGGCATCGTTTGACCGCCCCAGTGGCAAGGTGAAAACGGGGCTGGGGATGCGGTCATAATACACGGTATCGTTGGCGGGTTCGTCGCCCACCAGCACATAAGCACCGGGCGGCGGCGCATTTTTGGCGGCAGCGCGGAAGCCGTGGCCTACGCTTTCTACACTGCCATAGAACGGGGCACCGCGCATCAGTTTGTCAAACATTTCCCCCATGCTGCCGATGTAGGTGTCGGCTTTGTTATCAGAAAACCAGGTGATGGCCGACAGGCGTTTGCCCGATTTTGTGACGATTAACCTCAACACAGGCACCAGGAATGACGCCAGACCGTGCATTGAGCCAGAAGCATCTATCACCAGATGCAGGTCTTCACCGGGTAATTCCTGCAATCCCTTAATGAACAGGTCGAAATCCTTACGGCCAAACGTGGACGTTTCGATGATTTTTTCAAGATGGCTTTCTTCACTGCTGGTGATGATTTCCTCCATGTTTTTTTCCAGGCTTTTTTTGTCTGTCTCCGCGGAAGCCAATTGTTGTTGAAGTTCTTTTACCTGATTTTTTATGGTTGAAGCCTGGCTGCCGCCCGAGAGCCGGGCAGTGATGACCATGATGGTAAACAAAAAAATAAAAATCACGAGCATCAGCAATGCCATGTCAGAGTATGTGACAAAGACACTTTCATCGAGAAAGCGCCGCCGCTTGCTTCTCATGGCCCCTCCTTCGTATCGTGGTTGATTGCGGGGGGCGCCGGCACTTTGGATTTACGTTTGGACATAAATACCCGGAGCAACGGCGGCCACCAGGCACGGTTCACCTGGTCCACCAGTTTGATTTCCTGGCGCAACAGCGCGCGATAATGTTTCTGCATGCGGATCGCTTCGCGCAAGGCGGCGATATCGTCGCCTTTTCCGTCCACATCATTAAATTCGTGGAGGCGTTTGGCCTCCTCATGAAATGCGGTCATTGCGGCGCGGGATTCGGCGAAAGCTTCCGCCATCAATTTTGCATTTTCCGTGAGTGCGACAATCTCACCATTCAGGATACGCACATCTTTTTCTTCGGTGCGTTTGCAATCTGCGGCGCAATAGACCAACGAAATTTTCATGATGCGGTCCCCGATATCCTCCACGCCGGTTTCAGTGATCAAGGCGAATATGCGCAACAGCAGCCCACCAAACACAGCGCCTAATAATGTAGCGTAAAAAGCGGTGCCCATGCCGCTCATGGCTTTGCGCAAGCCTTCGAGCAACAGGGTTTCATCATGGCCCAAGGCATCAAGCGAACTGCTAAGCCCTGACAGGGTAATGCTCAAGCCGATGACGGTGCCGATCAAGCCAAGCATGATAAGCAAATTGCCGATCACCGCCAGGCCGTGGCTGACGCGTTGGTAAAAAGCAAGCTCCGTGGCCAACAGCGCTTCAAGGTTGTTTTCACCATTGACCATCACCACGGCTTTTAGCGAATTAAAAAAACGCCGCACGGCATTATGTTCAGGGGTAGTGATAATGCCCATCAAGCCCTGTTGGCGCGCGGCGTAATCGACTTCCAGCAATTCAACAGATTCGTGCGTGAGGGTAATGGTGAGCCATAGGCTGATGGCCGTGCTGAACAAGAATAGCGACAGGATAACCCAAGTCAGTTTGGTGGAATCGTATTTTACGAACTCCCACACGCCGGTCTCAATATATAAACCTAAAATTACGGTAATGGCAAAGGACGCCCAGGCTAGCCATAACAATAGTGTGCGGTAGACTTTATGATAGGGCATGTAGGGTACGGGTACTTATCGGTTATTTATTGGAGGAAATCACGCCATCGGGTTTAGCCATGCAAAACAGGGCGAAGCGCCGCAGCGCGCGTTTTTGCCAACTAGCATACGCCATCTTCCACAAACCCCGTAAAGTTTTTTTGCAGCCGTTATTTCGCCGTGCTTTTTTGGATCCGGCAATCTTCGGCAGTCTTGCGTATGTTTTTTTTATGCGGCTATGATGATGACATAGTATGTGCCCATTTTAAAATAGGCAAGAGGCGTGGCGCCACCATACCCTGCGCTTGGGAATAGCTGACCCAACGGTATTCTTCATGTTCTGGACGCCCGAGCAGGAGGTTTACGGGCAGGCTGATATGGGTATGCTGGGTTTCGGCGATATAGTAGCGCGCCACTTTGCCGCGCCCATAGGGTGGGGTTTCCTGGTAGCTATCGCCCCAGGTGAAATTCAGGTCCGCGATGGTGGTTTCTTCCGCGACTTCGCGCAGGGCGCCTTGCAGGGGGGTTTCACCCGCTTCGACCACGCCCTTGGGAAAGTCCCAGTTTTGGTAGGAGCGTAACAACAGGAACAAAGGGCGGGGCTCCGTACGCCGAATCACCACCACCCCTGCGGAGAGGGTTTTTCTTTCCATAATACTCCATCTTCATGGTGGTTTGATTGGGCCGGACCGGGGTATCTAAACGGCAATCCCCCGCGCCCTGAGCATGGCTTTGGCTTCCAGCGCCAACAGGGTCATTTCCAGCTCTTGCTCCCAATCATAGCCTTTAGCGGCTTCCGCATAACCCAGCAGGTTAATGCCATGGAAGGGCGCATCGGCATACACTTTGACATGACGGGTTTCTTCAATACTGGGCGGCAACTCAGGCCAAACCTCGTGCAACATATCCTGGGCCCGCGTCACTGACCATTGGTCGATCAGCTTATAACAATCCGGCAGATCCACAAACGCTTCGGCTGTGCCCGTCTGGCGCCGTCCGGTGGAGCCATCGACATGATCAGTGTGTATATAGACAATCAATTTTGGCGAATGTTGCAGAATGTACGGAGTGTCATTAATTTCAGAAGGCATCCAGGATGAAAAGGCAACATCAAACGCAAAGTCAATGTCGACGAGCGGCAAGGTGCGCATTTCGTAGCGTAAAGAATCATAAAAATCAGGTATTTGATTGGGCTTTGCGGTGGGTTCGCGCACGCCTATGACGCGCACGCCTTCATTTGCCAACAGGCTGCCAATGAAGCCATTGCCGCAACGCAGGTCACATACGGTGGGCTGATCGGCGGTCGCTTCCGGCATCCTGCCTCCCGCGACACTTGCAGAACCCTTCCCCTGTGCGGCGACTTGGCGGGCGTAATGGGCGATTTTGCGCATTTCCGCGCGCAGCGGGTAATAATGGCTGACCGTTGGCCCGGTGGTGGTGGCATTCCGGTCAGGGTTGCTGAAAATCAGGTTGAACAACGGCAGGCTCTTGATGCGTTCGGCAAAGGGCAAGGCCGTGTTCCACGCGGGGTGTTCTTTCTGCTGCACGGCAACAATGCGCGTAAACATCTCGTTGCTGAAAGCTTCCATCTCGCGCAGGGGTTCAAAATTCATGATTATTTCCTAACTCAGGTATGGTATGGCGGGCTTAACTCATGCACCGCTTCAATAAAGGCGCCAGCATGTTCCGGGTTTACATGCTGATGTATGCCATGCCCGAGGTTAAAAACATGGCCGGAGCCGTGGCCGTAATTGGCGAGGATGGTGGCCACTTCAGCGCGTATGCGTTGCGGTGAAGCATAGAGCACGCAGGGATCCATGTTGCCTTGCAGCGCCACGCGGTTGCCGACACGTGCGCGCGCTTCACCCAGGTCTAGCGTCCAGTCCACGCCTAACGCATCACAGCCGGTATCGGCCATGATTTCCAGCCAGTTTCCACCGCCTTTGGTGAACAGCACCACCGGCACACGGCGACCACCATTTTCGCCTTTGCCATTAAGGTTCAGACCATCTACAATTTGCTGCATGTAGCGCAGTGAAAATTCACGGTAATCGCGCGGCGTCAGTACACCACCCCAGGTATCGAAAATCATCACCGCTTGCGCGCCCGCCGCAATTTGTGCGTTCAGGTAACTGATGACAGAGCGCGCGGTGGTGTCAAGCAGCTTGTGCAGCAATGCTGGCTGGTCGAACATCATGCCCTTAATGAGGGAATATTCCTTGCTTGATGAGCCTTCTACCATGTAGGTGGCGAGGGTCCATGGGCTGCCAGAAAAACCGATCAACGGCACGCGCCCGTGCAACTCGCGGCGAATCAGGCGCACCGCATCCATCACATAACGCAGCTCCTGTTCGGGGTCAGGCACGCCCAGAGCGGCTACGTCGTGGGCGGTACGCACTGGCTTTTTAAAGCGTGGCCCTTCACCTTCCGAGAAATACAGGCCCAAGCCCATCGCGTCAGGAATGGTGAGAATGTCCGAAAACAAAATCGCCGCGTCGAGCGGAAAACGTTCCAGTGGTTGCAGGGTTACTTCACACGCCAGTTCGGGATTGGTACACAGATCCATGAAAGAGCCAGCGCGTGCGCGTGTGGCGCGGTATTCAGGCAGATAACGCCCGGCCTGGCGCATCATCCAGACCGGCGTCACATCGACAGGCTGGCGCAACAGCGCACGGAGAAAACGGTCATTTTTTAATTCGGTCATGGGTTATTCTTTGTTGTGTTTATATGTAAATGGGCTGGGCATTGATCTCATACCCCCAAGTAATCCAAAATTCCTAATGCGGCTTCCCGGCCTTCGTGTACGGCGGTGACTACCAGGTCGGAGCCACGCACCATATCGCCTCCCGCGAAAATTTTCGGGTTGCTGGTTTGATGTTTGAATTTACCGCGTGCGGGCGCTGTTACCCGGCCTTTTTCGTCCAGTGCGATAGCGAAATCAGCAAACCACGGCGCGGGACTGGGCTGAAAACCGAAGGCAATAATCACGCGGTCGGCAGGGATAATTTCTTCCGAACCGGGAATGGCGCGCGGCGTGCGGCGGCCCCGCGCATCGGGAGCGCCGAGTTCGGTGGTGACCATTTTTACACCTGTGACGTGATTGCGGGCGCCGATGATTTCAATGGGCTGGCGGTTCCACAGGAATTCCACGCCTTCTTCTTTGGTGTTGGACACCTCACGTTTTGAGCCGGGCATGTTGGCTTCATCACGGCGGTACGCGCAAGTGACGCTGGCCGCGCCCTGACGAATCGCGGTGCGGTTGCAATCCATCGCTGTGTCGCCGCCGCCCAGCACAACTACACGCTGATCGGCCATGTTGATAAATTTGGCTTGATCGTAATCTCCCTTTACATCAAGGTCAAAGCCCATGTTGCGACGCACATTCGAGATCAAATAAGGCAGCGCCTCATGCACGCCGGGCAGGTTTTCGCCGGGAAAGCCGCCAGTCATGGCGGTGTAAGTGCCCATGCCGAGGAACACCGCATCGTATTCTTCAAGGAGTTTTTTGAAGGCAATATCCTTACCTATTTCAATATTGAGACGAAACTCAATACCCATTTCTTCCATGAGCGCACGGCGGCGTTTTACCACTTCTTTTTCCAGCTTGAATTCGGGAATGCCAAACGTGAGCAGACCGCCGATTTCAGGGTAGCGGTCAAATACGACAGGCTGCACGCCATTGCGCACCAGCACATCCGCACAGCCTAAGCCGGCCGGGCCAGCGCCCACCACGGCAACGCGTTTGCCGGTGGCGACTACGCCTGACATATCCGGTTTCCAGCCGCGCTTGAGCGCTTCTTCGGTGATGAATTTTTCGATGGAGCCGATGGTTACAGCACCAAAGCCATCATTCAATGTACACGCGCCTTCACACAAGCGGTCTTGCGGACACACACGCCCGCACACTTCCGGCAATGAGTTAGTGCGGTGCGATAATTCGGCGGCTTCAAAGAAGTTGCCTTCTTCGATAAGCTTCAGCCAGTTGGGAATGTAATTGTGTACTGGACATTTCCATTCGCAATACGGATTGCCACATTCCAAGCAACGTCCCGCCTGCGCTGCGGCGCTTTTGGGGTCGTATTGGCCGTAAATTTCCTTGTATTCGTGAATGCGAATGGTCGCGGGTTTTTTTACAGGATCCTGGCGCGGGATCTCAAGGAACTCAAAATTTTTGGTCATGTATGTGTGCTAGGTGTACGTAAATAGGGAGGATCATGCGGCATTGCGCAATGTTTCCAGGAGCGTTTCGATTTCGGCGGCTTTGGGTTTCACCAGCCAGAATTTGTCGCTATACATTTCAAAATCATCCAGCAGGGTTTGTCCCCACTCGCTACCGGTTTCGCTGACAAATTCTTCGATGAGACTGCGCAAATAATTGCGGTGCCCGCCCATCGGTTCAGTGCTGATGCGGTGGATATCCACCAGTTCATGGTTGTAGCGATCCACAAACGTGTTGTCGTTGTCCATCACATAACTGAAACCGCCCGTCATGCCCGCGCCGAAGTTAAGGCCGGTGGCGCCCAGCACTACAATCACACCGCCCGTCATGTATTCGCAGCCGTGGTCGCCCACGCCTTCAACTACCGCCAGCGCGCCGGAGTTACGCACGGCAAAGCGCTCACCCGCAAGACCCGCGGCAAACAGTTTGCCACCCGTGGCACCGTACAAGCAGGTGTTACCAATGATGGGTGTTTCATGGCTTTTGAAGCTGCTGTTACGCGGCGGATAAATAGAAAGTTTACCGCTGGCCATGCCCTTGCCGACATAGTCGTTAGCATCGCCTTCCAGTATCAGGTTCAAACCGCCCGCGTTCCATACGCCGAAACTTTGGCCCACAGCGCCTTTCAGTTTGATAGTGATCGGCGCGGATTCCATGCCCTTATCGCCATGGCGCCGCGCAATCTCACCCGACAGGCGCGCGCCGATAGAGCGATGAATATTGCGTACGTTATAGCTGAATGTGCCACCGCGTTTGTGCTCGATGGCATCGAGCGTATCTTTCACCATCTGCTCGGCCAGTTCGCCTTTATCAAAAGGTGCATTGCGCGGCTCTTTGCAATACTGCGGACTGGAGGCGGGAATGCCGGCATGCGATAACAATGGCTTCAAGTCCAGCTTGTGTTGTCTGGCGGTGGTGCCTTCGAGAATCTGCAACAGATCGGTGCGGCCAATCAAATCGGCCATGTGCCGCACACCCAGTTGCGCCATCAGCTCACGCGTTTCACGTGCGATGAAACGGAAGTAGTTCATGACCATTTCCGGTAAACCGATGAAGTGTACTTGACGCAATACATCATTTTGCGTGGCAATGCCGGTGGCGCAATTGTTGAGATGACAAATGCGCAGGTATTTGCAGCCCAGCGCCACCATCGGCCCGGTGCCAAAGCCGAAACTTTCAGCGCCGAGAATTGCGGCCTTGATGACATCCAGGCCGGTCTTCAAGCCACCATCGGTTTGTAGGCGCACCTTATCGCGCAGATTGTTGGCGCGTAATACCTGATGCGTTTCGGTGAGGCCAAGCTCCCACGGTGAGCCCGCGTATTTAATCGAAGTCAGCGGGCTGGCGCCGGTGCCGCCATCGTAACCGGAAATGGTGATCAAATCGGCATAAGCCTTGGCCACGCCCGCCGCGATCGTGCCTACGCCGGGTTCGGCCACCAGCTTCACTGACACTAATGCTTTGGGGTTCACCTGTTTCAAATCAAAAATCAACTGCGCCAGATCTTCAATGGAATAAATGTCGTGGTGCGGTGGCGGTGAAATCAATGCCACGCCAGGGCGCGCGTAACGCAACCCGGCGATCAGCGCATTTACTTTGTCACCGGGCAATTGCCCGCCTTCACCGGGCTTTGCGCCTTGTGCAATTTTAATCTGCAATACTTCGGCATTTACCAGATAGGCGGGCGTGACGCCAAAACGTCCCGAAGCGACCTGTTTAATCTTCGACATTTTCTCGGTGCCGTAACGCTTCGGGTCTTCGCCGCCTTCACCGGAATTAGAACGCCCACCGAGGCGGTTCATGGCCGTCGCCAGTGCTTCGTGCGCTTCGGGTGACAGCGCGCCCAGCGACATGCCAGCGCTATCAAAACGCGGCAAAATCGCCTCCATTGGCTCCACTTCATCCAGTGGTACTGGCGCCACATCTTTACGCACACTGAGCAGGTCTCGCAACGTAAGCGTGGCGCGATGATTGACCAGCGCGGCGTATTCCTGATAGTGCGCGTAATCCCCGGATTTCACGGCGCGTTGCAAGGTCTGCACGACATCGGGGTTATAGGCATGCTGTTCGCCGCCGTGGATATATTTGAGTAAGCCGCCCTGTTGAATGGTCTTGCGCAGCGTCCACGCCTCACGCGCCAGGCACTGTTGGTCATCCTGCAGGTCATCAAAGTCCGCACCCTGCACGCGGCTGGTAGTGCCGGTGAAGCACAGGTCAATGACATCATTGTGCAGGCCAATCGCTTCAAACAATTGCGCGCCACGGTAACTGGTGATGGTGGAAATACCCATCTTGGAAATGATTTTATACAGGCCTTTGTTGATGCCTTTGCGGTAATTTTGCGCTAAGGCACTGGCAGTTTTGCCCACAATGTCCCCGTTAGCAAGCATGTTGTGCAGGCATTCATACGCAAGGTAAGGATACACGGCGGTGGCACCGTAACCGATTAACGCGGCGATCTGGTGTGGGTCGCGCGCGGTCGCGGTTTCCACCACAATGTTAGCATCGCAACGCAGGCCTTCACGGATCAGGCGATGATGCACCGCGCCCGTGGCCAGCAACGCGTGCGCAGGGAGCTTGCCGTGCGCAATCGCGCGGTCAGACAATACGACAACTACCGTGCCAGCACGCACCGCCGCGACGGCGTGGTCGCAGATGGCTTCAATCGCGTGGCGCAGCCCCTTGTTGTCCGTAATGTAGTTAAGGTCGATAATGGTGGCGGCATAATTGGGGTCGCCCATGTTCAACAAGCGTTGGAACTTTCCTTCCGATAACACCGGTGAGTCGATGATGAGGCGCGCGGCATGGTCGGCGGTCTCATCAAACATATTTTTTTCACGGCCCAGGCAGGTTTCCAGCGACATCACAATCTGCTCGCGCAACGGATCTATCGGCGGGTTGGTGACTTGCGCGAATTGCTGGCGGAAATAGTCATACAATGAACGCACTTGTTCTGACAATACCGCCATCGGTGTATCGTCGCCCATCGACCCCACCGCTTCCTGACCGGCTTCGGCAAGCACGCTCAACACTTGGTCGCGTTCTTCAAAGGTCACCTGAAACATTTTTTGATGGCTTTGCAGTGCGGCGTGATCGAGCGGCTGACTGCATAGGATTTCATCGCCCAGCGTAGAATCCAAGTGCTTGATATGTTTCTTGAGCCATTTACGATAAGGTTTGCCGGATTTCAGATGGGTATCAATATCGGCGGGCAGCAGTAGCTTGCCGGTGGACGTATCCACCGCAATCATCTGGCCGGGCTTGAGTCGGCCCTTGGCGACCACATCTTCTGGCGCGTAGTTATACACGCCAATTTCCGAAGCGAGGGTAATGTGGCGGTCCCGCGTGATCACATAACGCGCTGGACGCAAACCGTTGCGATCCATAGAGCAGGCGGCGTAACGACCATCGGTCATGACAATACCCGCCGGGCCATCCCACGATTCCATATGCATGGAATTGTATTCATAAAAGGCGCGCAGGTCGGGATCCATGCTCTCGATATTTTGCCACGCGGGCGGCACCAGCAGGCGCATGGCGTGGAACAGATCCATGCCCCCGGCCAGCAGCACTTCCAGCATGTTGTCGAGGCTCATCGAGTCTGACCCGCTCATCGACACCAGCGGCAGAATGTCTTCCATGTTTGGAATTAATGGCGTTTTGAATTTGCTGCCGCGCGCCAATGACCAGTAGCGGTTGCCCTGGATGGTGTTGATTTCACCGTTGTGCGCGAGAAAGCGGAACGGCTGCGCCAACCGCCACCGTGGCCAAGTGTTAGTGGAAAAACGCTGGTGATACACGCACAATGCCGAGGTGAAACGCTCGTCGGTCAAATCCAGGTAAAACACCGGCAGATTGGCCGGCATCACCAGGCCTTTGTACGAAATGACGTTGCCAGACAGCGTGGAAATGTAGAAAGTATCGTCGTGTGGCTCAATGGCTTTTTCAGCGCGGCGGCGCGCAATGAACAGCGCGCGTTCAAACGCCGCGCCGTCCATACCCGAGGAGGCGTTGACAAATACCTGCTCGATAACGGGTAGGCTCTTCAGTGATTCTTCACCGCACGCCACCGGATTAATGGGCACCACGCGCCAGCCTGCGGGAGCTAAGCCTTGTTCACGCAACTCCGTTTCCACTTGGCGGCGTGCACGGCTGGCCAGCGTGGCATCGCGGCTTAAAAACACCATGCCCACGGCATACAGCGGTGCCA
>JAGVME010000055.1 GCA_020053945.1 Gammaproteobacteria bacterium
CCTATTTTCTGCTGGGTAGCGGTTTGATGGAGATGGCCGCGGCATCCAACCCCGATGACACGCGCCAGCACCTTGCGTTGACGCAGCAGGTCAAGAAGCTGACCCTGCCCAGCGAGATGGGCGAGTTGTTCAAGGTAATCGCGCTGACACGCGGTATCGACATGCCGCTTGCCGGTTTTTCGTTCCAGGATCAGCGCGGGCGGTTGTAAAGAACAAAGCCGTTCGCAATAAATCGGTGCGTGGGACGCACCCTGCAAAATCGCCGTTTTTAAGTTAGATCATCAACAATGCCGCTGCGACATTGCGCGCTTCATATACCAGGATATTGTACGTGCGGCACGCCGCTGCGGTGTCCATTACCTCTATGCCTATTCCGCGCTTGATAAATGGTTCAAGAAGGGAACTGGGTGGCCACCACAGGCGCGCGCCGGAGCCAAACAGTACGACTTCGGGCTGCAAGGCGGCGACGGCCTCAAAATGGGCGGCGGTTATTTCAGTAGGGGTCTGCGGCGGCCAGTTTCTGATTAATTGGTCGGGCATGACAATGACGCTGGTGGTCAAAGTTTCGTGACGGATGCGCCCGCGCACTTCGCCGTCGCGGTCGACGAGAAGGGGAGTGTCATCGCCTTCCCGCCAGGGAATGGTGACAACCACCTGTCCGGGGGCGTAGGAGATGAAGGTATGGGTGCGGGGATCGCGTTCCAGGTTGAATTGCATGGCGGCAGGCGTCCAGTGATAGTAACGCCCCTATCTTACAGAAACCCCGGAAAAACCTCACGCTTGAGATTCCCCCGGGGTATTGGTTAACGCTAAATAACCCTCTTTTTCTATAAACCCAGCCCCTTGGCAACGCGCATCCCATAATCCTCGTCCGCGCCATGGAAATGCGCGACCTGGCGGATTTGGATGTCCTTGCGGGCATTTTTGAGATGGGTGACGATGTTGTCGACGAGCATGGCCTTTTCTGTCTCCGGCATCAGGCGGTACAGGTTGCCTGCTTGCACATAGTCATCGTCGTGCGACGGCGCATGATGACCAACCACGCCTTCGGTGGGCAAGGGGAAGGGCGCGTGCTGGGGCGCTTCCTTGATGCCGTCAAAGCTGTTGGGTTCGTAATTAGGGCTTGCGCCGCCATTGCCGTCGAAGCGCATGGCGCCATCGCGCTGGTGGTTGATCGCTTCGGCGGCGTGTGGGCGATTGACGGGTAGAAGCTGATAGTTCGCGCCGAGACGGTAGCGGTGTGCGTCACCATAGGCAAAGATGCGCCCTTGCAGCATCTTGTCCGGCGAGAAGCCGATGCCTGGCACGATGTTGCCCGGCGAAAATGCCGCTTGTTCGACCTCGGCAAAATAATTTTCCGGGTTGCGGTTGAGCACCAGACGTCCCACCGGGATCAGTGGATAATCCTTGTGCGGCCATACCTTGGTCACGTCAAAGGGGTTGAAACGGTATTTCGGTGCGTCCTCGAAAGGCATGATTTGCACTTGAAGTTTCCATGCCGCCTCACCACCGTCTTTAATGTGATTGAACAGGTCGCGCGTGGCATGATCGGGGTCTTCGCCCGCCAGATGCCCCGCCTCTTGCCGTGTCAGGTTCTGGATGCCGGTCTCGGTTTTAAAGTGGTATTTGATCCACACGCCTTTGCCTTCTGCGTTGATCCACATGAAGGTGTGTGAGCCGAAGCCGTCCATATGCCGGTAGGACTTGGGGGTGCCGCGGCTAGAGAAGAGGATCGTCACCTGGTGCAGCGCTTCCGGTGTGAGTGACAGAAAATCCCAAAAGGCATCAGGATCTTTCAGGTTGGTCTGCGGGTTGCGTTTCTGGGTGTGTATGAAGTCGGGAAATTTGAGTGGGTCACGCAAGAAAAATACCGGCGTGTTATTGCCCGTGATGTCGTAGTTGCCATCTTCGGTGTAGAACTTCAGGGCAAATCCGCGCGGGTCACGATCGGTGTCTGCTGAACCCTTTTCCCCGCCTACCGTTGAAAAACGCAGGAAGACCTCGGTTTTCTTGCCGGTTTTTTCCAGGAATCTGGCCTTGGTCCACGGCGTCACATCATGGGTGACCTCAAAATAGCCGTAGGCGCCCGCGCCTTTGGCGTGAACCACTCGTTCCGGGATGCGCTCGCGATTGAAGTGCGCGTTTTTTTCGACGAGATGGTAATCCTGTAACAGCGCCGGTCCGTGCGCACCAGCAGTCAGTGTATTCTGATTATCCGCGACGGGGATGCCATTGGCTGTGGTTAGTGTCTTGTTCTTTGCCATATCAAGCTCCATTTTGAGGGAAGAGAATGTGATCAGGCGGTGGTTCTGGTCGTTTCGCCCGATCGCCAACACACGTTATCGAACGCCTATCATGTTCCTTTAGGTTTTTTTGTCAATGGTGGTCACGGCAAAATTTTCACGTCTGATTTCAGGGTGTTTTTATGTGTCCCATGCCTGATTTTCAAGCCATTTCCCGTTTCGATCATTGACAGTTTCACCTGGCATCGGTAATGTCTGAAGTTTTGACGTGTCGGCCGCCGTTTGCGCCGCGCGCCCTATGTTTCTCTCGGAAGTTATTTGGACAAACCAGCTTGAACAACGAATTTGCCAGAATTAAGCGCCTTCCCCCTTATGTCTTCAATATTGTTGGTGAATTGAAG
>JAGVME010000041.1 GCA_020053945.1 Gammaproteobacteria bacterium
AAGCGCGTTGTCGCCGCCAATATCGCTGAGCGCAATGCCAAGGCTCAACCTGTCAAATGGAAATTTACGACCAGTGATGCGCGCGTGAAACTAAAGCGGGGCGGATTCAAAAACCAACTGCAACAGTTAATGTTTAGTAGCGGTTTTAGCGAGTTCCATGTTTAGCAGGAGCTCATTGTAAACCTCAACCGGCGATCGAAATCCAAGCGATTTCCTTGGACGCGTATTCAAGCTCCATGCAATTTCATCAAGCTGTTCTTGAGAGTACACCGACAGGTCGGAGCCCTTTGGTAAATACTGGCGCAAAAGTCCGTTGGTGTTCTCGTTTAACCCCCGCTGCCACGGGCTGTGCGGGTCGCAGAAATACACTGCCACGCCCGTGCGTGCAGTAAGCTGAGCATGCTTGCTCATCTCTCGTCCTTGATCGTAGGTCAAGGTCTTGCGCAACTCACTTGGAATGGCGCTGAGGGCTTCACTAAAGCCATCCAAGGCCGATTGCGCTGTGCCATCGGCCATCTTGGCCAATGCCGTCATCAACGTGGTGCGCTCGACCAATGTGCCCACGGAGGAACGATTCATCGCGCCCTTAATCACGTCGGCCTCCCAATGCCCCGGAATCAAGCGATCCGTTACCTCTGGCGGCCGCAAATGAATGCTCTGCATCTCGGCTATGTGGCCGCGCCCATCCGGGGCTCGTGTCTTGGAGCGGCGCGTGTCGCGGCTCCAGCGCAAGCAGGCGATCAATTCACGGCGCAACTCACCGCGCGGCAGGCCGCGTAGAGCGTGTGATATATCGTCTCGTGACTCACGCGTTCTGATGGTTGGTCTGGATACATGACTTTAAGTGTGCCTGCAATTTGCTCGGGTGACCATTTCTTTTTGAGATGGTCTACAACAACACCAAACAAAGCGCCATCAACAACGAGCTTCAATCCCTTACGTGGCTTGGCGCGCAAAAGAAATGCCTGTTCCCCCGCCAACGATGCATCGTATTCAATCCCTCCACCCAATTTACGATCCATTTCCCGTGAGATGGTACCAGGGGAGCGATTCAGAAATCGTCCAATTTCACGTATGCCTTTTTCATCTCGGCTCATCAGCATAATCGTCGCCCGTTCTTCAGCACCCAATTGCTTATACTGCTTTCTTGTTTTTTCCATCCCAACACCTTAACCTCTTTAAAGGTGTTGCAGTTGGTTTTTGAGCGCGCCCGGCTTTATCCAGCCGTTTCATGTTGACCGACTACTAGTGCTGCCAATGAAGACAGCGCCCTCGCTGTGCCCAGCAACCGCTCGCGTCTCGGCTTCCGTGGTGATGAAGATCTGGGTGGTGGCTTGAAGGCCTTGTGGCAGTTTGAGCAGGGCGTTGCTTTTGACACTGGCGGCTGGAATACTGGCAGCAGTCGTGATTCTTACATCGGCTTGAACGGCGGTTTTGGTACGGTTCTGGCGGGTAATCTGAGCACGCCTTACCGCGTTGCTACCAGTGGACTGGATCCCTTCCGCAACACCCGTGGTGATAACAACGCCATTATCGGTTCGCTGAATGGGAGCACCGGCTGGAATGACGAGAATCGCGCAAACAATGCGGTTGCGTATGCATCGCCGAACATGAGTGGTTTTAGTGCGATGGCAGCGTATATTGTGCCGAGCGCTGCGACGGGCGACAGTCTGCCGATGACGACGGCCCAAGGTAAGGAAGATGCCTACAGCTTGAGCGGCGCTTACACCAATGGCCCGATTTTTGTGACCGCCGGTTACGAATCATGGAATGCCTTGGGCGTGGGCGGTGATGACGTTTCGGCCTGGAAGATCGGCGGTAGCTACACCTTGATGGACGCCACCACCTTCGGCGCCATTTGGGAAAGCCTTGATATGGGCGGGGCACCACCGGTACAGATGGCGATCGTGATGCCTGGACCTTAAGCGTGAAGCACAAGATGGGTGATATCGCTCAGATGGCCGCCTATGCCATGGCGGACGAAACTGGTGGCGTGGCAGATACCGGGGCTAACCAGTTTTCTCTGGGTGCATCGTATGCACTGTCCAAGACCACCGAGGCGTACGCCCTGTACTCCATGGTGGGTAATGACTCAGCGGGCAGATACAGCCTGGATGGCGTAAATGGCGTATTGGGTGAAGACGTTTCCTCTTTTTCCGTGGGTATTAACCACACCTTTTCATCCAAATAATAGAAGATACAGGGCGGGGGTATCCCCGCTTTTTATCTCTGTTCCAGTGTATCGGGTATATTCGGGCACCCTGTTCTCTTAAAAGGGGTGCCCGTTTTTTTGTCGTATGTATCATTTACGCTACACTTTGGTGCCTCCCGTAGCCTCCCCTGAAAAAAATGTTGCATCTTGGTGCGGCGCCCCGGTAAGGTGGCGCCAGTGTCACTTAAGTTGTGACCCTTGTATATAACTAAACATACACTTTGAGGGAGTAAATGAAAATGCAAAAGAAGTTAATTGCTTTAGCAGTAGCAGGTGTTTTGGCTGCGCCGTTAGCCGCGCAGGCGGGCGTTGAAGTTTATGGTCAGGCGCGTATGTCTCTGGATTTCAGCAGTAACAATGATCCTGCGACAGGCTTTGAAGACAGCGCCCTTGCAGTGTCCAGCAACAAATCGCGCCTTGGCTTTAAGGGTGATGAAGATTTGGGCGGCGGTTTGAAGGGGTTGTGGCAGTTTGAGCAGCGGGTGGATTTTGACACCGGCAATTGGAGTGGAGGTGGCCGTGATACTTTCCTTGGTTTAGGCGGTGATTTCGGTACCGTGTTGGTTGGCCGCATCAACACCCCTTACAAGAATTCAACCCAGGGAATGGATATTTTTATCTGGACCCGTGGTGACTATAATGCCATTATGGGTATGGTTAACACTGCAGTTGGCGCATCGGGCACCACGAATTTTAATAACCGGTTCGACAACTCCATCCAGTACCGGACACCGGACATGAGTGGTTTCAAGGGTGCTGTGGCCTATAGCGTAAATACTGGCTCTGATAACCTGGCTATGACCACCGCCGCAAGTGAGAAGGACGCTTACAGCTTAAGCGGTTCTTATACGCAAGGTCCGTTGTTTTTGACCGCAGCCTATGAATCCTTGAATTCGGTAACTCCCGTGGTTGGTGGATTTGACGATGCTGCCGCATGGAAGATTGGCGGTACCTTCGCCTTGGGCGGCATGACCACCCTTGGCGCCATCTGGGAAAGCGCCGACTTGGGTGGCCCCAATGCTGACCGTGATGCCTGGTATTTGAATGTGGCGCACAAGATGGATGCCCTTACCTTGAAGGCGGCATTCACCATGGCTGATGAAGTGGGTGGTGTAGCAGATACAGGAGCTACGCAGTTTGCCCTGGGTGCGGCGTATGCCTTGTCCAAGACCACTGAGGCGTATGCTCTGTACACCATAGTGGGTAATGACTCTGCCGCCAGATACACTGTTGAGCAGGTGGGTGGCGTAACCGGCCAGGATGTTTCGTCCTTCTCCGTGGGCCTTAACCACACCTTCTCCTCCAAGTAAGGGATAGGGCGGATATACTAGGCTCTGTTGACGTTTGGCAGAAACATTCGTTGTATCAATAAGTTACGAATATGACGTAAAATCGTAACTTGTTGTTTTTAAATGCCTATTAATGAAACGTCAACAGAACCTAGCCGCTTATACCTTTATAAATTAAGCGAAGCAGTAGTTCATAGACGGGTGCCCCTCTCTAAAGGGGGCGCCCGTTTTTTTATTTGTCATCCCGAGTTTATTCCCCTGTCATCCCGAACGAAGAGAGGGATCTTGAACAGGCTCCAGGATCCCTCTCTTCGTTCGGGATGACAGGGGAATGGCATGGCATGGGAATACCCCGCCCCTGCAATTTTCTGACCCATTTTCCTGCGCTTTTATTGACAGTGCAAAACCCCGTGTGTTAGAAAGCTAAAGACTAGGGGTGGGATGATGACAATAAAATACGGCAGGCACCCAGCCTCCGGAAAAAACCTTATTATTGCTATGCTGCTATTATTGGCGGCAGGTGGTGTGCTGCTTTTTTCCGCCAACGGCGCGCGGGCGGGCATTTTTAATACCAAGCATAATTTGGGCAGCACTGGCATTAATGCCGCCAGCCAGTTCAGCGGTACGCGGGAAATCTGTGTGTTCTGCCACACCCCGCATGGTGCCAATGAAGCGGCGGCGGTGCCGCTGTGGAACCGTAATCTCGACCCCAATGGCTTCCAGACCTATGACCAGATGGGCACTACCACACTGGACGCCCATGTAGAGCAGATTGGTTCTGTGTCGCTGGCCTGCCTGTCATGCCATGACGGTACCCAGGCGATGGATTCGCTGCTCAACGAGCCAGGGTCGGGGCGCATCGTGCAGGGGTTTAATACGGGTCGCTGGAGCGGCCAGGCGTCTACGGTAAATGGCCGCATCGCGCTGCCCCATGTGGTCACTAATCTGAGCAAAGATTTAACCAATGACCACCCGGTAGGCATCCAGTACGCAGGCGGCGGTTATTCTTCGGTGAATCCCTCTGGCCCGGGGGCGGACAAGGACTTCAATCAGGCGAATACCGCGATTGTGGGTACCGAACGGGTGTGGTGGGTGAATACACCCGTAGAAGGCTCGTTAGCCTTCGAGAAAACCGATATGAAGCTTTACACGCGGGTAGGTACGCGTGGCCGGTTTGCCGGGGAGCCGCAACCCTATGTGGAATGCGCCTCGTGCCATGACCCGCATGTTGATTATAATCCCACATTTTTGCGCGTCGACCCCAAAGGCAGCGTGGTGTGTTTGACTTGCCATGCGAAATAACCATGTTAAATAGGCGGGTATGTCGCCGGGGCGGGATGCTGGCGGCAGGGGTAATGATAGCGGCGGCGTCCGCCGTCTATGCTGAAACGGGCGCTGGAACTGCACCGGAAACAAGAGCAGATAGCGTGGTGGGCACGTCCGCTCCGCCAGTGACCCCGTTTGCCGTGATCGGCGCGGACAGCATCTCCCGTCAAGAATTCCAGGCGGCGCTGCATGAGGGGATGCGCCGTACATTTTTTCATGGGGCGCCGGAGCCGGAGCAGTTGGCGGCCTACCGGCGTGGGGTCGCGCAACGCTTGATTGACCGGGTGTTGTTGCGGCAAGAAATCAAACGCCGCCGCCTGGTGGCGGATGCGGCGGCGGTAGACGCGGGATTGCTGAAGATTGAGCAGCGCCTAACGGCAAATCCCGAATGGCAGGCCGACCGGGAGCGTGCCTTGCCGCTGCTGCGCGCCCGCCTCGAAGAAGAAAACACGCTAGCGCAGCTTGAGGCGCAGGCGCGGCAAGTGGCTGAACCCGATGCGGTTGCGATACGCAAATATTACCAGGATCACCCTGAGCAGTTCACCACGCCCGAGCGGGTGCGCGTGTCATTGATCCTGCTGAAAGTAGAGCCTTCGGCGCCCGTGCAGGCTTGGCAAGCAGCGGAGCAGGAGGCGATCCAGTTAGTGGGTAAGCTGCGTGGCGGCGCGGATTTTGCCGCGTTGGCGCGCCTGCATTCCGCCGATACCTCAGCGGCCAAAGGGGGCGATTTGGGGTACATCCATCGCGGCATGCTGGCAGCCGAGGCGCAGCAAGCGCTGGATAAAATGGTTGCGGTAGGTGAGGTCTCGCCGCCAGTGATGTTGTTGCAGGGAGTGGCGGTGTTGCGGCTGGATGAGCGCGTTGTTCCAGTGCTGAATGCGTTGGGCGCCGCCGCGCCGCGCGTGCGTGAGTTATTGATGCGCGAGCAGGCGGATGCGGCGTGGAAAGGCTTGCTTGAAGGGTTGCGCGCGCGTACACCCATTATAATCAATGATCCTAATTAATGATAATAACCCAAAGGTTTGTCCGCAATGAAACACGTAGGGTGGGCACGCAGTGTCCACGTGGGGCCTTGAGTCCATGAGCTTTCGCTTTGATGCCGTGATAGCCCTGCTGGTGCTGCTGACGTTGGGTAGTTGGCCGGTACGGGTAATGGCCGTGTCGCTGGGGCCTGCGGAGATATCCGGTAGCGTGGGCTACAGCTACCGTTGGCTAAGCGGTGCCGATGACTCGGACACTACCAGTAACCAATGGCTGGCTACGGTGCGCGCCAGCTCGTATGTGTGGCAGCCATGGTTCGCGACCGCCGAAGGCGGCCT
Source organism: Gammaproteobacteria bacterium (assembly GCA_020053945.1). Classification (GTDB taxonomy): domain Bacteria; phylum Pseudomonadota; class Gammaproteobacteria; family Ga007554. The sequence continues at coordinate 6,147 of JAGVME010000041.1, forward strand.
GACATTTGCCCAGGACAGCACTGAGTTTGGCTCCCCATCCACCCACAGCGCGGCTGACGCTGGCCTTAAGGATAATAAGGCAACCATTGTGACCGGTGAGTTTAACCTCAATGTATTGCCGCAAAGCAAAACGCCTTTTGGCTTGCGCTATCTGGTGAGTAACAGCCGCATTGATTCAACGCGTATCGTCAGCGCCCCGGTGCTGTTTACCGACATCGAGTTTGAAACCACGCGCCTCGAACTGCGGCAATCTTACCTAAATGATCTAAATGACCGTTTTATGCTGCGTTATGATGCTTCGAGCTGGAGTTCGGCGCGTGATGGCAGCTATGATGACGTATTGATGGGCGCGGAAGCGGACATCCGGCGGGGCCGGCAAAATGTCCTGGTAAAGCTCAGCCAGGGCGCGACCGACAATTCATTGACCAAATTGCGTAATGAAAATATTATTTTCGACCTTAGCCATTTTTATTTGCCGTCACCGTCGTTTCGCGTCGACAATAAGGCCAGTTATTATACATTTGACCGTTCATTTCGCGTCACCAGCGCGAGCGCCACGTCGGGCAGCAGCACGACAGATATCACGCAGGCCTCCAGTTTCTTTTTCTGGCGCCCCGATACCCGGCCGTGGTCAATGAGTGGCGGGATACGGGTCTATGATCTGCAAGGTGACGCTCCCGCTGCCGCCAGTGATTCGCTTTCTATGAGCACCTCCGGTGGATTTTTTTATCAATTAAGCAGAAAATGGCGTTTTGATGCCAGCGCCGCATTTACCAATACCCAGGGCAACGGTTCTGAGACGCAATTGGCAAGGCAACAGGCGGGGGTGTTATACCAATCTGATTTATATGAAAAATCAGGGTTTATCTACCGTTGGTTTGCAACTGGCGCATTAGATAACCAATCAGGGGCAGACGCGGCGCGTCAAACCGTGTCATCTACCTGGTCGCATAGCGGTCAAAAAACCTGGTTTTTGAGCGAAATTTCTTCATTGAATATAAGTCTCGGGCAGTCCCTTAACGGCGCTTACCGGATTAACGAGGAATCCGTGACACTTTACCAGGATCACCAGGGTTCCCTGGCGGCGCGTCAATTTGGCGGTATTGGCGCGGCCAATGCGCGGCTCGACCATACCGGGACGGTCTCTTGGAACCAAGTGGCGGGCGGCGGTGGGAATTCTACAGTGCAGTTGACCCTGCTGGATTCGCGCGCCGTGACCGATACACAAGATGAGCAACAGCTTATTAATTTTCAGATTTTACGGGTACAACCGCTGAACCGCTCCAGCTTTTTGTCAGGCAATTTGACGGTGCAATACGTGCGCCAGGAGTTCCCGCAATTGGGCATAGGCTCGGATGTGACGACGGCGACAGGACGAGTGGATTATCAACATTCCAATATATGGGGCTTGACAAATTTGCGTTTTCTGTCAAATCTGTTTGTTTCCCATGCGGCAGTGGATCAGGGCATCGACCGTTCCGAGTGGGATAATCGGCTGGATTATACAATTGGCCTGCTGGACACCAGTTTAAGCTTGCGTTTAATACAGATTGATGGGCAAAATTCAAGTTTGGTGATGGCGCGCATTGCGCGGCGTTTTTAATGTTACGATGCGCAAGGACGCGCAAGGACGCGCAAGTGCGGTGGGCGCAGGGATGCGCGAGAACCGCCGGTTTGATGATATTGTCATTTCGAGCGCAGCGAGAAATCTGTTGTGCTGGAAGCGCGGTGAGGGTTTCTGGCAGGGCAGATTAAGGTTTGGTATAAGGGTTTGTGGTTGAGAGTGATTTTAAAACAAGGGGAGAGTGCTGTATGTTACCTATAATGAAAGGTCGTATTACGTGGCGGGCGATTGTGCTGGGAGCCGCCGCGTGGATAGCCATGTTGATCGCGCCCATGCCAGCGCAGGCTGAATACGGTGATGTGGTCATCAATAACTATGCGGATGCGGCGGGCATGCGCCCGGCGGTGTTTTCGCACTGGTTTCACCGTATCCGTTTTCGTTGCAAGGTGTGCCATGCGGACCTGGGCTTCCAGTTCAAAGCGGGCGGTAACAAAATTACCATGGCGAAAATCATTGACGGCAAATTCTGTGGCGCCTGCCATAACGGTGAAATTGCCTGGTCAGTGGAAAACTGCGGTATGTGCCATTCGGGCGTACCCGGAAGCCCCACCCATTTCCATGGCAGCACAGTACAGACCTTGGTGGCTCCGCCGTATCAGCCATTGACCGGCTCCACGGCGCCTGCTGCCCCGGCCGCCGCACCTAAAAAATAATGGCAAAAGTAACGGATGGGAGAGGAAAAAAATATGAATTGGCATAAAAAATCGCTCTATATGGGCTGCGCCCTGGCGTTGTTCTTGGCCGGGTCTGCATGCAGTGCACAGCCGCAGGCTCCGGCACGTCCCGATGGCTCGGTTCCGGTCAAGGATTTATCCTACGCGCCGGACTACAAAGCCGTTGATGAAATGGCCCAGTCGGATGTGCAAGTTATCCATATCGCGCAGGTGGATGACATCAACAGCTTCAACCGCAACCTGAAAAAGCCCAAAGGCATCCATTTGCCACCGGCGGAAGACGGCCTGCGTGATCCGCAAAATGAATCCACGCATATTCTTGCTGCACCTAAGCCTGCTTTTGAAGGCATGCCGCCTTCCGAGTATGGTAACCGTGTGGATTGGGTGAAAACCCTTGATGAGAAAAAAGTGCGGCCGCGCTGGGAAAAGGATGATCCTGATGCCGAACCGTTTGTGATGGATCTGGATATTGTGCGCCCGGTAAAAGCCTCCGTGCCCGATGTAGTGTTCCCACATCGCCAGCATACCGAATGGCTGTTTTGCTCCAATTGCCACCCGGCTATTTTCATCCCGCAAAAAGGCGCGAACCAGATCAACATGTCGGCTATTTTGCTGGGGCAAAAATGTGGCGTATGCCATGGCAAGGTATCATTTCCAATTACCACTAAGTCATGCCGCAAATGCCACTCCAAACCCAAGCCGGATGACTGGAAGCCACCTTTGAGCGAAGCGACACTCAAGAATCCATGGAAGTAACGTGATGAACGCCCCCTCTTCACCGCAGGCGGCAGAAGAGGGGTTTATTCATCAATAATACCCCGCGTCGCTTGCGGCGGGGACAAAGCCATGGGGTTTCCAAAGGGGAGAAGCGTAGATCTCCCCTTGGTTGCCGTCACGGGTTTATACCGCGACGAGCGAGATTCAAATTGATTAATAACGAGGGGCAAGCCATTTCGAATAAGCCCCGGAATTGTGGAGAGCGGGACTAAAGCAATTTGATGTTTCTGTAACGCTATTTTTTATTAGGGAATGATTATGAAGTTCACAGGCCGATCCGTTTATTTTTTACTTCAGGTGGTTTCTTTAAGTTTTGCCGGAATTCATGGCGCAGCACTCGCCGCGACGGCTGCAGATAAAACCGCAGAGAAGCGGGTGTTCTCAATAACCGCCGCAACAAAAGACAAAACCCATCCATTTTTTGGTCAGGGCCATAAAATCGGCCTGGTGGTGGATGGTGTGCAAGGCAAGACATTGGTGTTGACGCGGGGGGTGGAGTACACCTTTAACATTGATACCGGCCCCCAGCACGATTTTTATTTTTCCACCAGCTCCGTGGGTCAGGGTGGCAGCACGGTGACGGAAGGTGTAGAAGGTCAATTTACCTTTCGCGGCACAGTCACATTTACACCTTCAGCAGTTACGCCAGATATCGTGTATTACGAGTGCCGTAACCACAGAAGCATGGGCGGTATGATCAAAATAGTGGACAAGGGCAAGGTGGTGACACTGGATGAAGCGCCCCCCATCGCACCGGGTGCGGCCGCTGGGGAAGGCCATCCGGCAGTGGATAATCCACCAGTGACGGAAGCGCAGGTCAAGCAGAAAATTGAGTATGCCAACATGCTCATGAATTCCTCCAAAGGCGCACAGCGTATAGCGGCCAGTAACCATATGCAGGCCAAAGAAATGCTGGCCAATGCACGTGCACGTTTGGAGTCGGCGCGTACTGCGCTAGGCGCGGCCAATGTCGCCAAAGCGCATGATGAGATCGATGAGTCCATCCGCTTGGTGACGGGCGCGGCGCGGCTGGTGCCCAGTGATGCGCCGGAATCGGGGCTTGACCCCAAGTTCCGCTATACCGAACTGTTGGACGCCACCAAGACATTTGAATCATCTTACAAACAGCATAGCGAGCGCCTGGCAGGCAAGCAGAAAAATGCCGCAGCGCTGGATGGGAAAAAATTCCAGGATTTGATGGCGCAAGCGAAAGCCCATGGCGATGCCGGACGTTACGAAGAGGCCAATAAACTGCTGGCCACCGCGCAGCGTATGGTGACCCGCGCTCTGGGTGCATTGCTTGACCATGAAACAGTAGTTTATGATAAAAGCTTCGCTACGCCAGCCGCCGAATATGACTACGAAGTGTCGCGCTATAAAAGCTATGAAGAGCTGATCCCGTTGGCGTTGGAACAAAAAAAGCCACCTGCCATGACAGTGGACAAAATGGCGGAGTTAGAGCAAAAGAGTAAAGGATTAGTTGCTCAAGCGGCGCAGCTTGCGGGCAAGGGCGACCACGCAGCGGCGATCAGTGCCCTGCAGGAAGCGACCTCGTATTTGCAGCGTGCGTTGATGATTGCGGGCGTGAATTAATTTTGCAAGCAGGGCGCGAAGCGTTTAAATAGATTGGAATCGTCCGCTAATGCGGCACGGTGTGGGGTGTGTGGAGTAGCTATGAACGATAACAAGTGTCTCCGGTTTGGCCGCCAGCTTGCCACTCGTTTCCTCGTTGGTAAGGAGGGTCTGGGCGTGGTAATGGCTATGCTGTGCTGGATGATAGGCGTGGTGGCTACCAGCAGCGCGATGGCCGACGAGCCGCTCTGGTCGAAGGGTCGGCATTTCCAGACCCAGGGCGAGATCGTGCCGTTGGCCGAAGACGGTATCCGTGATCCCACTAACCCGGCGATCAGCGTGTTTCAGGAGCCTGCGGAAGCCCTGGCGAGTTTTCCGCGCGATTCCAAGGGATTGACCGATTGGGTGCAGGCACTGGATCAAGGATTGATCGACCCGCGCAAGGGGTTGAATGGCGAAGAACAGATGTTCCCCGTCGATTTCGATATTATTTTCAAAAATACCGGCTCAATGCCTAATGTACGTTTCCCGCATCGTCAACATACTGAATGGTTGACGTGCGCCAATTGTCACCCGCTGATTTTCCTGCCACAACAAGGCGCGAATCCGGTGAACATGGCCGCTATTATCCAGGGTAATTATTGTGGCGTGTGCCACGGCAAAGTCGCTTTTGCGCAAACCATGAATTGTGGCCGATGTCATTCAGTTCCTCGGCAAACCGCCGGTTTCCGTTAATTGTACTGGTCAGCGTGCTGACCAGTAGCCTCCTGCTGGGGGGATGCTCCCTGCTGGCTAAAAATCCTCCCCTGCCGGTGCCGCAAGATGCTCCCTTGGCTGCGCCCGGCCTCTCCACAAGTAGTTCTACCGATGACCTTGTTGGCCAAGCGGCATCTCCTGGCCTGTTGTTACCCCTGGAAATTATTCGTGGTGGTCCCCAGGGTAATGCGCTCACTGGCGTCCGGTATGCGCAGTTCATTCGCCCGGTGGCGGTGGCGGCGCGTGGCGATGACGTGTTTGTGATTGATGCGGGCCAGGAAATTTTGTTTAAATATAATCGCACCATGCGCAGTATTGATGTGGTGATGAGTTTGCGCGGTGTGCTGGCAGGCGAAGCTTCCGATATTTATGTGGCACGGGATTTGTCATTTTATATCGCGGATCCCATGGGTAGCCGCGTGTTGCAATTTGACCGGCGCGGCCGTTTGGTCAGAACCTACAGCAATACCATGAATCTGGCGCGGCCCGTGGCAGTGGGCGTGGAAGAGTCCAGTGGCCGTGTGCTGGTGGCAGACGGCGTGTATGACCATATTTTAGTGTTTGACAGCTTCGGCAATCTGGTGGCGTCCGGCGGGGGACGGGGCAGTGACCCCGGCCAGTTTCTCAATATTACCGCGATGGCATCCGGCGTGGATGGGTTTTATATCACGGCGCGTTTTGGCCAGCGTGTTCAGGTGTTGGCGGAAGATGGTAAATACCGTTATTCGATGCCGCAGGGGGATGTGACGTTTCCCACCGCCATTGCAGTGGATGGCGAGGGGCGGGTGTACGTCAGTGACTTCATTGATAATACCATCAAAATTTATGGTGAAGGCCGTCTTTTGGGGCATGTGGGCAGAACCGGCTCGGGTCTGGGTGAGTTTCGTCATATCACCGACTTATGGTTTGATGAAGGCTTCTTGTATGTGGCGGACAGCCTGAATGGGCGGGTGCAGATATTGCGTGTCGTGTCCGGGGCTGTGGGCGGCAAGAATTAAGATGGGTTTGACGCAACGGCGCCACGTCCGTACAGCCGCCGTGTTGGCCATGGCCCTGTTATTGCTGGGGGCGCTGTCTGGTTGTGCCCAGACCAAGACCACCCTGCGCTATGAAATAACCGCTATAGCGCCCGGCGCGCCCCAGGTGGTGTGGCCTGCCCCTCCCGAGATTCCGCGTTACCGTTATGTGGGGGAGTTGACTGGGGAGGAGAATATCCACCGCGACAGCGGTGGGGTTGCCGGAGCCGGTATCAAGGCGCTGAAGTGGCTGGTAGGGCTGCTCTCAGAAAAAAGTCCGGCAGTTATCCTGCAGCGGCCGCAGGGTGGCGCCGTGGATGCCAACGGCAGGATTTATATCACGGATGTCAGCCGTCAGGCTGTGTATGTGTTTGACGAGAAAGCAGGCGAGCTCTTGGTATGGGAGATGGCCGCAGAAAATACCCGCTTTGAGATACCGATTGGTATTGCGGTGGGGATGGACGGTGAGGTGCTGGTCGCGGACGCCGGGTTGGGCGCGGTGTTTCGCCTCAATGGCAGCGGAGTGCCCGTGGGCAGTTTTGGCAAGGGCGTGCTCAAACATCCCACCGGCCTGGCGCGCGATGCCATCACTGGCCGCGTCTACGTGGCTGACACCCATCAGCACCAGATTAAGGTATTTGATGGCGCCGGCAATGTGCTTGCCACCTTGGGCAGCGGCCAGCGTAGCGAAGCGCCTGGCGAATTCAATTCGCCGACCCATCTTGCATTTGCGCAGGGTAAGCTGTACGTTGCGGATACCCTTAACGCGCGTATTCAGGTGCTGGCCATTATAGACCCGGCGGCTATGGTAGCCCCGGCGGCCATGATAGATCCGGCGCGCGCGCCTGGTCTAGGTGAAGTGGTTGCGTCTGGCGCAACCCTGTCTGCGGGGTCGGGCAACGTGCCTCTTGCCAGGCTGGCAACGCAGGTGTTGCAGGTGTTTGGCCGACGCGGCCTATTTTTGGGTGATTTGATACGGCCGAAAGGGATTACGGTAGATGCCGTTGGAAACATCTATGTAGTAGAATCTTACTACGATCATTTGCTAGTATTCAATTCGCAGGGTGAGTTCTTGTTGCCGATGGGGGGCGCAGGCAGTGGCATTGGCCAGTTTTTCCTGCCCGCGGGTGTCTGGAGCGATCATCGCGGCCGCATTTACGTGGCAGATATGTTTAATGGACGTGTTGTAGTGTTTGAGTATCTGGGAGAGGGGGCATGAGTTTACGGGGGATAATGGAACCACGTTGGGTGGCTGCCCTGTTGTTGCTCGTCGGTGCCCTGCTGGCAGTGATTGTCCCTGAAGGCGTTCAGGCTGAGCGCATTTCAGATATCCGCAATACCAAACATAACTTTTCCGCCGCCATCGTGCCGATTTTGCCCGATGGCATTACGCGTGATGCCAATGCTGTCAGTGAGTCGCAGGTCTGCGCGTTTTGCCATACCCCGCATGGCGCGACACTCGCGCCCAAAACGCCGCTGTGGAACCGCAAACTGTCGGGCGCAACGTATATTCCCTACACTTCCGGTTCGCTTGATGCGACTGATTTGGGGCAACCCGGCGGTAAATCGCGGTTGTGCTTGTCATGCCATGACGGCACGTTGGCGCTGGGTTCGGTGAATGTGTTGAATCGCGTTGAAAACCCCAAGGTTGATTTTACCGGCCCGGGTATTGGCGTGAATGACACGATTCCGGAAGGGCGGGGCCGGCACACCGGTTTTACACGTCACTTGGGCACGGACTTAAGCAATGACCACCCGATTTCCTTTACCTATGACAGTGCCCAGGCGATCCGCGACGGCGAACTGTATGACCCGATGACGGTGTCGCACCTGGGTACCCGTACGCCCGGTGTAAAGCCGACCCTGCCGCTCGAAGATAATAAGGTGGAATGTGTCACTTGCCACGACCCGCACCTGCGCGATACTTCGGGCGAGAGCATTAAATTCCTGCGCGTTAACCGCTTTCAGCAACAGCCGCCCACTGACAAAGTATTCAATGAAAAAGATGATTTGATATGCTTGGGCTGCCATGATAAGGCGGGCTGGGTAGGGTCGGCGCATGCGCATCCCGCGGTGGGCAATGAGCGTTATACCGATACTGCCGCCAAGTTACGTGAGTTCCCCAAAGATCTGCCCGTGTGGCAAGCGGCGTGTTTGAATTGCCATGACCCGCATACCGTGCAGGGCTCGCGCCGTATTTTGCGCGAAGGCACGGATGGGCCGACTATGATTGGTGCGGACGGTTCGCGCTTCAAGCAGGGCGGTAATCCCGCCATTGAAGAAACCTGTTATGCCTGTCATTCAACAGACGGTGGCACGCTGCAAGGGCAAGGCGTGAAGCCTGGCTTTGAAGTGCCGGACATCAAAACTGACTTTACCACCATGGCACGCCACATGCCGATCGCCAGCCGCGACCAGCCCGCTGGGCGTGAGCGCCATGATATCGGTACGGCGGGTGAACCGCAGGACGGTAAGGATTTTCTGGAATCGCCCGCCAATATGGGTAAGGCCAGCCGGTCGAATGATCGCAGTGAGGCGGGTAGTTTGCAGAATCGCCATGCCGAGTGTACGGACTGCCATAATCCGCATCGCGTCACCAAAAACCGCCGATTCAATGCGGATACCTCCATTCCTGATTCCGAGGGTACGCACAACCACACCGCAGCGCAAATTGCGGGCACGCCTGAGCGCCATCACACTAACCTCGCGTCGGGTGTGTTACGCGGTATTACCGGTGTAGAGCCGAGTGGCTGGCCGAGCACCGAGTTTGGCAGTGAGCCGCAGGTGTTTACCGTGAAGCGTGGCGATCCGGGTGTAGGCGGCAGCACCGATGTCAGCGCACCGTATGTCACCCGCGAGTATCAAATATGCATGAAGTGTCATTCGAACTATGGATTTGACCAGCCACCGATGTTGGGATCATTTGCCGGTGGCACGCCGCCGGGCACCAACTCAATGATTCAATACACCAATATAGGTATGGAATATCAGTCGCCGGATGAGCATAAGGGCGAAGGTACTTCGCCGACACGAAGTGGCGCTTTTGTCGGAACGCCACCGGGGCAGGCATATACCGTTGACTTCCAGAATGATAATCACCGTTCCTGGCATCCAGCGTTAAAGGATACTGGACGCACCATTGACATCCGCAAGGTCGACAGTCCCAATATCTGGCGCGAACCCTTCAATGCTGGCGTGGGTATCCAGACCATGTATTGTACCGATTGCCATGGCTCGACCACGGCGCCGGGAACCGTGATACCGGACGGTGGCGAGCAAGGTAATGTGTGGGGACCACACGGTTCCAACAGTGACTTTTTGCTGAAAGGCCCGTGGGATGACCAGACCGGCGAGAATAAGCAGGATCATCTCTGTTTTAAATGCCATAACTACGATTCTTATGGGAAAAAGTTTGGTCCAGGCTTTATAAGTGCGGGTCAGACTTTGAAGAGTGGTTTTGCACGCAACCCGACAGACGGGTCAGGCACGGGCTGCTTGAATGTCCAGCAAACCAATCTTCATACCGGCCACGCGCAAGTGGTGCAGAATTTCCGTTGCACTTATTGCCACATTGCTGTGCCCCACGGCTGGAAGAACAAGAACTTTCTCGTCAATCTCAATGACGTGGGCCTGGAAGGCGGCTTGCCTTCGGGCACCCAGGTGCGTAATAACACTACCGCGCGTTATTACAATGGCCCTTATTACAACGGTTCTACGCTCAAGGTGGTGAATTTCCGGCGTAGCGGGGAATGGACGCCGCAAAATTGTGGGTCGGCCGGTATGCCCGGCAATGGCAATCGGGGCATTAGCTGGATGAACGGTTTTGGCGGCGAGACGTGCAGTAATTTGCCATGATCCGCGCGCTGGGTTCCATACGGCTGGCTCTGGTGGGAATGCTCCTGCTGGCGATCGCCGCGGCGCTTAGTTATGGCAACCCAGTCGGCACACCCGTATGGGTGCTGGTGGCGCCTCTTGCTTTTCTGGCGGTTAACCTGTTGGCCGCCATCGCGACCAATCCCCGCATCAATCGCCGGGGTGGGCTGCTGGTGTTCCACCTCGGTTTGCTCGCCATCATTGTCCTCGCCGGTATCGGTCGCTTGACTCACCTTGAAGCACAACTGGAAATGACTGAAGGCACCGCCTTTTCGCCCGCGGATCTGACCCATTTAGCAAAAGGCCCGTGGCATTCCGGTGCGCTGGAGCAACTGGTTTTTGTGCAGGGCCCATTCACAGTGGATTACTCGCCCGGCATAGTACGCGGCTTGACCCACAGCCAGGTGCTGATACCTGATGGTCAAACAGACGCGTCTGGCGGCACGGGCGGCTGGCAGACCAAAGTGGTGGGTGATGACCGCGTCCTGATACTCGAAGGTTATCGCTTTTACACTAGTTTTAACAAAGGCTTTGCCCCGGTGCTGACCTGGGTTCCTGATGGAGGTGGCGAAGCGCTGAGTGGTACAATCCACATGCCGTCTTATCCGCTGTTTGACTACAAGCAGGAGAGCAGTTGGACACCGCCCAATGAAAAAGGGGTCGGTAAGGAAATTAAATTCTGGTTGCGGCTGAAGACGGGCCTGCGTGATGATGCGGCATGGGTGCTGGACGGTAAAACCACTACTGGGGTGCTGGTGGTGAATGTAGACGATCGGCGGGTTGAGCTCGAGCCGGGTCAAAGTGTGCATGTGCCCGGTGGTGTTTTACGTTATGAACGGTTGACTACGTGGATGGGATATAAGGTATTTTATGATCCTACCCTACATTGGTTATTTGGAGCAGCAATCATGGCAATATTGGGCTTGGGGACACATTTCTGGCGTAAGGCCGGGGTGAGTTTGCAGATTGCCCCGGTGCTGGCGGCGATAGATGCGCCAGAAGTACCACGGGCATCCCCCCCAGACGCGTCTGCCGGGAGATTGGTATGAATGAAGTGACGTCCGCGTCTGGGAGTATGTTGAGTGTAATGGGTTACGCCACGGAATTGCCGTGGTTGTGGGCGGGGCTGAGCGCCTATGTGCTGGCCACGGTGATTGCGGTGATGGGTATGATGCGCATGCGCATTGGCGTCACTACCATTGGCGCCATGACGCAGGCGTCGCCACGCCCCCATGAAAAATTTGTATTGCTGATGGTGGCGCTGGGCGTGGCGTTGCTTACGGTGGCGATTACCGAACGCTGGATGCGCCTCGGTCATGGCCCGTTCGTTAATTTATTTGAATTGCTGATGAGCCAGTTGTGGAGCCTGGGCCTGGTGTTTGCCGTGGTGTATTGGCGCGTGCCGTTGTTGCGTCCCAGTGCCGTAGTGGCGTTGCCCATGACGTGGGTGCTGGGAGGCTGGGTATTGGCGTTGCAGCCAGTTGACACAGCGTTTCCGCCGACCTATTACAATGACTGGTTGTGGGCGCACGTTGGTTTGGGGAAATTTTTCCTGGCATTCTGTCTGGTGGGTACCGGATTGGCAGGGGTGATTTTACTGCGTAATACGCAGCGATTTGCAGCGTGGTTTCGCCATGTGCCCGCCGATGCCGTGCTGGACGCGCTGGCGTGGCGCTTCATGTTGCTGGCATTTATTTTTCATAGCTTGATGCTCACCGCCGGCGCGGTGTGGGCACAGGATGCCTGGGGACGTTACTGGGCATGGGATGCGCTGGAGACCTCTTCTTTTCTTAACTGGCTGATGTTGGGCGCCAGCATCCATGCGCGGCTCACGTATCGAATTCCGATTCGTGTCGGCGCGATTGCCATTATCGGTGTGTTTGTATTTGCTTTCATCACCTATTTTGGCACGCCGTTTTATAGCACAGCCGCACATAAGGGTGTGGTATGAGCGCGGTACTTTTACCATCGGAGATTGCGCAGGCAAACGCGCCGCCAAGTGCATTATTAACGGCCACCTCATTTATTTCACTGCTGTTAGTGCTGGGCATGGTGGCGATGCTGGTGGGTGTGACACGTAATCCGATATTCGTGCCGCTGCTGCCCGTGTCGCAGGTCGAGATTGATCCTGTCAAAGATCCCAAAGGCCATTCACAGCAAGCACGCATGACACAAATAAAAACCCGCTTTGAACAAGCGGTGGTGATGCTGCACGCCAAGGAATATGAGCATGCCATTACCGCATTGCAGCGTGTCTTGCAGCTTTCGCCCAACCTGGTGGATGCGCATGTCAACATGGGCTATGCTCTGCTGGGTCTTGAGCGTTATGAAGAGGCCGTGAGTTTTTTTGATAAAGCCACCACGTTGCGGCCTTATCAGGCCAATGCTTATTGGGGCTTGGGAATTTCTCTGGAACAACAAGGTGATTTGCAGGGCGCGCTAGGTGCCATGCGCACCTATGTGCATTTGTCGCCGCCCGAAGACCCGTATGTGCGCAAAGCACGTGCGGCGATGTGGGAGTGGGAAGGCAGCATGGCGCGCGGCCCGCTACCCAAACATGAAGCCGAATTTATGGTGCGTAAAGGTAAGGAATGGATGGATCGTAATAGTCCCGATGTCGATATGCCCCTACCAAAACAGCCCGCGCCCATTCGGGTGACACCGGTGCCCACTCCGTAACTGTAATTAAAAATCAGGATACTAAAATGGTTCAGAGCAATGACGATGGTCTTGCCAATGATTTAGATTGGTCTTTAGTATGTTACGCCGGAACCGAAGAAATCGGTGAGGTTGCGGTTATTCATCATGATGGCAAAAGCGGAAAAACAAGTGTCAAAACGCTTGATGTTGAGTCGCAAAGCGGCACGTCCCCCCTTGTCTTTTTGAATTTAACCAATGATCATCAAGCGGCCTTGCTTGATCCCGCGACGAAAAAAATAACGCAACAGAAAAAATTTCCGGCGCATGCACGCCCTGACCATATGTACCGTTACCCCGATCAGGCGCAATTATGGCTGGGAAATGATGGTGATAAATCCACAGGCGCTGACCCGGGAAATTGCGGCACGGGTGGGTCATCCGTCACCGTTATTCAGAGTGACACTGAAGGCGCGCCGATGAAAGTGTTGCGTACACTGTGCGTGGGACGTGGCCATCATGTGGTGGCGTTTACCTATCCCACGCCCACCGCGCCGAACATACCGCGCCGCGCATTTGTCAGTAATTTGATGAGCGGTGATATTTCAGTGGTGGGCAATGACCCTGAAGATGCGGCGACTTATCTTAAGGTATTGGCCACGATTGACTTGCAGGATACCGCCCGCGAGAAAAAAGTAGATGCGGGTTTTGCCAATGGAGCTGCGCCGCATGGCATGGCGTATTCCGAATTGACGGGCAAAGTCTATAACCTCAATAACGGTTATGGCACGGTGGTGGTGATGGATCCGCTGACCAATACCATTGAAGATTCGATTTATGTTGGCCTCAGCAGTAATGCGCTGCTCAGCCCGAATGGCCGCTTCATTATCTGCAAAGGCGCTGACCGCGCCACCCAGCCAGAGCATGTCATAGGCAAGCTGACGGTGCTGGACGTGGTCAGCAAAACCGTATTTGAGACAATTGATTTGCCTGACATCTATCCCAGCGTATACCGCTTCAGCCGTGATGGCAGTAAATTATATTTGACCACGGCGGCCACGGGGAAGGGCAGTCAGCGCAGTAATCTTAAAAAAGATGTTTTGCTGGTATTCGATGCGTCAACACTGGTCGCTTCCGGCATCCTGAACCCCTCGCTTCGCTCTCCCGCGACACTAGTGCATCCCTGCACGTCGCCCGCATTGCGATTGATCAAGGAAATAAAAGTGGGTATTGCTGAATGTGGCCGTCGTCCGATTGGGTTTGTTGAACAGGACGGAAAGTTTGCGCGCATTTTTATTTCTAATCCCACCGATGGTACGGTTACCGTGCTGAACGGCCAGGATGAGCGGGTGCTTGAAACGGTTAAGATCACAGATAAACCTGTGCCTGCATTGCATTTCTATACGGAAGAATGGCGGTTGTTCGGCGCATAGCAGGTGGCATGTTCCGCAAATTACGCATCACGTTCCTTTTGTTATTATTGGTTTTCGTCGCCGCGAATGCCTGGTTAAGCAAGCTGCGTTCAACGGATTGGGACCGTTCCTTGTGGGTAGTGGTGTATCCGATCAATGGAGATAAGAGCACAGTATCGTCGACGTATATTGGCAGTGTGCGAAAAGAAACTTTCAGTGATATAGAAGAATTTATGGCGCGTGAAGCCCGGCGCTATCAGTTAAGGCTTGATAAGCCTGTCACCATCAAACTTGGCCCGATAGTTAATGACCTACCTCCCAAGCCACCGCGCAATGGCGATGTTCTCGCCGTGATGTGGTGGAGCCTGCAAATGCGCTATTGGGCCTTCAAGGCCGATACCTATGACGGCCCATCCCCCGATATCCGCATGTTTGTTGTATACCATGATCCTGAAACGCATGATAGTTTGGATCACTCATTTGGCCTTGAAAAAGGACTGGTAGGAGTAGTGAATGCGTTTGCCAGTGAAAAAATGGCGGGGCCAAACAATGTGGTGATTGCGCATGAGTTATTGCATACCGTGGGCGCCACTGACAAATACGATTTGGCCACGAATTTTCCAGTGTATCCTGATGGTTATGCGGAGCCGCGGCAGCAGCCACGATTGCCGCAAAGTAAAGCTGAGATCATGGGAGGCAGAGTGCCACTATCAGAACAGGAATTGGCGATGCCGAGCCGCCTGGCCCAGGTGGTGATTGGCGAAAAAACGGCGCATGAAATTAACTGGATTAACTCTGAATGACCCAGTTGTTTCTTGGTTAATTGAGTTGTAATCGGGACAATACCACCAAAAAGGTTCAGGATAAGCTCAATCCATCACTACGTGTAACTATACACTCGGCACGAATTATCCATGGACTTTAAGGCATGGGGCGTGTCTCATCCACATGGAAAAAGAAGATGCCCGCAAGCAGTCGCGAGAAGTACTGCACGAGAGACGAAAACAAGTCATCCGGATGCGCCGTAAAGGGATGCCGGTAATGCAAATCGTTGAATACAGTGGCCTGGGCGGGTCTGCCGTGAACGCGGCGATCACGCGCTATCCGACGGCGGCGGCGCCGGCACTCAAGCCTGCTGCGCGCGGCAAGAAACAGGGCAGTGGACGCCTGTTGAGCGAATCGCAAGAGAGCGCTGTTCGGAAAATCATCTGCGACAAGCGCCCCGAACACCTGAAGATGGGGTTTGCGCTATGGAATCGCGCCACCGTCATGCGGTGGGTTGAACGCGAATGCGGAATCAAGTTGCCTGTTCGCGGCGTTGGCAACTATCTCATTCAACTTCCACATCAATAGTATAATAATTACCTCACCGAACAAGCTGAGGAGGCAGAATATGTCACGACCACCGCGCGGCCAAAAAGTAATTGATGGCGCACTCCAGGCCATTGCGTCAG
>JAGVME010000138.1 GCA_020053945.1 Gammaproteobacteria bacterium
GAGGCGGTGGGGTGTCGTTCCATGGCAATAGTCCAAAAGGATGACAAAAGCCATTGTTTTCACTCCTATGTCAAGAGGTTTTTAATGCGATTGCCCTGGTTGTAACCCACCCTACAGTTGACTATAGATAATGTTTCAAACACACATTATTTTACATCAAGCAACTCCACATCAAACATCAACGTGGCATTCGGTGGAATTACGCCACCGGCGCCACGTGAGCCGTAAGCCATTTCGGAAGGAATAATCAAGGTGCGTTGGCCACCCACTTTCATGCCGGCCACGCCTTGATCCCAGCCTTTAATCACCTGCCCTGCGCCCAGCATAAAATCAAACGGCTGGCCACGGTCAACTGAGCTGTCAAATTTCGCGCCACGATTTTGCGGCGCCTTAGGGTCATAAAGCCAACCGGTGTAATGCACAATCACCAGTTTGTTATTCACTGCTTCTGCGCCACTACCGACTTTGGTATCGGTTTTCACAAGCTCGGTTGTTTTTGTGTCTGTCATGGTTGATCCTTCCTGTTTTTCATTGCCGTTATTTTTCATATCACAACCGCCCACCAAGATAAGGGCCATGGCGACCGCGGGCAGGGTTTTTTTCATTCTTCAATCTCCTTGTGATTTTTAAAAAATGCGTGGGTCACGCTCACGCCGGATCTGGCTCAATCAACATTATGCCCGTAAAAATTGTCAACGCCCTTACCACCAATATCGCTTTCCCCTGGCCACGATGGTCTATCCGTGCGCTGCTATAGGTCTCGGCATCCGCATTGCCTTGCAACAATTTGCGCGCGGCGATGATCTGGAAAATGTATAAAATATACAATGCCAGCGGCATGATGAAATGCATCCATACCAGAAAAGACGAAATATCCCCATGTTCAAAGAGGCGCACATACCAATCACGCCGTAAAAAAAGATACACCGGCACCGCCAAATCAAACAGCATGATAAACACCATGGTGCAGATATGAAAAGTACGCTGTTGTGGCCGGTAAAAGGCAAGTAACATGAGCAGGTAAGTCGCAACCACAACCCCTGCCATTACAACTTTTTCCGTCATCTATTCCATCATCTATTAAGGGCTCTTGGCGCTTCGTTACGGCATTAAATTACATACGGCTGCCCTAGCAGGCTGTTGAAAATCTCATTTTCAACAGCCTGCGCGCGGTACACGGATGTGCGGGTTGAAAAAGCCCATGGAAGGGCTTTTTCAACAACCTGCTAGGCGCCGGCCGCCTTCAATACGGCAACAACGCCCGCATGGCCGTTGCTTTCAGCGCCTTTGAGGGCATTGACGCCGTTACTGTCTGTTGCCGTGACATCACTCCCGGCTTCCAGCAATATCTTTACCACATTGGCATGCCCGGCACGCGCGGCATGGATCAACGCCGTAGCGCCCGATACTCCAAACATGCTGCCCGGCGCCGTGGTTTCTGAACCCTCACGGGCATTGATCTCAGCCTTGTGTTTAAGCAACGTTTCCACCATTTTGACATTGCCATTGCTGGCGGCCACCATCAGCGGAGTGAGCCCCGACACGTCCTTTAAATTCGGATCAGCATTTTTTTCAAGCAAGACTTGCGCAACAGCCAAGTGCCCACGCTCTGCTGTCCAGAACAGCGCCGTTTTGCTTAAAAAACCGGGGGTGTTCGGCAATGCCCCGGCTTCCAGCAAAATCTGTGTTACCTCAGCATGGCCATGCTGCGCGGCTTTAATCAATACTGTGTTCCTGCCGATGCTGCTTAACGCCACCGTAAATGAACTGGTGCGATTTTCTTTTTCGGTGGCATTCGCATTGGCGCCTTTACTTAATAAGGCGCGCATGATCTCTGCGCGGCCTAATTCAGCCGCCACAAACAACGCGGATTCGTTCTGGCGGTTAGGGCGATTCACATCCGCGCCGTGATCGAGCAGGTAACGCACGGTATCGGTGTGCCCTTGCCGCACGGCGATAATCAGCGCGGTATCACCGCGTGCGGCGGCCTGTGTGATGTCCTCTTCGTCCAGCGGAATGCGCGCCGCCGACAAAGCCCAGTCACGCAGCCCAGCGGGTACCGCATTTACTTTGACATCATTTTCAACCAACACCTGCACAATCGCCGTATGCCCGCCCATGGCGGCGGCCAGCAACGGGGTAACGCCCAAACGGTTCTTGACGTTCGCCTGCGCGCCCTCGGTGAATAATTGGCGCACCTTGGAAAGGTCGCCATTTTTAGAAGCTTTAATCAACGCATCATCAATCGTCAGGCTGGTGTATACGGTTTCTTTTCTTGCTCCCGCACTGCGTAACGCGTCAATGATGTCGGCATACCCATTACGTTCTGCAATGCTCAGCGCGGTGGCGCCGTGGTGACTGCGCAGGTTTGCATCCGCACCTTTTGCCAGCAAGGCGCGCACAATGTCGGCCCAGGGACCTTCGGTGGCAATCAGGCCATGACGCGCGGCATACATTAAGGGCGTATAGCCGCTGTCATTGCTGGTCATGGGCCGGGAATTTGTGATATTGGTTTCTGCGCCCGCCAACAGTAGCGCCTCTACCAGGCGCAAATTTCCGGTTTGCACGGCAGGAAATAACGCGGACTCGTTTTTGTTATTTTTGGCATTCACATTGGCGCCAGCCTTGAGCAAAGCCTGCACGATGCGCATATCGCCTTTTTCTACGGCGCCCATCAAGGCGGTGTGCCCCGCCTGGGTTTGCGCATTAACATTGGCCTTGGCGCTTAACAGCATATCCACAATGTCGGCCTGGCCCGCGCCCGCTGCCGCAATCAAACCCGCATTACCAAATAAATCCTGCGCGCTGGGGTCGACGTTATGGTCGAGCATGTAACGCACCACTTTGTCATGCCCGAAAGTGGCGGCGAGCACCATGCGGTCGGCACTCAAGGCATCTTCAGGAATGGCGCGCGTTTCTGGTTGCGTCACCGGTGGCTTGGCTTCCGCTGCTTCGGCTTCTACGGTCAGTGGCGGTAGACCATCGGTGGGCTGCGCCACCTTGGGCGCCGTTGAACACCCGGCGATCAGCAACAGCGCGCTGACAATGCCAAAACCACCTGCTATGGATCGTTTCAACAAGCCGTCCCATGATGCATTGAAAGCTAGCCGTATTACGCTGCAATTCATAAATCACCCTCCCACCCGACATATTTTACGCATCAATACGGGGTCGGTTCCGGCCTGTTTTATGGATTTCTGACAAGCTCTGCACCAACCTTTACCCCCCCCAAAATACGTGACTCATCCGCATTTGCCAAGCAATAACTGATCGACGCGATAGGCCTCTTACACGTCAAACAATAAAATTATATTTTTCAATTAGTTAAATTTAAGTCATCTTTTTTCCAGAGACAGTTGCCGCCGCTTTCCTTGTCAATGGCCGTGAGTCGTTGGACATGCAGCGCCAGCTCATCAGCCTGAACATGGATGACCCGCAAGCGTGGACGCGTTGCATCAAGTTGACGCGCCACGGGCGCAGTGACGTGGCCCCGGCCGCGTTCCTGTAAACCGTCCAGCAACAAGGTGGCCTGCCCGCCGGTCATGGCAAGATATACATCGGCGAGGATTTCAGCATCAAGTAAGGCGCCGTGCAAATCGCGTTGACTGTTGTCAATGTTGTAACGTTTGCACAAAGCGTCGAGATTATTTTTCTGACCGGGATGAAGCTGGCGCGCCATCGCCAAAGTATCAACCACGCTACAGTGGTCGATGACTTTGCCATAGGCTTGCGACGCACAGGGATGTGCTAGTGTCGCGGGAGGCAGGATGCCGGGAGCGACCCCGAGCGCGCTCAACTCGGCGTTGATAAAGCCCACATCAAAGGGGGCATTATGGATAATCAGTTCGGCGCCTTTGATAAAGGCCATAAATTCATTGACCACATCACTGAAACGTGGCTTGTCTTCGAGGAATTTATCGCTGATGCCATGCACCTCAAAAGCGCCCGCCTCTACTTCACGGTCAGGCTGAAGATATTGGTGATAATGCTTGCCCGTCAAACGCCGGTTCACCAGCTCTACACAACCAATTTCGATAATGCGATGGCCGCGCGCCGGGTCTAATCCCGTTGTTTCAGTATCCAGTATGATTTGCCGCATAGGTTATTTACCTGTCATTTATCTGAGAAGATTAACGGTTAATTCATCCATAGCGCGGTTCGCCAAAGTATCAACCAGTTCATTTTCCACGTGCCCAGAATGGCCGCGCACCCAATGCCAGTCAACCTCATGCCTATCCACGGCGATTTCAAGGCGCCGCCATAAATCTTCATTTTTCACGGGCTGTTTCGCCGCTGTTTTCCAACCGCGTTTTTTCCACTGGGCGATCCACTCGGTGATGCCTTTTTTCACATATTGGGAATCCGTCGTCAAGTGTACTTTGCAAGGCCGTGACAACGACTCCAGACCCATGATGGCGGCCATTAACTCCATGCGGTTATTCGTCGTCATCACCTCGCCGCCGTATAAGGTTTTTTCATGGTCTTTATAGCGCAGCAACACCCCCCAGCCCCCAGGACCCGGGTTGCCGCGACAACCCCCATCAGTATAAATATGTACGGTATCTTTTGCGTTATGCATGGTGATCGCTTTCAGCGTTCAACCGCTGGCTCCGCGTACGCGGTCGCTTCCGGCATCCTGCGACGTGCATGGATGCACTAGTGTCGCAGGAGGCAGGATGCCGGGAGCGGCCCTCTGGCGACACTTGTACGCCGGGCAGGATGCCTAAGTGCGGTGGGCGCAGGGAAGAGCGAAAGCGAAGGGTTCCGCAAGAACCGCCATCCATGTACGGCGCACACGGCTTGGCGGGCGCGGGTAGCAAGCCGCGGCGCGGCTTCCAGCGGGGCTTGAGGGGCGTAAGGGTGGTGACACGTTTTTTTGCCACTACCAGATAGGCGCCACCCAGCCGCGGCCACAAACGGGCGCCTATTTTTTCCATGAACATCAGCTTGCCCATTAAACCTTCCCGCTGTAAAGGCGGCCGAAAAAAATATTGGCGCGTAAGTATAATATCGAAACCCAGCAAGGCCAGCCAATCTTTAACGCGCATCAATCCCAAGAAGCGGCCACTCCACGGCAGAATTCCCTGGCGGCGGCGCATCCAGCGCGCCATCCCCCACAAGCTCCACGGATTTAGGCCCAATAACACTACATGGCCTTCTGCGATCAGCACGCGTTCAGCTTCGCGTAAGACCCGGTGCGGATCTTCCTCAAATTCCAGGGTATGCGGCAAAACCACGACATCAATACTGTCAGACGCGATTGGCAGTTCATCCAACGCGCTGCGCAACACCGTGGCGGAACAATCACCATGCCCAAGATCATTGTCCAACACGATGCGATGCGAAATACGCGATGAAACCAACAAATCTTCATCATGCGGCCGTCCCACTTGCAGCAAATGGTAGCCAAATAAATTTTGCAGCACCTCATCCATCTGCGCGAGCTCGGCTTGCAGGAGCTGGCGCCCGGCTCCCTGCAAGTGCCAGGCACGTAATTCATTGCGGGCGGTAGATGATTTCAAGGGATTATTTTTCTCATTTATGCCACTTCCGAATTATTTCGCTACAGTCCCGCTAAATTTCTGGGCGTAGCATACCCCGCTTTACTAAAGATATGCTAGATTTGGTCGTTGACCCCAGCATCAATCCCTGTCAGCATGAACCCTAATCGATGTTTGCCCACTCATTTGTCTCCTTAAGCATGATCAATGTACTTGCTGTTCCCGCCTTTATAGATAACTATATCTGGCTGATTTGTAATGAAAATTCACCGAAACAGGCGGCCATTGTCGACCCCGGGGAAGCCGGCTCGGTGATTGACACCCTCAGTGAATTGTCCATTACTCCTGTCGCAATCTTGCTCACCCACCACCATGATTGCCACACCGGGGGAGTAAAAACGCTGCTTAACCATTATCAAATTCCTGTTTATGGACCCGCAAGCGAGCAGGAGCGGATGCCCAGTATTACACATCCATTACGTGACGGAGATCACATTTCTTTACCCTTTGATAAGTTATCATTCACCATAATGGAAGTACCTGGCCACACCCAGGGGCATATTGCTTACTTCGGCCACCACATGCTGTTCTGCGGCGACACACTGTTTGGCGCGGGTTGCGGACGCCTGTTTGAGGGCACGGCGTTACAAATGTACGAATCACTCAAGAAAATCGCCGCGCTGCCGAAAAATACATTAGTGTACTGTGCCCATGAATATACCCTCGCCAACCTGAAATTTGCGATGAAGGTGGAACCAGACAATGCGGATATCCGCACCCGTCTGTTTGAAGCCAAACGAAGCTGGGCTCACGGGCAACCCACCGTGCCATCGACATTGGAACTGGAATTGCGCACTAATCCTTTCCTACGGTGTCAGGTAGGCAGTGTAATAGTGGCCGCGGAACATTTTGCGGAAAGGCGGCTTGCTTCCCGACAAGAAGTGTTTGCCGTCCTTCGTTATTGGAAAGATACGCTGGATTGATAGGGGCGGGTAACGCTATAATCCCCCGCATAGAAAACCGGGCAACCGGCTTGGATGGAGCGTGGCTTAATGGCTACAAAAATAGCTACAAATAAAACCTTGGCGGGTGCATCCATGCACGGCGTATGGTCGTGCCGCGTGGTGGTGTTGGCTGTCAGCCTGGTTCTCGGAGGGTGCGCTACGCAGCAAACTTCCCCGCCCCGTTCAGCGCCTATTTTACCTAGCCCGGCGGCGCCTCCTGTTTTACACAGCACGACTCCGACGGCAGCCATCCCTACCTTGCCAGCACCCATGAAAGAAGAATCCGCGGGTATGGCTGCGGCAAAAAACAGCAATATTGAAATTCATGCCGCTGAACTGCCCGATATTTGGGATGATATTGTCGCCGAATCTGACGCCGAAGCCGAGCCCGCACCCGCGAACATTGCAATTATTGATAACGAAGGTGATGCCGAAGCGGACAGTGATCCAGAAATAGCCCGCATTGACCAGCAGCGTAAAGAAACACACAAACCCACACTGGATCCCAACAGTGTTGCTGAATCACCCAAAAACACCGCGCCCTCCACCCAGGCAACCGATACGGCGCCCGATTTATGGGCACGTATCCGGGCGCGTTTCAGCATGCCGGGACGTGACCATGACCGCGTGCAATTCAGCAAAGAATGGTATGCCAAACGCCAGGATTACCTGGATAGGACCATCGCGCGCGCCACACCTTACTTGCACTATATTGTGGAAGAAGTAGAGCGCCGCAACATGCCCTCAGAACTGGCCCTGCTGCCCTTTGTCGAAAGCGCATTCCAACCCTTGTCCAATTCACACGCCAGCGCCGCGGGCATCTGGCAATTTATCCCTTCCACGGCGCGCCATTATGGCTTGAAATTGAACTGGTGGTATGACGGTCGGCGCGACATCCAGGCCTCTACCACGGCGGCGCTGGATTATTTGCAGAAGCTCGGCGACCAATTCAACGGTGACTGGCAACTGGCCCTCGCCGCCTACAATGCGGGAGAAGGCACCGTACAACGCGCGGTTGACCGTAACCGCGCGGTAGGTAAACCCATCGACTACTGGTCACTAAAGCTGCCTAAAGAAACCCGTGCTTACGTCCCGTGGTTACTGGCCATCAGTGAAATTGTCGCGGATCCAGGGAAATATAATGTCACTCTGACCCCCATACCTGATGTGTCGTATCTGGCAACCATCACTGCGGATTCGCAAATTGATCTGGCACTGGCGGCCGAATTGGCGGAGCTTCCGCTCGAAGAAATTCATAAATTAAATCCGGGGTACAACCGCTGGGTCACTGATCCCGATGGGCCGCATCATTTATTGTTACCGGTTGAAAAAATCGATGCCTTCAAAGAAAAACTTGCCGCTTTGCCCATGGAAAAGCGCGTGCGCTGGACACGCCATGAGGTCAAAAAAGGTGAATCGCTCGGCAAAATTGCCACCCATTATGGCACCACTACCGCCTTATTGCGCGAGATCAACAAACTGGGCGGCAACATCGCCAAAGCCCGCACCAATCTGCTGATCCCTGTGCATGCCCAAGATCTGGGCCATTACGTGTTACGTATTGCCGAATTGCCGCAGATCAACCAGGCGCCCCAGCAAGATCGGTTAAGGCGCCGCGGCAAAGGCAGCACCCACATTGTAAAACGTGGCGACACGCTGCAACAAGTCGCCCGTCGTTACAACATCAGCACGCAACAACTCGCGGCATTAAACAAAATCGCACCCACCAAAAAACTGTTGGTGGGGCAACGCCTCGTCGTAAGGGGGAAAGGCACGCTCCGCGCCAAGGGTAAATCATCCACCCGCATGGCAACGGCAACCAGTACTGATGGCAAAACTCGCCGGGGCAACTACAAAATCCGTCCGGGTGATACCTTGACCCGAATCGCCGCACGCCTTGACGTAAGCATTTCCGAATTACGCAAGTGGAATCCTGCCGACAAAATCAACAACCTAAAAGCGGGACAGGTTCTGGTAATTAAAGACAGTTAAGCCCCACCGCACCATTGCCTTACGACTGTAATGATGCGGCTTTAATCGAAGCATACACACGCTGCCCCGGCGACAGCGCAAGCGCATGCAGGGACTTGCGCGTAATCGTTGCCAGCATCGGGCATCCCGCATCCAGTTTTACTTCCACCGCCGGCTTCCCCAGCACCGTTGCACCAATCTCTACCACATACGCTTCAATAATATTAAGCACACTCGTCGGCACCTGCGGCGGCGCCAGCGATAAACCCACATTGCGTGACAGGATATGCACCCGCACCGCGTCGCCGATGTTTAACGGATGGCGTGGCACGTACAACCGCCTGCCATAAAACTCCAGGCAAGTGAGATCAAACTCCGCCTCATGTGCGATCACCTGGGCATCAATTACCGCACCCGCAACCTCGCCAAAATATTCCTCCATCCCTAATCGTGAAAATATTTCATGGATAGGCCCTGTGACAATGGCTTCTCCTTCATGCACTAGCACCAGCGTATCCGCTAGCTGCACAATCTCCTCCACCGAATGGCTGACATACATCACTGGAATATTCATGTCACGGTTGAGGCGCTTGATAAACGGCAGAATTTCATCTTTGCGTTGCGCATCCAGCGAGGCCAGCGGCTCGTCCATTAACAACAGGCACGGATTACTCAGCACTGCACGCCCAATCGACACGCGCTGCTGCTCACCCAGCGACAGGTGTTGCGGATAACGCTCCAATAAAGCGCCAATACCCAATATCTCTATAACTTGGTCCCACGGCATGTGGCGCTCTGCCAAGGGCGTGCGGATGAGGCCATAGTTGAGATTAGCACGCACCGTCATGTGCGGGAATAAACAGGGCTGTTGAAATACCATACCTACGGCACGTTGATGCACGGGTATAAAAATACCTTTGCTGGATTCTTGCCATACGCTGCCATTCACAGAAATTAATCCCGCTGCGTTGCGTTCCAATCCTGCCAGGCAACGTAGCAACGTAGTTTTACCACTGCCAGAGCGGCCAAATATCGCCGTAATCCCCTGCGTGTGAATATCTAACCGTGCGTGCAAGCGAAAATCGGGGCGCTTTAAATCACATTGCGCTATAAGCCGCGTCATAACACCCGCACCCGCACCTGCCGGTTCAGCGTATAAACCCCCAGCAACACAACAAAAGTAAACACCAGCAAGAGTCCTGCAAGCCAATGCGCGCTGGCGTAATCCAGCGTTTCCACGTGATCATAAATAGCGATGGATATAACGCGTGTTTCGCCAGGAATATTACCGCCTACCATCAGCACCACACCAAACTCGCCCAGCGTATGTGTAAAACCCAGCACAGCCGCTGTTAGATAACCGCGCATCGCCTGCGGCAACACCACACTGAAAAAACTATCCAGTGGCGATGCGCGCAGGCACCACGCCGCTTCCAGCGGTTTACGGTCCAATGATTCAAAGGCATTCTGTAAGGGTTGTACCACAAACGGAAGTGAATATAACAGCGAGGCAATCACCAGCCCGGTGAAGGTAAAGGTGAGGGTAGTATCCGTAAGCTGCAACCACGGCGCGCCCAATGCACCGTGCGGGCCTAATACCAGCAATAGATAGAAACCCAACACTGTCGGCGGCAATACCAATGGCAACGCCACCAAGGCCTCGATAAAGGCGCGACCCCGCGCACGGGTGTTAGCCAGCCACCACGCCAACGGCGTGGCAAACAATAACAACAGCGCTGTGGTGACACTGGCAAGTTGCAAGCTTAACCACAGCGGGGCAAGATCCAGTTCAGCGGGCATAGGTTATTTTACCTTGTAGCCCGCTTGCTGAATGAGCGCGCGCGCCCGCGCAGTCTGCATAAAGGCTACAAAAGCGTGGGCAGCGCTGTTATTTTGCGCTTTCTTGAGCAGCGCCATATCCTGTTCAATAGGGTCATAAAGCCCTTCCGGCACCAGCCAATAGTCCCTGGAAAAAGTATTTTTTGGATTAAGAATCTGCGCCAGCGCCACGAAACCCAATTGCGCGTTCGCTGATGCGACGAACTGGAACACCTGCCCCACATCATCGCCCTGCACCATACGCGGCTTCAATGTGTGCCACAATCCCATCGTGTTTAATGCCTGATAAGCCGCACGGCCATACGGCGCCGTGGCGGGGTTGGCAATAGCAATATGACGAATGCCTGATTGCTGGAAAATCTGCGGACCCTCTTGCGGTGGCATTGATCGACCGCTCCATACCGCCAGACGCCCCACCGCATAAGTGACGCGCCGTCCCGGCATCACCCACCCTTCTTTTTCCAGAAGCGCGGGATGCTTATTATCCGCGGCAAGAAACACATCATACGGCGCACCATGACGCAATTGCGCATAAAGCTTACCCGTAGAACCCGCGCTGACCCGCAGGCGATGCCCGCTTTGTTGTTCGAATACAGGCGCTAATACCTGGAGCGTGCTGAGAAAATTAGCGGCGACAGCAACTTTTACCTCATCCGCATGGAGAAAAGGCGGCACCATAAGTAGCACAGGTGATATAAAAAACAGCAGGGATAACAAGGTGGGTTTCATACCTTGATTATCCCCCGATACAGGATGGATTGCCATTCGCGCAGCGTAAAGGGCATTACGTGCCACAAACAGCGGACTACTACACGGCCACCTTCGCACTCACCACACAGCCTGGTGGGGTGCCCCATGGGGCACCCGAATCATTCCTATGGCAGGAAGGTCATTGCCGGGTTTTCCACACGATACGTGCAATAGCTTCCAAGGGATGTTATTTATGTTTAAGGCAATTGCAATGACAAGTATTCTGCCACTGCTTCAACTTCCTCAGGACTCAATTTCTTGGCAATCTCCGCCATCATTCCAGCCGGGTCATTAGCACGCAACCCTGACTGCAAGTCTTTCAACTCTTTGATAATATAATCTTTATGCTGCCCACCGATCACCGGGAACGTAGAAATAGTACCCGCCTTACCCTTACCGCGCTCCCCGTGGCAATTTATGCACGCATACAAATCTTTTTCAGGACGCCCTTTGGTGAAGATCTCTTCACCTTTTTCGGCCAGCTTTTTGTTCGGTTTATGTAAGGGATCAGACACCATCTTTTGCTGCGCAAAATAACTGGCAATATCTTTCATATCTTGCACACTGTCCACAGTAGCGGCCATGCCTGCCATGGTGTCGTTATTCGCCCGCAAACCACTTTTGAAATCTTTGATTTGCTTAACAATATATCCAGCATATTGACCCGCCAAGCGCGGAAACTCCCCACTTTCACTGTTACCAGTGCCGCCGTGACATCCCTGACATAATGCCGATTTATCCGCACCCGCGACAGGGTCACCAATCGGTGCGCCCGCCGCAAGTACGTTTTGCGTAAACAAAGCCAATGAAAACCATGCTAATAAACCACTTACTTTTTTTACTATCACCATAGACCCAACCCTTTGTTAGAATTATGACACCCTACCCACACGCATCCAGATTTTTCATGATCCACATATTGTGATTTCTCGTTATAGCAAGCTCCCTTTGCCACGTCAATCCACTTGATGCTTTAATCCTTATAAATCGACTAATCCTCCTGTTAAAGAACTCTGCGTAATTTATAGCAGCGGCGCTTCCCTAACCAAAATGTTTGTTTTATACTCAGCGCATAGTGTCCAAAACTCTACACCCAGACGATTTTTTAACGGTTTAATTTATCAACTTGCCCTTTACATTTTCATTATACATGCTTGGTTTTGTTGACATCCCGGAAGTGCGTCTGCGCAGGGTGTCGTGATGAGGTTCGCCGTCATAAAGCGTGTATTATCCACCGCTTGGCTAGTTACGGTCTGGCTCGCACTTGCGTCCCCTCTTCAGGCGAGCCATCTCGAAAGCGCCACTGGCTTGGATTTTCAGCGCGAAGTCAATTCAGGCTCCAGCGGTGGCTTTGGCAGCAGCGGTTCATTCGGGGGCTTTGGCAGTTTCGGAAGCCCCCACTTCAACTGTAACCGACCCGGTGAAACTGCCGCCAATTGTGGCTTAGGCTCGGGTGCCGACCCGGACAAAACCCCGTTCCTCCAAGAACTGGTCAATGATGGGGGTAAAACTTATTACCATATGATTATTGGCCTGCCCGGAGAGGCGTTTGTCCAGGAAACATTCATTAGCACGGGCGGGAGTTCGTATAGCGGGGCGGATAGTGCCAGTGGTGGACAGAGCAGTTGCCAGTGCTCTTGGGGCAATCACCAAGGCATGGCAGGCAGCGGATGGGATCCGTTGCGCAATAATGCGCAATCTTTTACGGGTATCGCGAGCGGTGACCCTACCCAAAGCCTGATACGGCAAGTAATCTCATCTCCAGGCATGTCACAGGAATTCCTGAAAGATAAATTCGCGTTGAAACCAAAAATTACCCAAGACATCAATACCAGCGAGGTGGATGTACATTTTGTAGTAAACATGAATAACAGCAATTACAGCACCAACAACGTCGCAGGAACTGTTCTCAGTACCCTGACTCTCATTGATCCACAAGCGGCATCAGGCAATTTCAACTCGGCAACCCCCGGCGCCACACCCGGCGCGCAGGTCACAGCAGGACGTTATACCTATGTTACGGGCAGCGGCAGCGGGGATACGGAGGCGGCTATGGCGGTGGGGGATTTGGTGGTGGGAGTTCATCATCAACACCCACGTATACCTATGTTGAGGGCGCCAACAGCTTTAACCCCAATAATGTAGATTGGCAAGCTTTTCGGGATGCCTCGCAAAATTTTGGGTTACCAAAAGCGGGCAACTCAGGAAAAACTATCAGTGGTGGCGGGGGTTTTGGCGGTTTCTAACCTACCCTCTCACACTATTCCGGCCACTTAAGGTTATAGGGAAACTTCACTGTTTGCGTTTTGCCATTACACTCCAGGGTAAATTCTAGCACCCATTCCCCACCCATGGAAAACTCTCCGCCACGCGCCTGGTAAACACCGCTGGTGCCTTGCTGAACCATACTATAAACCGTATTATCATTGCTCATTTCCATGCTTGGCATAAACTGCCGGAAGCCTACTTTACAATCACTGTTGGGCTGATTACCCATTTTGACTGTCGCCACCACTTCCGCATTGCTACCCACCTCGGGGGGATTCGGCGTGGTCTGCACTGACATAAAAAAATCCCCGGCCTGCTGGGTTGTGCCATCCGGTGATCCACCTGAACAACCCGCCATCCCCGCCGACAATAAAAAAAGCATAAAGGGATATTTGATGCGTAGCATGGAACCTCCTCGGTAATTAATTGGGTTACACCAAAATATCACTGAGCCCGGGCTGGCTCAAGTAGAATATCCCAAGGAGGAACGCCATATGAAGACGGGTATCATCGGATTAGGCGCAATGGGCTTCCCCATCGCCCTGAATCTGTACAAGGCAGGACACTTGGCCTACGCTTGGAACCGCACGCGCGCCACCACTGAGGCGCTGGCGGGACGTTGCCACAACCTGGCAATCGCCAGCAGTCCGGCCGCATTGGCGGCACGCTGCGAACTGATCTTGATTAGTGTGTCTGCCGATGCGGACGTGCGGCAAGTAATAGACGCGCTGTTACCCGCGGTTACTCCCGGCACGCTTATCGTTGATACATCCACAATAAGCGCCGTTACCGCGCGTGACATGGCGCAGCGGGTTGCCGCCCACGGCGCGCAGTTTCTCGATGCCCCCGTCAGCGGCGGCGTGGAAGGCGCAAAAAACGCGACGCTGGCAATGATGGTGGGGGGCGATGTTGATGCACTGGAAAAAGCCCAGCCTGTGCTCCGTACCATTGCCCAACACATTATACACATGGGGCCGTCAGGCAGCGGGCAAGCCACCAAGGCGGTGAACCAGATCATGGCGGCGGGCATTAATCAGGCGGTCACTGAAGCCCTGGGCTTTGCCCAGGCCATGCAATTACCGCTGGACAAGGTGATTGAAGTGGTGGGCAGTGGCGCGGCAGGTAACTGGTTCCTCAACCATCGCGGGTCCACCATGGCACAGGGCAGTTATGCGCCCGGCTTCAAAGTGGCGCTGCACCACAAAGACCTGGCGATCTGCAAGCACATGGCAGATGAGGCGGACATTCCACTGCCAATCACCGAAATGACGTTGATGCACTATAAAAACCTCATCGAAACGGGTTACGGCGCTGAAGATATTTCTGCGCTGTTTCGTTTAAAGAAACCCTGCCGAGATTAACCCGGCCCGAAATGGCACACGTAATCCAGCAACTCCGTCACTTCAATTTCAAAGTGTGAATTGCCTGGCACCTCGAAGCTCTGCCCTGCCTCATAGTCTACCCACGCCTGATCACCTGCCAATTTGACGCGGCAATGGCCTTGTGTAACATCCACAACTTCAGGCGCTTGGGTGCTAAAGCGGTACGTGCCGGGCAGCATCACACCCAGGGTTTTCATCTCACCCGCCGATGTAATGAGGGTGCGGCTGGTGACTTTGCCGTCGTGATAGACGTTGGCTTTCTTTTTGACTTCGACGTTTTTATAACTCATGATTTATGTTTCCTTAATCTGGCAGCAATGCGCATGCGCAATGCGTTCAATTTAATAAATCCACCCGCATCGGCCTGGTTATAAGCGCCGGCGTCGTCTTCAAATGTAGCGATGGCAGGATCGAACAATGAATCGCTTTCGGATTTACGTCCGACAACGGCGACGTTACCCTTGTACAGCTTGAGCCGCACCACACCGTTGACGCTGGCTTGGGAAGCGTCGATCATCTGTTGCAGCAGTTTGCGTTCGGGACTCCACCAGTAACCGGTATAAATCAGGCTGGCATAACGCGGCATGAGTTCATCTTTGAGGTGCGCGACTTCACGATCGAGGGTGATGGATTCGATGGCCCGGTGTGTGCGCAGCATGATGGTGCCGCCCGGTGTTTCGTAACAACCCCGCGACTTCATACCGACATAGCGGTTTTCAACAATATCCAGACGGCCAATGCCGTTCTTGCCGCCCAGGCGATTTAGCGTGGCCAGCACGGTGGCAGGACTCATAGCTTCGCCATCAATGGCGACAATATCGCCCTTGGCATAGGTTAATTCAATATAAGTGGGCTTGTCTGGCGCTTGCTCTGGCGGCACAGACCACAACCACATGCTGTCTTCGGCTTCGGCCCAAGGATCTTCCAGCACGCCGCCCTCATATGAAATGTGCAATAGATTGGCATCCATGGAATACGGCGATTGCTTGCCGCGTTTTTTCTCGACAGGAATACCATTTTTTTCGGCATAGGCAAGCAGTTTTTCACGCGAGGTCAAATCCCATTCGCGCCACGGCGCAATCACGCGCACATCGGGCTTGAGGGCGTAATAACCCAGCTCGAAACGCACCTGGTCGTTGCCCTTGCCGGTAGCGCCGTGCGACACCGCATCGGCCTGGGTGGCAATAGCGATTTCGATCTGGCGCTTGGCGATCAGCGGGCGGGCAATAGAGGTGCCGAGCAGGTATTCACCTTCATAAACGGCGTTGGCACGAAACATCGGGAACACGAAATCACGCGCAAATTCCTCGCGCAGATCGTCGATATAAATTTCTTTAACACCCATTTGCTGCGCCTTGGCTCGCGCTGGCTCAAGCTCTTCACCCTGGCCAATATCAGCGGTAAATGTTACTACTTCACAACCATAGGTATCTTGCAGCCATTTGAGGATCACGGAGGTATCCAGCCCTCCCGAATAGGCCAGCACCACTTTTTTGACATCAGACATGCACTTCGCTCCAGCAACAGGTTAATGCGAGATTATACCGCTGTGACCCGCCAGGTTCAATTTCGACCGCAACAATTCATCAAAATAGCGACTGAAATGCAATATAATGATCAATCAGGCGAATTTAGGTTAAGTTGTCATTTCGAACGCAGTGAGAAATCTTTGGTTTGCCCTTGAAGCCAAGATTTCTCCCGCTGGTCGAAATGACATATATTTTAAGGAACGATTTCATGTCAAAAAAAGGTGTATTGGTCACTGGCGGCGCAGGCTACATCGGCAGCCATGTAGTGCGGCAACTCGGTGAAGCGGGTGAACGCATTGTAGTGCTCGACAATCTCTACAGCGGCTTTGCAAAGTCCGTGCTCTACGGTGAATTGATCGTCGGTGACACCGGCGATCGCGAACTGGTAGCGCGCATCCTGCGCGAACACGACATTGATTCCGTGTTGCACTTTGCCGCCCATACCGTCGTGCCCGAATCGGTGAGTAACCCCCTGAAATATTACGGCAACAACACCAGCAACACACGCACTCTGTTGCAATGTTGCAACGAAGCGGGCATCAAGCATTTTATTTTTTCCTCCACCGCCGCTGTGTACGGCATGCCCGATAGTGCAATGGCAAGCGAAGACACGCCCACCGCACCGATCAACGCCTATGGCACTTCAAAACTGATGAGCGAAATGATGCTGCGGGATTTAAGCGCCGTCACCGATTTGCGCCATGTGGTGCTGCGCTATTTCAACGTCGCCGGGTCTGATCCGCAGGGGCGCATCGGCCAATCCACACGCGACGCCACCCTGCTAATCAAAGTCGCCTGCGAAGCCGCGCTCGGCAAACGCCCTCACGTCTCAATTTTTGGCACGGATTATCCCACACCCGATGGCACCGGCGTGCGCGACTACATCCACGTTGAAGATCTGGCCGATGCGCATCTGCAAGCACTCGCCTATCTGCGCAACGGCGGCAACTCTACCACGTTGAACTGCGGCTATGGTCATGGCTACAGCGTGCGTGAAGTGCTTGATACCGTGCAGCGGGTGCATGGCAAACCCCTCACCATCCAGGAAATGCCACGCCGCGCGGGTGATCCACCCACACTGGTGGCCAAGGCAGATCGTGTTCGCAACACACTCGGCTGGCAACCACGCTATGATGATCTGACCGTGATTGTTGAAACATCGTTGGCATGGGAGAAGAAACTGGGGGGGCGTTAACTGTGGCCATTTCCTTTAGGAGAGCCTTATGATTACCTGCTATCTTCGTTATATAGTCGACCCTTTCAAGCTCAAGGAGTTTGAAACCTACGGAAAAATGTGGCTACCTCTGGTTGAAAAATTCGGCGGCAAACATCATGGCTACTTTATGCCTCACGAAAGCGCCAACAATATCGCCCTTGCCCTGTTTTCGTTCCCTTCGCTTGCGGCCTATGAAACTTATCGCGCCAACGCGGCCAATGACCCGGAATGCCAGGCCGCGATGCGTTACTACGCAGAAACCAAGTGTTTCATTAGCTATGAACGCTCGTTCATGCGGCCTGTATTCGAATAGCCGTGTATCTAACATTGCGAAAAATGAGTTGCTGGCTGCCCAGGAAATGAAAATCAGGGAAGCGGCATTGAGTGACGCACCGATGATAAGTAATATTGCGCGGTCGCTTTCTGAAAAGTATGTAACGCCCGAGTTCCCCGCTGAAGCCCGTGACGCCTTCCTGAAATCAATGACGGCTGATGGCATCAGACAACTCATTGGGTCAGGGTTGCGCTATCATCTCGCGGAAGTCGATGGAAGTATCGTCGGGATAATTGGCATAAAAAATAACACCCACTTATACCATTTGTTTGTCGATGAAATTTTCCAGAAAAAAGGCATCGCGCGGCAACTATGGAACACGGCCATGAAAACCTGCAAGGCCGCAGGCAACCCCGGTGCATTTACGGTGAACTCATCAATGTACGCCCAACAAGTGTATGAATCCTTCGGTTTTGTGGCCCAGTCACCGCCACAGGAACGAAATGGCATTGTGACAATTCCGATGAAACTGACGGTGGGCAGCGAACCCACCGCTGGAGCCGGTAGCCCTAAAACAGATCGCCACTCGGCAGGCTCTGAAATCTTGTTGCGCCTCCTGAAAAAGGAAGATCTCGCCATTATACAAAACTGGCCCGCCTACCCACCCGAGTTTAACGATCTGGATTATGCTTTGAGAAACAATGGCTGGCTCTGCGAATATTGGAATAAGCCAGGCACCTGGATCTATATTGCGGAACAGGCCGGGCAAATCGTTGCATTCTCGATCCTGTCCAAAACAGAGGGGGCAGACGCCGAATTCCGTATCGCTTTGCGTGCCGACAGGATCGGGCAAGGATTAGGGAACACCATCACCTCCATGATGATGGCGAATGGATTTACAGAAATCGGGCTGTCCCGCATCCACCTCATCGTAAGGAAGAACAATCTGCGTGCCATCCGCTTGTACAAGCATCTTGGATTCAATGAAAATGGGGAATGCTGGAAGGATATTAACGGGAAACAAGTACACTTCATGGCAATGGAAATTTCAAAAAAACTGTTTCAGGCGACACGGAAATAAGCGCCTACCTAACATCTTATAAGCTGCGCCGCTACCACCTCGCGGCCATAGCGGGTAACCGGCCAGTGTGAAACATCCTCGAAAGATTCTGGCACGTTTATTATTCGGGATGCCGCGTTAACAAACCCGCGCCACTGCCGGGCTGGAAAAATTGTATTAAGGGAGGGGAATAATTGATGATGCCGCCCTGTTCAATGCCGTCTTTTAATAATTCCAGGGCTTGCACGGCCTCCGTGGGTACTGGCAAAGAATGGCGTAATTTCCAGTTGGAGATGCCTGTAAAATCAAACTTTGCATAGAATAAAGGGCGCCCAATGACCAGGATAGCGCGTTCTTCCCTCTGGGACGCTTTGGCAATCGCCGCACGCACCAAGGCTGAACCAATGCCACGGTGTGATTGGGATGGCACTACCGCCATCGGCGCCAAGGCTAACACCGCAACGTCTTTTTCGGGGTATTGCAAGTGGATGCGT
Organism: Gammaproteobacteria bacterium; assembly: GCA_020053945.1. Taxonomy (GTDB): domain Bacteria; phylum Pseudomonadota; class Gammaproteobacteria; family Ga007554. Next base: position 19,289 of record JAGVME010000138.1, read on the forward strand.
GACAGCAGGATATGCCCCACCACGCGGCCGTCAATGTCCGCCACTAACGATAGTTCCGGAATAAAGTCCCGGGATTGGCGCAGGGCGGTGACTAACGTTGCTTCAGCCTCACCTTCAAACGCACTGATGTTTACAACATTAATAGCGGCCGCATCGGTGTCGCTTTCTTGCCGGATAATAATATCGGTCATTGCCATGCGCGTGATCCTTATCGTAAAGGGACATAAAGGGGTGTTCTGTCATATCATCGGCGCGCACAGGCTATACTTTAAAAGACCCACCCCTTCTGCGTGAGGAAGGGGTGGGGATGAGGGTTTAGTTACGTTGCGCGCGCAATGCGTCAATCCGTTCTTCAAGGGGCGGGTGCGTCATAAACAAGCGTTTCATGCCATGCGCAATGCCACCTGAGATGCCAAACGCCGCCATTTGATCAGGTAAATGCGGCTGGTTGACACCCTGCTTCAAACGCTCCAGTGCCGCGATCATTTTTTCACGGCCCGCCAGACTGGCGCCGCCTGCATCGGCACGGAACTCGCGGTGGCGGCTGAACCACATGACGATGATACTCGCCAGCACACCCAACACCAACTCGGCGATAATCGACGTCACCCAGAAAGCGGGGCCGTGGCCGCGTTCGGTCTTGAATATCACACGATCCACCAGATGGCCAATCACGCGCGACAGTACGATCACAAACGTGTTTACCACCCCTTGGATAAGAGCCATGGTAATCATATCACCATTAGCTATATGGCTCACTTCGTGCGCCAGCACCGCCTCAGCTTCGTCCTGGTTCATGGAGCGTAATAAGCCCGTGCTGACGGCCACCAGGGCATTATTGCGGCGCATACCGGTGGCAAACGCATTGACATCGGGCGAGTCGAAAATAGCGACCTCGGGCATGCCGATCCCAGCTTTTTGCGCCTGGCGCCGCACTGTGTCCACCAGCCATTTTTCGGTGGCATTGGCAGGTTGCTCAATCACCTGCGCGCCCGTCATGCGCTTGGCGGTCCATTTGGAAATCGCCAACGAAATAAATGAACCGCTCATGCCAATGATAGCCGCATAAATCAGCAGCGAGTTCATATTCAGATCCACGCCTTGCTGGTCAAGAATGCCCTCGATACCTAGCAGCCGCATAGAAACACTTAATACCGCCAAAACAGCAATATTAGTCGCCAAAAATAACAAGATGCGCTTCATTCAACACTCCACAGGTTAAAAACACAATGGATTAGATGGGGTTGAACGTGACAAGTTCAAGTCCACTTAAGCCATGAACAGATAAGGGTTATTTTGCCATGGTTTCACTCGATAAACCATTTTTTATAACCCTCATTTAACAATGGTTATTGGGAGGTTGCGGCATGGGTAAAGCTGTAACCGATCCGTAACACCCCTTCGGCTACGCTGTGCCCATCGAGGAAAAAGCCTCGATCATGCCATGGAGTAGTTTCAGCACGCTGCCATTCCCCATCAAATGGCCAGGCAAACCTGTCCCGATGGGATGCCATTCACTCCATACCTACTTAATTTTTGAAGGAGTATCTCAATGAACGATGAGATAAAAAAAGCTGTCCAGAAATCCCACACGGCATTACAAGAAGCACATCCGAAAGAGCGGGCAGCATTCAAGCCGCTTTTACTCTCTAACCCGAATTATTTTGGCAATCTTGCCGAAAGCATCTTTTCGCCGATCCTGCCAATCTGTTGCAATACCCATTACGAAGCGCTGGGCTGTGTGGGTTATCAGCCGCAACAGGAATACCTGGAGGCGGTGGTGTATATCTACCAGCCGTCGGGTTACGGGAGTGATATCTGCGGATTGGGCAGCACGGAATATGTGCGCTTTTACCTTTCCTTCGACAATGGCGCGACCTGGGACGACCAGGGCATGACCAGCTTCCAGGCCCATAACATTCCAGAAGGGACGGACGGCGGTAAACGGTTGGAATATGCTGTTTCGCTGAAGGTCGATCCGCAACGTAAGCTATGTTTCCTCAACCATTTGATCCAGGTGCGCGCGATCCTGTCCTGGAATAATCCACCGTCACCGAACCAGCCCAACTGGAAGCCAGTGTGGGGGAACGTACGCCAAGAAACGATCCAGGTCGAGCCGCGCCGCTGGTTCCTCGGCGCCACGGATTTTGCAGCGGCGAAGGTCAAGCTGCCACCCAACATCGCGGAGATATTGGATCTCGAAACGCCCATTCCCACCAAAATGAAGAGCCTTGGCGCAGTGGAACTGTCGGCATTGTACAAGGGCAAAGGCGTGCCAGTGCACCGTTTCGCCTTCAAGGAACTTTCGGCATTCACCAGCGGACAAGCCACGCTGGGCGCCGAAGCGTTCACGAAGCTTCTGCCGGGCATCCAGATTAATCCTGACATCAACGATTTCCTGTTTCCCAAGACCGATGGCGATACCAGCTTCGAGGAGCTCAAATGCATCGGGCTGGATCCGAACACGCCGGACACGCTGGTAGGCGTAATCCAGATCAAGAAGTCCTCGGGATTTTCGGGTGGCCCCTGCACCAGCGGCAGCCGCGAGTATGTGAC
>JAGVME010000061.1 GCA_020053945.1 Gammaproteobacteria bacterium
CATCCTCAGGAATAGCCAGTGTCATGCGGCGCGGCGCATATTTTTCCGTACAAAGCATATGCCAGTCATGCAGCGCCTGCGGCTGGCCACGCAAAATAACCGTCTGGGGCGGATAAAGATATTCTTCCACGGCCAGCAGCATGGCATTGTGCGCGTAGGGCAATTCCTTTACGGTGGGCCAGGCGGCGTGGATCGCGCGCGCGGCTGCATCAAGGTAGCGGCTTTCCCCCAGCAAATGACCAAGCCGGCCTAGCACATAAGCCGCAACGCCATTGCCGGAGGGCAGCGCGTCGTCACCCCATGACTTTGGGCGCAACATGAGTTGCTCGTGATCATCCGCAGTAAAATAAAAACCTCCCTGTCCTTTATCTTTCCCAGCATCTTCAAAATGCGCGAGCACAACATCGGCCAATGCCCTAGCAAATTCCAAATCACCGTCACGCCAGCGAGCCTGCAATAACTCCAGAATGCCGTCAACGAGAAACACATAATCATCCAGATACGCGGGCAGTGTCGCGCGGCCATCTTTATAGTTGGCAAGTAACCGGCCGTTTTTCCACAGATGTTCACGAATAAAATCCAGTGCGCGCTGCGCTGAATCAATATAGTCAGCACGTTGCAGATGACGGCCTGCTGCGGCCATGCCTTTAATCATGAGGCCATTCCAGGCGGTGAGGATTTTTTCATCGCGCCCCGGATGGACCCGTGTTTCACGCGCATTCAAAAGTTTTTTTCGCGCGCGGTCAAGTGCCGTAACAAGTTGCTCCTCAGTTAAAGAAAATTCCGCTGCCAATGCGAAAATCTCTTCATAGGCATGCAGATGCCATGCGCCTTCGAAATTAGCGGGCTGGTCCAGGCCAAAACGACGCGCCACCATCTGATATTCATCATCGCTCAATAAGGCGCGCACTTCTTCGCGCGACCACGCATAAAATTTTCCTTCATGGCCTTCCGAATCAGCATCCAGCGTCGCATAATACCCCCCCGCCGGTGATTGCATGTCACGCATCACCCATGCTGCCGTTTCGTCTGCAATGCGCTTAAACAACGGATCACGCGTGATCAACCACGCCTCGCTATATAACACCAGTAACGGGCCATTGTCATACAGCATTTTTTCAAAATGCGGGATCATCCACATTTCATCGACCGAGTAACGGCAAAAACCACCCCCGAGCTGGTCATATAATCCCCCATGCGCCATTTTAGTCAGCGTGAAACATGCCATGCTCAACGCCTTATCGTCACCCGTTTGAGTTCCAGGCTGGGAGGTCGCCGACCAATGCCGCAACAACCGCTCAACGTGGGTGGGGTGCGGGAATTTAGGCGCGAGGCCAAAGCCACCGTGGCGGGCATCAAAACTCTGTTCCAATTGCCGCCGCGCGATATCCAGCGGCATCGCATTGACCGGCTCATGGGTAGCATCCACCGCCGGTGCCATACGTTGCATCGCATTTAACAACGCGGTGTTTTGCTGCCGCACCTCTTCGGCATTGCCGTGATAAAAAACTGCGATACGACGCAACAACTCCTTAAATCCCGGCAAGCCATAACGTGGCTCCACAGGAAAATAGGTGCCGCCAAAAAAGGGCACTTGGCCGGTGGGCGTAAGAAACATGGTCAGCGGCCAGCCCCCGCTGCGCTGCGCCAGCAGATGATGCGCAGCCTGGTAAATTTTATCGAGGTCCGGCCGCTCTTCGCGGTCTACCTTGATGTTGATAAACAACGCGTTCATCACCTGCGCAGTTTCTTCATCTTCGAAAGATTCATGCGCCATCACATGGCACCAGTGGCATGCCGAATAACCAATGGAAAGTAAAATCGGCTTATTCTCAAGCTGCGCCCGAACCAAGGCCTCCGGCCCCCACGGGTACCACTCCACGGGATTATGCGCATGCTGGCGCAGGTAAGGGCTGGTTTCGTTGATGAGCCGATTGGGCGGCGTCGTATGTTTCATGGCACGCACTCCCTGAAATTAATTTGAAACCCCATGGCTTTGTCCCCGCCGCAAGCGGCGGGGTATTGATGAGTTAAACTATAACATGCGCGGGGTTACTTTTTAGCGGGGGGCATAATATCGGGCCCCGAATTTACGGTATACTGAACGCATGGACACCCCCGATGATCCTGGGCTGATATCAACGCAAAAACCTACTCCTGGATTTCCATTGGGAACCCCGTTGGCGTGGCTTTTACCTGCGCTAAGCCTGGCGTTATTACTGGTGATCATCGCTACAGACAGCAACCAACCCTTGTTTTTTGCCATCAATTCGCTCAGCCCGGTCACCGGCGAGGCATTGTGGGTCAATCTTACGGTGCTGGGCGATGGCTTGATCGTATTTGTGCTGATTTTAAGTTTTGCCGGGCGCCGCCCGGATGTAGTGTGGGCATTGCTGGTTACGGCGTTGCTCACCGCGCTCGCAACCTATGGCCTGAAGGCCTTATTTCCCACTGCGCGTCCCCCGGCGCTGCTCGCCCATACGGTATTTCATATTATTGGCCCGGCCTTCAAAGCCAATTCTTTCCCTTCCGGCCATACTGCCACCGCGTTTGCTTTCGCAGGCGTACTGAGCCTGCTATTACGCCGCCCCCTGATCACAACATTATTGATCGGCGCCGCCAGCCTGGTGGGCATCTCGCGGATTGTGGTGGGCGTCCATTGGCCTTTGGATGTATTGGCCGGGGCGATGACGGGGTGGTTATGCGCGGTAGGCGGCATTGCCATTGCGCAGCGGGGAGGGTGGGGAATGCGCGCCACGGCGCAACAAATTTTTGCGGTGATGCTGGCGGCGGCGGCTGGTGTACTGTTAACGTATTATCAGACAGGTTACGAAGCGGCGATCTGGTTACAGCGGATCATTGCGTTGCTCTGCATTGCGCTGTTGGTGTCACAATTACCGAAAATATTCAATGATAAAAAATGAAGGGCCACATGCTATCTATGCACGGGCCCTTATTTTGAACAATAAAACTTATGCAGTGCGCTTGTTTTTAATTAGACCCTGGATCATCGGCGTTAAAATCAGTTCCATTGCGAAACCCATTTTTCCGCCCGGCACCACGATAGTGTTGGGGCGCGACATCCATGAGCCATCTATCATTTGCAAGTAGTACGGGAAATCATGGATTCCGGGCTGGCGGAAGCGGATGACAATAAAACTCTCATCCGGCGTGGGAATATCGCGCGCAATAAACGGATTGGAAGTATCAACAATCGCAACGCGCTGGAAGTTGACATCGGTGCGCGAAAATTGCGGTGTAATGAACTGCACATAATCGGGCATGCGGCGTAAAATCGTGTCGGTGACCGCTTCAGCAGAATAGCCACGCTCCGCGGTATCGCGATGAATTTTCTGGATCCATTCCAGGTTGACAATAGGCACTACGCCAATCAGCAGGTCCACCCAACGCGCCACATCCACCCCATCATCAATTACGCCACCATGCAGGCCTTCATAAAATAATAGATCAGACCCGGCTTCAAGTGAACGCCACGGGGTAAATGTGCCGGGCTCCTGTTTATAGGGCGCGGCTTCCGCTTCATTATGCAAATAATAGCGAATTTCACCGGTGCCGGTTTCGCCATAGAGACGGAACAGGTCTTCAATTTTTTCAAACAGGTTACCTTCCGCCCCAAAATGGCTCAAAGTACGGCCTTCTTTACGCGCCACTTCCACTGCTTCTTTCATAGCTTTACGGTCATAGCGATGAAAACTATCGCCTTCAACAATCGCGGGCTTGACCCCTTCGCGGCGGAAAATATGCTCAAAGGCTCTTTTTACAGTGGTAGTGCCCGCGCCGGACGAGCCGGTCACTGCGATCACAGGGTGTTTTTTTGACATGGTGCTTCCTCAACAAGCTTAAATGAATTGGGCGCCAAATGACTGTGGGTAACGGGCGCAGCAGACGGCTCGCCTGCGTGCGGCGTTACCCACAATGCTGTTTGGAATCAAAATTTGTGGCTACTAGTTTACACTATCGAGGGCGCGCATGGTTAGGATAGGCATAACCAAAATACGCAAAAAATATCATGCGGCGGCGGTTTTCTTGCCTGTCGCCGTGTCGCGCGGCGGTTCTTGCGCATCCATACGCCCGCCGCGCTTGGGCATCGTGCCCGGCGCATGCAGGCCGCACTCTTTGCTTTCCGGGTTTTCCCACCACCAACGGCCGGCGCGGATGTCTTCACCAACGCTGATGGCGCGGGTGCAGGGGGCGCAACCGATGCTCGGGTAGTGCTTGTCATGCAGCGCGTTATAGGGCACGCCAAAGTGGCGTATATACGCCCACACGTCAGAATTAGTCCATTCAATTAAGGGGTTAAACTTCTGCAACTGATTGTCGGCATCCCATTCGGAATCGGCAAGATCCTTGCGCGTGGGCGCTTGTTCGCGGCGCAAACCGGTGATCCAGGCCTTTTTGCCCTGCAAGGCGCGCTTTAACGGCTCCACTTTGCGGATGTGGCAGCAACGCTTGCGCAACTCCACGCTATCGTAAAAAGCATTGGGGCCGTGCGCACGGATATAGCTTTCCACCGCCGCCGCGTCGGGAAAGTACGCCTGTATGCCAATGCTATATTTGGCACCATAATGCGTCATGGTCTGCTGCATGAGCTGATAGGTTTCTTCGGGCAGGCGGCCGGTATCCAGGCTAAACAACCCTATCGTCGGCGCGTGCTTGCAGATTAAATCCGTCAGCACCATGTCTTCCGCGCCAAAGCTGTTGGCAAAAGTGGCGGGGGAGTATTGCGCGGCGATGCGGTGGAGCAGCGCTGTGGTGTTATCAATTTTTTGCAGTAACGATGCGTCCAGACTCATGATCTTTTAACCCTCACAAACTTATGCCGCAGCACGTGCCGCTTTTTTTACGGTAATACGTGTCGTACTGCCGCGCTCTTCTTTATACAGCACCCGATGCCCATCATTTTCCAGGCTCGACGCCACTTGTTGGGTAGACTCACCCGACTCCAGCAAAAAATCCACCACGGTGCCCTCTGGCAGGTTGTGCAACGCGTTGCGCGCCTTCAGGTAGTGCAGTGGGCAGCCATAGGTGGATAAATCCACCACGGTGGACGTTGCCTTGGCAACCTTGGGTGGTGCGGTGATCGACACCGTAAGATTAAGTTGCCGATCTAGCGTCAGGCAGGCGCGCGCGGCCTCGGCGATCCAGGCGTCCTGCCCGGCCACCAGCGCGGCATAGGCATGCTCATCAAAAGACTCTTTAAGCTGCGTGATGGTGCTGGCAAAGTCCGCCAATTGCTGGCCCAATACGGCATCCTGCGGCGGCAACGCCTCTTTTAAGATGGCAGCGATCTCCGGCAACCCGGTTACCGCCGGGCGACCAGATGAAAACAACAGTGACTCACCCACCAAACGGCCAATCGCTTCGGCGCACTCCAAGGCTTCCACAGATTTATGCTGCGCGGCAAACGAGTTGCGGCAGTCGCGCTCATAGGCCGCTTCGGCAAAATGCGCGGCCACAAATTCCTGCGCCGCGCCTGCGCACTCACCACCGCCCAGTTGCAGCACTTTAAAGTCCTGCGTCTCGCCATGGTCGTTCATTACCGACGCCAATTGCTCGGGTGTGACGTGCGTAATATCCTGCAGCAATTCCTTGAAATAAGCGGTGCCGTGGCGGCGCGTCCAGTTGAAAAAAATTTCGCTGTCCTGACGATCTTGCGCATACGTATCTTGCACGCGCGCAATCGCGGCTTCTACGCGCGCGGCGGGAACAGAGGGTCCCTTAAGCGCCAATCCACCCTTAGCACGGCCATCACCACCAAAATACATTTGGTAATGCGGCACCAGTTTGCCGTGCAGACGATTACCTTCACCGTAAATGCCGATGTCGCCGGTTTCGGGCTGCGCGCAACCGTTATGGCAACCACTGGCACGTATCCGCAAATCATTCACGCCGCCGCTGATTTTGGTGCCGATAATCTTGCTCGACGTGATGCCCAAACGGCACGTCGATGTGCCCGGGCACGCCACCACATCATCACCCGCTTTCGGCTCACCCAAACCCAGCGCCGCCAATGCCGTGTGCACCGCGGTCAACTGTGCCTGCGGCACATTCACCAGCATCAGATTTTGATCTTGCGTGGTACGGATATCGGTGATGCCAGCATCGTTCATCAACGCCGCAATACCGCGCAATTGCGCCTGGGTGATATCACCAATCGGAATACTGATCGGCACCACAAACAACCCCGGCTGCTTCTGCGCCAGGGTTTGGCGCGGCGCGCCCATGCCACAATCGGGGCCGGGCGTACCGCCACTCCATACGCCCACGGGATGCGGCTTATCGGCCAACGCCACTTTAGTACGGGCAAACTCGTCTTTATATTTGTCAACAAAACCTTGCGCGCCAAACTTTTCCACGAGGAATTTAATCCGCGCCTTGGCACGCCGCTTGCGATCAGAGTGGCGGTGATGCAGCGACACAACCGCCTCGATGCTGGCCAGCAAGTCGCGCTCTTCAACAAATTCATCAACCGTAATCGCCTCACGCGGCTTATGACCCAGACCACCGCCAGCCACCACCTTAAAACCGTAGCGGCCATTTTTTTGCACCGCGACCACACCCAGATCGTGCATCATGCCTTGCGCGCAATCCGCCTCGCAGCCGGAAAAGCTCATCTTGAATTTGCGCGGCAAATGCTGGGTGAGCGGATGCCGCAGGAAGTGTGTCGCCGCGCCTTCCATCAATGGCGTAATATCAACATGCTCACGCGGGCATACGCCCGCCAGCGGACACGCGGTAATGTTGCGCACCGTATTGCCGCACGCCTCACGCGTCGTCAGCCCGGCGTCCGCCAGGCGCCGCATTGCCGCGGGTGTGTGTTCGAGCGGCACGTAATGAATCTGAAAATCCTGGCGTGTAGTAATATGCACCACCGGATGATCCACATATTTTTCCATCACGTCGGCAATCGCAACCAACTGTTCAGCGTTCATGTTGCCGCCAGGAATCTTGACGCGCATCATGTTTACGCCGTCCTGGCGTTGGCCATATACGCCATGCTGCAAACGGATCGACATGAAGCGATCAGGATCAATCTGCAAGTTCAGATAAGACTGCACTGCATCATCATAACGGCCAATCTCTTCTTCATTCACCAGACGTTCTGCGTTAATCATGATTTATTCTCCACACTTCATGGGTGAAAAAACTGCCCACTAAAAATTACGCCAGAAGACTTAAGAAAAAGCAAACTTGGCGCCAAATAATAACAGCAATGTACCTAAAATAGGCCGCAATACTTTCTCAGGCACGCGGCTGCTCAAATGGCTGCCGACATAAATGCCCGGCAACGAGCCCACCAACAAACTCCCCAGCAATGCAAAATCCACATTGCCCATCTGCAAATGACCCAAGCCCGCCACCGCCGTGAGCGGCACCGCATGGGCAATGTCAGTCCCCACCACCCGTACTGCCGACATATGGGGATACAGAAAAAATAATATCATGGTGCCCAACACCCCCGCACCCACCGACGACAGGGTTACCAATACACCTAATCCGGCACCCACCGCCACCGTCACGGCGGGCCGCCAATGCACAAAAGCCCCCAGATTCAGCCGCGTGTGGGCAAAATTCGCCAGATAACCTTTAAACAGCACCACCGGCGCGGTCAACAACAAAGCAATCCCCAGCGCCGTGGTCAATAATTTTTTAGTGTCGCCCGAATAACTGTACTGCTGCAACGCCAGCACGGTAATCGCTGCCGCCGGAATGCTGCCCAGCGCCATCAGCCTGACGACCTTCCACTCGATGTTGCCGCGCCTGCCATGCACCACCATGCCACCGGCCTTGGTAATCGAGGCAAACAGCAAATCCGTGCCTATCGCCAGCGCGGGGGAGATGTTGAAAAACAGGATCAATATCGGCGTCATCAACGCCCCACCGCCCATGCCGGTCAAGCCCACCACAAAACCCACTACTAGGCCTGCTACCGTATATCCCCATTCCATCCAGTCGAACCCTCGTCCCATCAATCAACATACTTGTGGATTGATTATAACAGGGTATACTTATCATTAATAATAATGATATTAGCTATTCATATAATGTTAAATTATATGCGGAGGTTCATCTACATGAATATTCAGCAATTACGCTATATACATGAAGTAGTGCGTTGCAATTTCAGCATTTCAAACGCGGCTAGGCAATTACATACAGCCCAGCCTGGCATCAGCACCCAAATTCGCCTCCTTGAAGAAGAACTCGAAGTGCAGATTTTCGAGCGCAAGAGCAAGCGTCTCACCGGGCTCACCCCACCCGGAATAGTGGTGCTGAGCATGATAGAGCGAATTTTACGCGATATAGACAATATCCGGCAAGCCAGTATGGAATTTTCCAACGAGGCAGGCGGCACCCTTTCCATCGCCACTACCCACACTCAAGCCCGTTATGCACTACCGCCAGTGGTAAAGGCGTTCAGTGCGCGTTACCCTAACGTACGGCTGCATATCCATCAAGGGAATCCCGTGCAAGTCACCGAATTCGTCCGTAGCGGCATTGCGGATCTCGCCATCGCCACTGAAGCATTGGAACCCTTTGATGATCTTGCCACCCTGCCTTGCTATCAATGGAATCGCTGCGTCGTCACCCCGCCCAATCATCCCCTGCTCAGTGAATCGCCGCTCACCCTTGAAGCCATCGCACGCTATCCAATCGTCACCTATGATTTTTCTTTCACGGGACGTTCAAAAATCAACAAGGCTTTCGAAGAGCGTGGCTTAACCCCAAATTTTGTGATCACTGCCCTGGATTCTGATGTGATCAAAACCTACGTGGAACTGGGAATGGGCGTGGGGGTGGTGGCAAAAATGGCATTTGATGCGGCGCGGGACATGAATGTACGCGCCATGGACGCCGAACATTTATTTGAGCCGAGCACAACCCGCATCGGGATTCGGCGCGGAAATTATTTACGCGGATATATTTACGCGTTTATTGAGCTTTTTGCGCCGCACTTGACCCGCAAAGTAGTAGACACTACCTTAAACAAACTAAGTCAAAATTGAGCAAAGAGAACACAGCCCCCTCCAGGGAGGAGGGGGCTGTACACTACCCGATAAAGCCAAAAGAAGCGCCGATCAATCCGCGCTTCACGCGCCTATTAAGCGGGCTCTACCTTGGTGGTTTGCTGTCCTTTGGGGCCTTTTTGAGCCTCAAATCGAACGGCCTGCCCTTGAGCCAAGGTCTTGAAACCCGTGCCGCTGATCGTGGAGTGATGAACAAAAACATCATCACCGCCATCCTGAGGGGAGATAAAACCAAAGCCTTTGCTCTCATCAAACCACTTTACTGTACCATTACGCATAACTAACTACCTACTATTTTATCAACAAGATTATTAAGTTGAAATCACCGCTTTGGTCTTCACAAACCGCCACGCTTTTTTTAACCACGCCAATGGGCATATTTGCCCACATATTGTCAGATAGCCTTAGCTAAAATCTAATAATTATAGACATTATACCATAATTACCTTGTTGACAAGGACTTTGTCACCCTTTGTTAGCCCCCAAAGTGGTTATGTCCACTTTTGATCAAACTATTTGCTATTCCTCTTCCTTTGGGCACGCCTGCTGACCTTGACAAGCCACCTTTATTCGTTCAGCATGTACATGTGCAGTCCATGTACATCTAGGTTATTTTTAGGAGCGAAATATGGCCGCAGCAGCCATCGAGCGGATCGTGATACAAGCTACCCCGCAAGAAAAAAAAGCCATCAGCGCGAAAGCTAAAAAACTCGGCTTACCTGTGGCCGAACTGATGCGCCGCGGTGCGGTGGCGTACAATTCGGCAGAGGCGGAAGAGGAGTTGGGTGCGCTAGCCGATGCCGCCATGGCGGCGGCCAACCGTGCTGCCGACTCAATTGACGAGGTGCTCTCCTTTGTTGAAGAAAGCGATAAACGAATAGCCGCAATGGAAGAAAAAGCGGCCCACGCCAAGAAGACCGCATAAATGAGCCTTACGGAGCGCGTATGGGGCGCTTTGACATCCATGATCAAGCTGGAGGACAAGGTCGTCCGTCAAAGTGAGATCATCAAGGCGCAGCAAACCAAGATCGAGAACCTGACCGAACGCCTGATAAAACTGGAAACAACCATTGAGCTTTTGATTCGCGCCAGCGAATATAAACGGATTAAGTGATCCGTACGGGAAAGCAGTTCGAAGCCAATAAATTGTAGAAATTCAGACTTGACCTGACAGTTACCGGTTTCATGGTTCCGCGCTTCGCGCACAGGAGCCACACATAGCGTGCCAGTCGAGCAGATAACTGTCGCGCCCTACCAGGATCGCTCCTCCTCTCTCGTTGCTTCCCGTGATAATTCTGTGATATTTGCTTGTTAGGCTTTCCGATGGCGTATGCTTGCTAAGCATTACGTGGGTTCGTATTAAAACCGTCCGCTGTTTTCTGGAGACATAACAATAATAAAATTCGCAGGGAAAGGTTCACAATCATTCAGGGTGCATAGGGGAACAATGGTCGCCAGACTTGGCCAAGTGTTGGTGGCATTGAGCCTGGGACTGTGTTTCTCCACCGCTCAAGCATCCGTAACATCATTAACATGCATCCCGGCCACCATTGGTGGCGGTACAGGCCATTCCTCCTCTTGTACCGTAGCGCTCAGCTCACCTGCACCGTCAGGTGGTTCCGTAGTCACACTCACAAGCTCGCTCACCGAGTTGGCAACCTCCGTGCCCAGCATCACGGTACCCGCCGGGCAAACCGCCAAGAACTTTACCGTTGGTACCAACCCCGAATATCGCCGATACAGCAAACTGGCCTTCAGCTCAACCATTACTGCGACGCATAATGCCGCCAGCAAAACAGCCGTCATTAACGTAACGGCACAGGCACTACCTGCTGTCACAATGATTAGCCCACGGCCTGATCGTTCAGGTGCTGTATGTGGTGTGGAGGGCATCCTGTTCAACTGTCCTCTGGGAACCGCGACATGTACTGTCAAGCAGGAGTGCACACTGGGGTGTGAAAACCGCCCCCTGGGCAGAAACAACACCTATCAGGACGTGTGCGCTACCACCGGCGTTGTCCCCATTGCCTTGACCCCCAATCGCATCATTGGCGGCAATCAGGGTGCAGGAAAGTTTCAAGTGTCCAGTCCTGCGCCAGCTGACAGTGCTGGCACGTTGGCAAACACCTTGTTTACGGTGGTTACAACCAACGACGGCTTGGCTGTACCTATCGCCACAGGCACTACCAGCGCTCCCTTTAACATGAATACTGTTGCGGTCACGGGTGTTAAATTCGTGCCTATGGACGGCGGGGTGTTAACGCCCAAGCCTATATCGGGTGGGGGCATCTTCTATCAGAGGCGTTCCGCACGCGCCTGGCTGGTTTTGACGGAACCACCACTGTAATGGTCTAATAATATTGGACAGGCTGAGGAGCCACGCTACTACAGGCGATCCAAAAAGTTCGTAAATCGTAGCCAATACCCTAGCTTTACCCGCCCATCCCGTGGCCATACTGTTGGCCACGGGATGGGCAACAGTATGGCCACAGCTCGGTAGGTTGGGCTGAATGAAATGAAGCCCAACATCTCACCGCTCACCATAACCGTCCAGCTTATCATCCATGTCCCCACCCCAATCTGCGGTTA
>JAGVME010000103.1 GCA_020053945.1 Gammaproteobacteria bacterium
AGCTGCTGATCAAGTAGTCTGTGTATAGTTCAAGGTTTTGTTTGTCCATAGGCTTTAGTATGCCATCATCGGTGAGGGGGGCTGCGTAACATCAGTTACATAAAAAATATTTTTCACCATCACAATATTTATCTGTACGCGTGAAACTCTCTTGTCCCTCCCGTGAAACTTTCGTGATAACTACCTGCGACCCTAGTGGCCTACCATAACCACCAAGGTTCCTTGCTATGCGCAATGATCGCACTGTTTACGCCATTATTCCCGCACTCAATGAAGCCGAAGCTATCGCCGCGATTGTTAATGATTTGCATGCGCTGCGCGACGATGACGGGCATCCCCTTATCCATCGTGTGATCGTTGCCGACAATGGCTCCACCGATGGTACTGGCCAGCTTGCTTTGGCCGCAGGCGCCACTGTCGTCCAGGAACCGCGGCGGGGTTATGGCTATGCGTGCATGGCGGGGATAGCGGCGGCGGGCGATGCGGATGTCCTGCTGTTTGTCGATGGCGATAATTCCGTCGTCATCCAGGAAACCTCATCATTGCTGGCCGCCATTGACCATGGCGCAGATCTTGCCATTGGTTCACGAATCAACATTGAACCTGGCTCAATGACGTTTCCGCAGCGTTTCGGCAACGGGTTGGCCTGTTTTATCACCCGCCTGCTCTGGCATGTGCCCATCTCTGACTTGGGGCCGTTTCGCGCGATCCGCAGAACATCACTTTATCATCTCGATATGAAAGATATGACCTACGGATGGACGATTGAAATGCAGATCAAAGCGTTTCAATGCGGCCAGCACGTGACGGAGGTTCCGGTGTCGATCCGTTGCCGCATTGGGCGCTCAAAAGTGAGCGGCACGGTGCGCGGCGTGATCGGTGCCGGCATTGGAATTTTTTCAATGATTGCCAAGCTCTGGTGGCGGGAACGGCGCCGTGTACCCCATCACCGGGCAAGGCGTGTTTAGGTGTTGTAAATAGTAGGGTTATTTTTATTCAACTTTTTAAAGGGAGATTGTGATGAAAACTCGTATCCTCGGAAAATACGGACTCGCGCTGGCGCTGTCCTTTATGGCTGGCGCGGCATTCGCTTCCGGTTCAGATTCACTTGGCAGCGGTTTGTCGGGTGAGCAGGCACGCTACAACGCGGGAAAAGCAGTATATGCGCAGAAACTGGCCTGCCCCGGCTGCATCCTGTCCGGGAAAATGCTCGACAAAATGCAGGCGCAACAGATCATCACCAACACTGACCTGACGTCCAGACTCTCAGATGATGAGCGTGCGGCACTCGCCACTTACCTGAAGCTGCGCTTCAAACTTTAACCTGCAAGGAGATTCCAATGACGAAAAAAAAGATTCTTGTCGCCACGGGTATGGCGCTTGGCCTGGCATTTCCGGTGATCGCTACCGCTGATGGTTCCCCGTGGCTACCTGTGCCTGGCTCAACCCAGGTGTTCGCTGGTTTTACACACCAGTCAGGGGATGAGTTTTATCTCGGCTCTGAAAAGATGCCGTTACCCGATACGCTTGAGCAGGATACTTATTCCCTCGGCGCACAATATGGATTGGCCGATGCACTGGCAATTAATGCCCAATTAAATTATGCAAAAATTAATTTTGGCTCCGCAAGCGAGTCAGCGCTCGGTGATTCGAGTATCGGTATCAACTGGCGCGTGTTAGATGAATTTGAAGGCACCACGGCACCCACTGTGACACTGCGCGCTGCCGGCCTTATTGCAGGTAATTACGAAGTGGGTAAAATCGACGCCATTGGTGATGACGCTTCCGGCCTTGAGTTATCGGTATTGGCTGGAAAATACCTGGCACCCAACTTTACTGTTTCAGGTGAGTTAGGTTACCGTTTCCGTAGCGGTGACGTGCCAGATGATATCTGGGCCAGCGCAAATATTGGATATTCACCCGCTTCGTTTGTCTCGCTATCGGCTGGCTACACCGCGACACGCTCACGCGGTGACCTCGACATCGGTGGCCCGGGTTTCTCACCACCGCGCTTTCCCGAAGTGCAGGAAGACCGCGATTTACTCAAAGCCGGTGCGTCCTTCGCTGTTGCCTCCAATACCAGCCTTAATTTAAATTACGGCACGGTCGTTTCCGGCCGTAACACTACGAAAGCTGATGTGTGGGGGATATCAGTGGTGACTTCGTTCTAAAATGTTCCGTCATTGAACAGGCATTGAGTAGTCGAATATCAATGCGATTTATCATTATTGGAACGTTGGCCAGCACAGCCATGCTGGTTGTATCTTCCTACTTTAGTACAAGCACCCAACTCGCCAGCCTAACGCTGGCGAGTTTATTGGGCGCACTCATGGCAATCCATGTGGTCCGCTCGCCGTGCTTTGAAAACCTTGGGTTCAAGCCGGTGTTTATCCTGGCCGTGTCCGCGCATGTGCTGGCATTGCTGGGACAACCCATCCTTGAAGACGACCATTACCGCTATCTGTGGGACGCGTTTCGCTTTACCCGCGATGGCACGCCCTATGGTGCCGCACCCTCGGCGTTCTTCGATGATTCAACCGTCCCTCTGGCCTTTCAGGCCATTCTCAACTTCATCAACTATCCGGATATCCCGACCATCTATGGGCCGGTGTTGCAAGCCCTATTTCTCGCTGGCCATGTCATCGCACCCGGCAAGGTGGAGGCAATACAGGGATTGAATTCCATCATCGTATTGGCAACGCTGGTGTTGCTGGCGCGCTGCGGCGCCAGGCCGCGCTGGCTGTTGCTCTATGCCATCAGCCCGCTGGTGATCAAGGAAGCGGTGATCACCGCACATCCGGATGCGCTCACCGGATTTCTGGCGCTGGCGGCCTTCGCAGTGGGTGGCCAACGCCTTCCCTGGATGGCCGGTACGCTGCTGGGTCTTGCCATCGCCAGCAAAGTGTCGGTCATACTACTGTTGCCCTTCCTATGGACGCGCGGAGGATGGCGTGCCGTTACGGCGGCGGCACTTGCATTGGCCGCATGTTATCTTCCCTTCTTAATTCAGTCTGGCAGCGATATGCCCACGCTGTCGCAATTCGCGCAAAACTGGCGTTTCAACCCACTGCTGTATGCCCTGCTGGAATGGTCCACCGGCCCATTTGCCGGACGTTTACTGGCGGGAATGGCGGTCACGGCGATTGCCATCGGCCTTTATTGGCACGACGCGCACGCCAATCCCAATCGGCCAAAAATACCACCCGCAGATTATGCATTAGGTACGCTATTATTGTTCTCGCCGGTAGTGAACCCGTGGTATTTGCTATGGCTGCTGCCATTCGCCGTGCTGCGACCCTCGCGCACGGTGTGGACGGCTACATTTCTGTTGCCGCTCTCCTACTGGAACGGAACTCATACAACCGCATTGGCAAGCGGTGCGTTTGATATTCCCATAGCGGTGACATTGATTGAGATCACTATGCTGGTGGCCGCGGCGTTACTTGACCGGGCGCGCCCGCTCGTGCCGCCCGAAAATAAACCCTTATGAATTACTAATCTTCCCTTTCTCCGGCGCTTTGTGCTTTACTTATCCAACCACACACCACAGGAATTTCATGTCACAATTGTCCGACCCCAACACCTGGCTAGACCAGCATGGCGATGCCTTGTTTCGCTACGCCCTGCTGCGTGTACGCAACACCACACTGGCTGAAGACATGGTACAAGAAACCCTGCTCGCCGCATTGAAAGCACGCGTGGATTATGCTGGCGCATCATCAGAACGTACCTGGCTGACCGGCATACTCAACCACAAGGTTATCGACCACTTTCGCCTAACCCACCGTGAGCAACCGCTTGCGGAAGACCTGCCGGACGATTATGGCATCAGCGACGAACTGTTCGACGAGCGTGGCCATTGGATGAACACACCCTCCACCTGGTCGAACCCCGACCAGGCCTTCGAACAACAAAAATTTTGGGAAACCCTGGCGGAGTGTGTGGCACGCCTGCCACCGCGTCTGGCTGAATTATTTATCCTGCGCGAGGTCAATGGGTTGGACACCGAAGAGATCTGTAAGGTTTTGGACATTTCCACGACTAACAATGCATGGGTGATGCTGTCGCGTGCGCGTATGCAGTTGCGGCAATGCCTGGAAGTCAAATGGTTTGGACGGTAATCCTATGATGTCCTGCAAAAAAATAGCCAACCTGGTGTCTGTATCGCTGGATCGGCCTTTGTCGTTCAGGGAGCGGCTGGGGGTGCTCGCCCATTCCCTGATCTGCAAAGGGTGCACACACTATAACAACCAAATGTTGTTTATCCGCGCCGCAAGCCACCGTATCACCAAGCAGTGGGATACGCATAATGATGGCCCGCGTTTGTCACCTGACGCGGCTTTACGCATAAAAAATAGTATAAATCAAAATATCAGTTAAGGAACCTCTGAATAATTCAGAGACTCCATTAATCAAAGTATTTTTTGGGAACATCACACATCATGACCCTCGGTATCCTGGCGGTTTGCCTGCTCGTATTACTGCTTGCCTGGGCAAACGGCGCCAACGACATCGCCAAAGGCGTGGCCACACTGGTAGGCAACGGCACTGCCCACGCCCGGCGCGCCGTGCTGTGGGGAACATTCTGGACCATGCTGGGTGGCCTGGCCGCATTGATGTGGGGCGCGGCCTTGATCAACGCCTTTACCAAGGGCTTCCTCAACCCAAATTTCACCATTGACCTGACATTTGTCGCGGGTGTCACCCTCGGCGCCGTCGCCTGGGTAGGGTTTGCGACACGGGTGGGTCTGCCCGTGTCCACCACCCATGCCCTGCTGGGGGGGATTGTAGGTGCGGCCCTGGTGGGCACCGAGGCCGCCAGCGGAACCGAAAACCTGCATGCCAGCGCCGTGGCCAGCAAGGCCTTATTGCCGCTGCTGCTCAGCCCTCTCATCGCCATCGGGCTGTGCGTGCTATTGTTGTTACTCATGCGGTATGTCGCAAAAAAAATACCCGCCTGGTCACCCGGCTGCTGCCCGCAAGAAGCCTGGCAAAAAAATCCTTTTGTATGCGCCACACACGGAAGTGTCAGTGCGGCAAAAGGGCCGCTCCAGCGCATCCTGCGCTCACGGCACTTGCCCATCCATGGGCGGCGCACGATGCCGGGCGCCGCCAGTACATCACCCCGGCCACCCGCCATGGCTGAACGCGTATGGACTGCCTTGCACTGGCTCAGCAGCGGCACCACCAGCTTTGCGCGTGGGCTTAACGACGTACCCAAAATTGCGGCTTTTATGATACTGGCGCTGACACTTGCCCCGCCCGCTCTTGTGCAAACCACCTCATCTCTGCCCCAAGTCTGGCCCATCCTGCTGGTCACGTTGGTAATGGGCGCCGGTTGCCTGTGGGGTGGATTCAAAGTGCTTGACGTGCTCGCCCACCGCGTCACCCCACTGGATGCCAGCAGCGGACTGGTCGCCAACATGGGCACCTCAATCCTGGTATTGGCCGCCTCCCCCTTGGGCCTGCCGGTGTCCACTACCCATGTCAGCACCGGCGCGTTGATGGGTGTACGCTGGACAGATCGCATTAAACCCAATCAAAATGACACATTAAAGTTGATTCTGTTCGGTTGGGTAGTAACATTACCGATTGCCGCCCTTGTCGCCGCTATCAGCTCATTGTTCCTGCACCAATTTTAGAAAGGACAAATATGCACGCAACACTCCCCCTTTTGCAAGACACCGACTTTCCGCCGGTCAAACGCGGCAAACTCACCACCTTGCAGGTCAACCTCGGCTATTTGTGCAACCAATCCTGTTTGCATTGCCACGTCAATGCCGGCCCCACGCGCACCGAAATCATGACACGTGACAACATCGGCCACATCATTGCCTTTCTGCGCACTTCTGGCATCGCCACCCTGGACATCACCGGCGGCGCCCCAGAATTAAATCCCCATTTCCGTGACTTGGTATGCGCCGCCCGCGCATTAAACATTGAAGTGATCGACCGCTGCAACCTTACTATTTTCGAACAACCTGGCCATGCCGACACCGCAGAATTTCTCGCCGCACAAGGCGTGAACATCACCGCCTCGCTGCCGTGTTACCTGGAAGACAATGTGGAACAACAACGCGGCAAAGGCGTGTTTGGCGCCAGCATCCGTGGCTTACAAAAGCTCAATGTGCTGGGCTATGCCAAACCAGGATCAGGATTAATTCTCAACCTCGTCTACAATCCGCAAGGCCCATCGCTACCGCCGCCACAGCAAGCGCTGGAAGCAGATTACCGCAAACATTTAAGCGAACACTATGGCGTGATGTTCAATCACCTCTACACCATCACCAACATGCCCATACAACGTTTTGGTAGCACCCTGGTTTCAAAAAACCAATTTCATGGTTATATGGATTTATTGCGTAGCGCTTACCAGGAATCGAATCTTGACGCCGTCATGTGCCGCTCCCTCATCAGTGTCGACTGGCAAGGTTACGTCTATGATTGCGACTTTAACCAAATGCTCAACCTGCCGCTGCGCATCAACGCCAAACCACGCACCCACATCACCGACCTCATGAACCGCGACATCACAGGTCGCCCCATTGTCGTCAAAGATCATTGCTATGGCTGCACCGCCGGCCAAGGCAGCAGTTGCGGAGGCGCGCTGACTGATTAACCCATTCACTTCACTCCCCTCTCCCATGCAATGGGAGAGGGGCTGGGGGAGAGGGGCTGGGGGAGAGGGAAAACCATTTACTTTACAAAGGAACCCACCATGAACGTCACACACGCCGTCATTGACCGTTATTCACAAGGCGCCAAAGAAGTGCAACCTACCTTGTGTTGCCCCGTGGATTACGACACCTCATTGCTGGCGTTGTTGCCACAGGAAATCATCGAGAAAGATTACGGCTGCGGCGACCCGTCACGTTATGTACACGCTGGCGACACCGTGCTTGACCTGGGCAGCGGCGCGGGGAAAATCTGTTACATGGCGGCGCAACTGGTGGGTGATCACGGCCACGTTATGGGCGTGGACATGAACGATGACATGCTCGCGCTGGCAAGAAAATACCAAACCGAAATGGCAAAAAAACTGGGCGGACAACGCGTGCGCTTCGCCAAAGGCCACATCGAAGACCTCGCGCTGGATGTCGCCGCGCTGGAGCGTTATCTGCAAGAATATCCCGTGCGCAATGCCGCCGACCTCACCGCACTCAACACCTGGCAAGACCAGCAACGCCACACCCAACCAATGATCGCCGATGCCTCGGTAGACCTGGTGATTTCCAACTGCGTATTAAACCTGGTGCGTGATAGCGACAAGCAACGGCTGGTTAATGAAATATTCCGCGTGCTCAAACCGGGTGGACGCGTCGCCATTTCCGACATCATCAGCGACGAAACCGTGCCCGCCCATCTCAAGGCTGACACCCACTTGTGGAGCGGCTGTATTTCGGGCGCTTTTCAGGAACAGGAATTCATCAAGGCATTTACCGACGCCGGATTCATCGCTGTCTGCTACGACAAATGGGATGCGCAGCCATGGCAAGTCGTCAACGGCATTGAATTCCGCTCCGCCACACTCACCGCCACCAAAGGCGTAGGCACCGCGTGCATGGATGTCGGCCACGCCGTCATTTATCGCGGCCCCTATGCCAGCGTCAATGATGACGAAGGGCACGTTTATCTGCGCGGCGAACGCATGGCCGTATGCGAACGCACTTTTACCCTGCTCACGGAGGGTCCCTACAAAAACGACTTCATCGGCATCACACCCGCCACACCGCGCGCACCCGTCGCCTGGTGCGCGCCCGCAGGCACCCGTCGTCCTGCGCAAGAAACCAAAGGCGGCAACTACAGCGGTGGATGCGGTGCGCCAGCGTGTTGCTGACTTCGTTGATTGCAAGGGTATACATCTGGCGGGTTACGGCACCGCGGGCCTCGCCCGCTTTACATTAATACTTCAAGATCAACAACCACGGTAACATCCGCATCGCTCACCCAAACCTGCCCTTCTTGTATCGTACATTGCAGGTTCATGGCCCGTTGCGCCAATTCCGCCAATGCCTTGGTTGCGGGCTGGGGCAAGTTAATGACTTTCAGGTTATCAAAACGCAGTGATTTGCCAGAAGCCTGATCCCACCAAAGCTGCGCCGCGCGGCCACCATACGCATAGATGTAAACTTGTTTAGCGCGGCCACAGGCCTTTCTTATGCGCTTCTCATCAGGCAAACCCACATCAATCCACACTTCGATTTCATCCGTCAAACTCTTCTGCCACACATCCGGCTCGTCGTCCGCGCTAAGGCCTTTGGTGAATTGCAAATCTTCGTTTGCATGCAGCGCAAACGCCAGCAAACGAACCATCATACGCTCATCAGTTTCAGAGGCATGTTGTGCGACCGTCAAGCGATGATCGTTGTAATAACCACGATCCATGTCTGCAATTTGCAGATGGGATTTAAAAACTGTTGCTTTTTGGGCCATGGGATAATCTGCTGCCGGGGATCCGCGGTGTATCCTGCGGAGGTGGGGTTAACTATATGCCGCAAGGCGTCGCATTACTGAGATGAACCCTTATCAAGCGAGCAACCTGCCTTGGCTCTTCCGGCTTGCCAGGCACACCTTAATTCATGGCGTCGCCAAGACGCTGGTCTAACTCCTGGAGCCGTTGCGGCGTGCCTATATCCATCCATTGACCCGTATAGTATACGCCGGTCACTGCATGTTGCCGCATGGCTTTACGTAATAAGGGGGCGAGCTGGAATTTACCCGGGGTGCAGCCAGCGAATAATTCCGGGCGGTATACGCCGATGCCGCTAAACGTGAGTGTGGATTCACCCGGGACGGGGTCATATACATGGCACATGCTAGCCCCGGAACTTTTGGAGCTATCATCACCCACACGTAGCACAAAATCACCTTTGGGATGATGCCGTGGATTATCAACAAGCACCAGATGCGCCATGCAGGGAAGCATAAGTGCCGCGGGCGCAGGAGCAGCCGCCATACAGGGAAGCATAAGTGCTGCGGGCGGTTGCTCCCGGCATCCTGAACCCCTCGCTTCGCTCTCCCGCGACACTGCTACATCCATACACATCGCAGGAAGCGCGGGAATAGCCGGGTGGGAGTGGTTGGTATCCACCGTCTGGGACAGCGGGGTTTTGAACAACTCCGCGTAGGGATAATCTGTCCAGATATCCCCATTAACCACTACAAAAGGCGCGTCGCCCAGCAGTGGCAATGCCTTGAAAATACCCCCACCCGTTTCGAGCGCGTCCCCTTCGGGGGTATCGGCGGAATAATTGATCTGCGCGCCATAACGGGCGCCATCACCCAGTGACTCTTCAATCTGGCTACCGAGGTGCGCATGATTAATTACAATTTCACGTATACCTGCCACCACCAGCGCCTCAATATGATATTCAATCAAGCGCCGTCCACCCGCCCTGAGCAAAGGTTTGGGGGTATGGTCCGTCAGTGGCCGCATGCGTTCGCCCCGCCCGGCCGCGAGGATCATGGCTTTCATAGCTCAGCCTTCTTATCACGGTTCAACAGGGCATTTACGGCATCGCGTGGCATACGGCCCGCATGCAATACTTCATACACTTGCGCGGTAATCGGCATGTCAATGCCGAGCTTTTGGGCGAGATGCACAACTTCAATGGCGGTCTGCACACCCTCCACGGCCTGGCCAATGTTTGCCAGCGCGGCGGCAAGGGTATGGCCTTGCGCAAGCGCCAGGCCAAGACGGCGGTTGCGGGATTGATTGTCGGTGCAAGTCAACACCAGGTCGCCCAGCCCCGCCAAACCCATTAGGGTTTCACGCCGCCCCCCCAGCGCCGCGCCTAAACGCATCATTTCAGCCAGGCCGCGCGTGACTAACGCCGCACGCGTATTGGCGCCAAAACCCAGGCCATCGGCAATGCCAGCGGCAATCGCCAGCACATTTTTTACCGCGCCGCCCACTTCAACCCCCACCACATCCGTGCCGGTGTAGGCACGGAAATTATTATTGTGCAAACGCTCAGCAAGATCGGCCGCAAACGCGCCATTGGCGGAAGCGATAGTTACCGCCGTAGGCAAATCCGCCGCAACTTCACAAGCAAACGTGGGACCGGAAATCACCGCAGTGGGCAACGCGTCACCCAGCACATCAGCGGCCACCTGGTGCAATAGTCGACCCTTGCCGGGCTCTAAGCCTTTAGTCGCCCACGCTAAACGAAGGGGGGCAGGATGTTGCCAAGCAACCGCGAGCGATTCGAGTACGCCTCGAAATCCTGCGCTGGACACCGCCACCAATACATCAGGTGCAGTTGCCAAAGCACGCGGCAAATCGCTGGTAAGTTGCAACGCCGGGGGGAACGGAATAGGGGGCAGACAGCGGGAATTACAGCGGGCGGCAGACATCTCGCTGACCTGCTGCGGGTC
>JAGVME010000060.1 GCA_020053945.1 Gammaproteobacteria bacterium
GGTCGAAATTATAGCACAAATAAGGCTATTTTTATAGAATAATCAATTTGTTAGGTGTTTTTCAGGGGCGACTATTTACTTTGATTTTTGAAAAAATCCGGGGCTATACTCCTGTAAAAATGTTTTGGAAATCATCAGGGGAAATTTAACAATGACTCTTGGAGGGAAAATAGCCACAGCCGATGATCTGGTGCTAGCACTCTATCGTGCATCGAGCGAACTGCCTGTGGAGGAGTTTCAGCGGGCGGCGTTGGAGTTGATCAAACCCCTGCTCGCCTTTGATTCTGGATGGTGGGGGAGTGGCGTGATGACAGGGTCTACGCTATCCATCCATGCACTCCATCTGCACGATATGTCACCCGATGCACCGATGGAGTATAGAGAAGTTGCCGAGCAAGACCCTACCACATCCATCATATTTGAACATGGGGATGGGGTGTATCGTTTTCACGCGTCCACCGTATTTAGTGACAAAAAAGCGTCTCTGGAATTCCGTCATCTTCTGAAAAATCACAACGTCGAAAACATGCTGAACAGCGGTACCTTGAACCGAAACAATGGATTTGCCTCTTGGATATCGCTCTTTCGCGCCAATCCTGATCAAGATTACAGCGACAGAGACCAACATCTAATGCAGATACTGTTGCCGCACCTGTATAGAATCGCTGTCGATCAATCGCCTGATTCATCTGAAACATCTCGATGGCAGCCAACGCCGTTTCCAGCTTGCCATCGCCGATAAGCGGGGCATGCTCTACCATGCCGAGAGCGGATTTATGGGGCTGCTACGCGAGGAGTTTCGAAGCTCAGCAACAGACCGTCTGCCTACTGGTCTGATAGCCAGCTTGGATGGCTCGGGTCGCTACGCCGGAAGAACGCTAGTGATCCAGTGCAACCAGAGCGCCGGACTGCTCTTTCTAAAGGCACGAACGCGCTTGCCTGTCGATGCGCTGTCAAAACGGGAAACGGATATCGCCCACCTGATGGCGCAAGGGTTCGATTACCGACAAATCAGTCAGGGTTTGAATATCGCGCCAGAGACCGTTCGATCCCATTTCAAAAATATCTATAAAAAGCTGCATATCAGTAACAAGGCGCAGTTAATTGTGATGCTGGGTGGGGTATGAGAGGGCGCAAGGATATATAGCTATATTTATAATCAGGTATCAGTAGTGTCCGATAATCTAGTTGCATAATTCAGTTGGTTATCGTTTTTATGCGTGGCCATTTCCATCAGGGATACATGCCACACATCAGCGGTTATTTTTTTATCCCGCCAGGCGCGCCGACCTGGCGCATGGCAATAATCCCCGCCATACACACCAGCAATGCACCTGCCAGCGTTAGCGCGTGCGGGCTTTCATCCCACAATAACCAGCCGATGATGGTCGCAAATACCACTGAACTGTAAGTGAACGGGCCAATAAATGATGCGGCGGCGAGCGCGTAGCTGCGTGTCAGCAACAGTTGCCCTGCGGTTGCGAATATGCCCGATAAAATCATGAAACCCCATAATGTTGGCGCAGGTGTTTGCCAGTACCACAACAGGGGGATGGCCGATACCAGGGTGCTGATGATGCAGAAATAAAACACGATGCGCGTGGTCGGTTCGGTTTCTGCCATGCGCCGGATGGTTGCCACTGCCAGCGCCGCCAATGCACCCGAGGCCAGGCCGATCAAGGCGGCAGGTGAGAACATCGCCATGCCAGGTTTTAAAATTAGGATAATGCCCATAAAGCCCACCAGGATAGCCCACCACAGTGCGCGTGCTACGGGTTCTTTAAGCCAGAACAACGCTACAAAAGGCACAAACAGCGGTGCGGTAAAATTCAGCAGCACCGCTTCCGAGAGCGGCAAGTAATGAATTGCATAAAAAAAACAATACATGGCGGCCACGCCAGCCAGTGAGCGCATCAAGTGCGCATTAAAATGCTGGGTCGCCAAGGCGCGCACGCCACCGCGCAGCAACCACGGCAACAAGACAATTAAACCAAAGAAATTCCGGAAGAAGACCGCCATTTCAATGGGCAAATCGGTGGATATGACTTTGATGGTGGCGCCCATCGCCGCGAACATCAATGCGGCGCTGATGGCGAACAATGCGCCATGTAAATGGTTTTCAGGGTACATGGCAGTGCCGGGTTATTCCGTCCATGAGTGGATGCTCTTGTGAGGGTTATCGTCACCTGCGCGGCAGACGTTAATGCTGGAAAGATAACCATGAAAAGTTGCATCCGGCATCATCACATACCAGTACGTTACCTTGCCGATGCCAGTCGCCCAGCACGGTGCGCCGCGCGGGTTTGCCATCCACAGTAATGTCATGAACGGCCAGGCGGTGGGTGTGTCCATGAATCAAGTGTGACACGCCGTGTTCACGCAAGGTGGTTTCTACGGCATGTGGATTTACGTCCATAATATCCATGGATTTCTGGCTTGATTGCTCGCGGCTCTGGTTGCGGTAGTCCTGCGCCATCGCAAGGCGTTGCTGGGGTGTCAGCGCCAACACTTTTTGTTGCCATGCCGGATTGCGCACTTGGGCGCGAAAGCGCTGGTAGTCGACATCATCGGTACACAACACATCACCGTGCATGAGCAAGGTGGGGGTGCCATGCAGGTTAATGACGAGAGGTTCGGCAATCAATTGGCAACCACTGGCGGTTGCAAAAGCATTGCCCAGCAAAAAGTCCCGGTTACCGTGCATGACATAGACGGGAACGCCGCTGTCTGTGAGATTTTTTAAGGCGTCAATGATGGGCTGGTGGGCGGCAATGGCAGCATCATCGCCAATCCACACTTCAAACAAATCCCCCAGAATGTACAGCGCCTCCGCCTGGCGGGCTGGGGCGCGTAGAAACCCGATAAAGGTGGTGGTGATTTCCGGTCGTTCTGCGCACAGGTGTAGATCAGAGATAAATAAGGTGACCATAATGTAATGTTGTCCGCTTTGGGTGGGTAATGCCACTCACGGTGGATTCAAGGGCCAACCGGAGCCGTTAATGGAGAGTCTATGCGGATACGCTGGGTTGGTATGTGAGCATAGCCCGAACCCCGGTAGAATATTGATGGCATATATTAATTCAAACCGGTAGGGGACGGCAATTGACCGGGAAAAATTGCTGAACATGAGGGGGTCGTGTTATGTTATCCCTATACTCATTCTTGTGTCCCCCACTGTCTATAGATGGCCTGGCTCCAACTTAAACTTGCCTCCACCCCCGAGGCCGCCCAGCGATTAAGTGATTTGCTCAGCGATGCTGGCGCGCTTTCGGTGACCTTACAGGATGCGGCTGATCAACCCCTTTATGAACCGCCTCCCGGCGCGACACCGTTGTGGAGCCAGACTTGGGTTACCGGATTGTTTGATGCTGATGCAGATCTGCAAGCGGTGCTTGTCTGGCTGCGGAATGCGTTGGGCGGGCAAGATTTGCCCCATGTCATCAGCCCGCTCGAAGATAAAGACTGGGAGCGTGAATGGATGGATAACTACCATCCGATGCGCTTTGGCGCACGTTTGTGGATCTGCCCAAGTTGGCATCAGCCCCCGGAGGCCGATGCCATCACCGTTATGCTCGACCCCGGCCTGGCGTTTGGTACAGGCACGCATCCTACTACGGCATTGTGTCTGGAATGGTTAGATGCGCATGATGTTACCGATAAGCATATCATCGACTATGGTTGCGGTTCCGGCATTCTTGCTGTGGCCGCCGCCAAACTCGGTGCGCAGCAGGTGTGGGCGGTGGATTATGATCCACAGGCGTTGCACGCGACGGCGCTTAACGCCGAAAAAAATGCTGTCAACATGCTCATCCACACGGTATTACCCCAGGATTTACCGCACACGGGAACAGATATTATGCTGGCCAACATTCTGGCTGGCCCATTAATTGAGCTTGCTCCTTTGTTTGCCGAATTGGTGCGCCCCGGCGGCGCCATTGTTTTGTCCGGCATTCTCAATACTCAATCCGATGCCGTCATGCAACACTACCAACCCTGGTTTGACATGGCTCCCGTGACAGAGCGTGACGAGTGGATGCGCTTGAGTGGTGTGCGCAAAGACAACGATCTGTAAGCTAAATCATGATCTTCAAGATCGCCAAAGAAAATGACTCTGCCAAAATAGCAATTTTGGTGAACTCTGCTTACCGGGGTGAGTCAAGTCGTCAAGGCTGGACGACTGAGGCAGACTTGCTGGGAGGGCAAAGAACAGATCCGGATGCGATCTTGGAAATTTTGCAAACACCTGATAATGTATTTTTGTTGTGTTTTTTAGATGACGTGTTGATGGGCAGTGTGCATCTGCGACGTGAACATAAGAATTGTTATCTGGGTATGTTTGCCATAAAGCCCGATAGCCAAGCGCAAGGGTTGGGTAAAGCATTTCTCCTGCATGTGGAAACATTCGCGCGCGCAGAATGGCGGTGTGAAACCATGACCATGACGGTGATTGCGCTGAGGACGGAATTGATTCAGTGGTATGGGCGCCGCGGCTATGTGAATACCGGGGAATGGGCCGATTTTCCTTATGGGGATGAGCGGTTTGGGATCCCCTATTGTGATGACCTGAAATTGTGTGTATTGCAGAAAGTATTCACCGCATGATTTTACGTTACATCTGAACGTCTTTTTCTTTCCAGGCAACCGCACGCTGATACAGCGCCAAGTACTGTTTTGCGCTGTGTTTCCAGCTAAAATCCTGTTTCATGCCAGTCACCACCATTTGTTGCCAGCGCGCTGGTTGTTGATATAGCGCAAGTGCGCGTTCAAATGCGGTGAGCAGGGCAGGTGGAGTGGCTTCATTAAATACAATGCCGGTGGCGGTGTGGTTTGTTAATGCTTCCGGTGTGGCATCCACTACAGTGTCGGCGAGTCCGCCCGTGCGGCGCACGATGGGTACGGTGCCGTAGCGCAGGCTGTAGATCTGGTTGAGGCCACATGGTTCGAAGAACGAGGGCATGACAAATGAATCTGCGCCGCTTTCGATGAGGTGTGCGAGTTCTTCATTGAAGCCGATTTTTGTTGCGACTTGCGTGGGGTATTGATCCGCCAATGCGCTGAAAGCCTTTTCAAAGCGCGGCTCGCCGTTGCCGAGCATGATGAACTGGACTTTATGATGGCGCAATAATTCCGGTAGGCTGCCGAGCAGCAGGTCAATGCCTTTTTGTTCGACGAGGCGGCTGATGATGGCGAACACGGGAATGTCTGCGGCAACAGGCAGGCCGACACGGGTTTGCAGCGCGGCTTTGTTGTCGGCTTTGTTGTGCGGCGATTGGGCGTTGTAATGATGGGGAATGAGCGGGTCGTGCTGCGGGTCCCAATGTGTGTAGTCGGCGCCGTTAAGAATGCCGGTGAGGCGTTCTGCGCGGTGGTTGAGCAGGCCTTCCAGCCCACAGCCGTAAGCTGGTGTGCGAATTTCCTGCGCATAGGTGGGGCTGACGGTGCTGATCATATCGGCATGCGCCAGGCCACCTTTGATGAAAGATACCTGACCGTAAAATTCCAGGCTGTCGACACCCCATAAAGACGCGGGTAAGTTGAGCGCTGCGAATGTTTCTGCCGGAAATAATCCCTGATACGCAAGATTATGCACGGTGAACACCGTGGCGGGGCGCGCGGTTTCGAGTGATAACAGGGCCGGGATGAGGCCGCATTGCCAGTCGTTGCAATGGACGATATCCGGTTGCCATGCCAACCCCGCCTTGTTCATGGCCACGGCGGCAACGACCCGCGCAAACAGCGCAAAGCGTTGCGCGTTGTCGGGCCAGTCAGTACCTTGCGGGTTCAGGTAAGGATTGCCGGGGCGATCAAAATAAGCGGGAGCGTCTACCAGCCATAATTTTATTTTACTGTTGGGCAGTGTGCCTTCAAGCAGGCGCATGCCCTTGGGCAAATTGGCATGAAAACCGGCCAGCATGGGATGGATGCGGGTGAGTTTGCCAGCACGTATGATTAAATCGTGATAGGCCGGCATGATAATGCACACCTCCTGGCGTTGTGCCTGGAGTGCAATGGGCAGGCTTCCTGCAACATCGCCGAGTCCGCCGGTTTTAATTAACGGGTGGGCTTCGCTGGCGGCGAATAATATTTTATGGGTTGGCATTTTATTTAGTTTGCATTGACTCTTGGTGAAATACTGATTAAATCAGGATATGTCATTTCGACCAACGGGAGAAATCCTAAAAGATCCCTCACTACGTTCGGGATGACGGTTATTTTTACGTTCGAAACAAGGATTTCTCGGTAACCGCTCCATGCGTTGTTCTACCTCCTGCATCCCGGCAGCGCAGCGGTGTGCTCCTGCATTGCTCTACCTTCCGCCATCCATGGCGGTCGCATGCAGTCGTCGCTGTGCTCGAAATGACAACAGCTTTTTAGTCGTATTTCTTGATCTTATCACGCCATTGCCGCGTATTTTCCAAAATAGCATGTTCGTCGAGTGTAGTCAGTACGCGTTCTTTTAATAAATGTTTTCCTGCTACCCACACATCAGTGACCTTGTCGCGGCCGGTAGCATATACCAGTTGTGAGATGGGATGATAAATGGGCTGGGTTTCAATGCTACCCAGATGCACGGCGGCGATGTCAGCGGCTTTGCCGGGCAGTAATGAACCGATGTCTTCATCCAGCCCCAACGCCTTGGCGCCATTAAGCGTGGCCATGCGCAGAGCAGTGGCGGCGGAGACCGCACTGGCATCATTGGCGACCGCTTTGGCGAGCAGCGCGGCGGTGCGCATTTCGCTGAACATGTCGAGGTCGTTATTGCTGGCGGCGCCATCGGTGCCGATGGCGACATTAACGCCCGCAATGATGAGCTTCTGCACCGGACAAAAACCGCTGGCGAGTTTCAGGTTGGACTCAGGGCAATGGACGACATGCGCGCCCGTCGCGGCATAGCGGCTGATTTCGTCGTCGGTGAGTTGGGTCATGTGTACGCCGATAAGATGCGGCGACAGCAGCCCCATCTGTTCGAGGCGCCGCAAGGGACGTGTGTTGTAGTGCGTCAATCCCTGATTAATTTCGTCCACGGTTTCATGGATGTGCATGTGAATGGGAATATCCAGCTCATCGGCATAGGTGCGTATCTTGTCCAGTGGCGCATTGGACACCGTGTAGGGCGCGTGCGGCGCAAACGCGGTGCGCACCAAGGGGTGGCCGCGATAACGGTCATGCAGAGCCAGGCCTTTGTTGATATATTCTTCCGCACTGGCCGCCCATACCGTAGGAAAGTCGATGACAATCAACCCGACGGTGGCGCGCATTTGGCATTCTTCGGTCACGTGCGCCGTTTCATCGGGGAAAAAATACATGTCATTGAAACAGGTGGTGCCGCCGCGCAGCATTTCAGCGATGGCAAGCTGCGTGCCGTGGCGTGCGAATTCAGTGCTGACCCACGCGCCTTCCGCAGGCCAGATATGATTGTTCAACCATTCCATGAGCGGTAAGTCATCCGCCAGGCCACGAAATAATGACATGGCCGCATGGGTATGGGCATTCACCAGGCCGGGGATCAGCGCGTGTTCGTTGAGGGTGAGCGTAGCGCTGGCGTGATAGGTTGCCCTCGCCTGTGCGGTGGGCAGCAGCGCGACAATGCGTCCTTCATGGATGGCTATGCTGTGATGGTCGAGTACGGTGTTATCAGGTTCAACGGGAATGATCCAGCGCGCGTGGATGAGCGTGTCGATAGCAAGCATGCGAATACCAAGGGTTGACTATACTTGAATATAAGTATACCGCTATTCACGCATCACCGCGTAGATCTCCACATGCCGGTTACGTTCGCGGCCAGAGCGGCTCCAGGCTTCGTCCACGGGTTGATTCTCGCCGCGGCCTGTAAGCTGGATCAGATCGACGGGTACGCCTTTTTCGACCAGATAATCACGCACGGCGGTGGCGCGGCGGTCAGACAATTGATAATTCTTGTTGCGGTGGCCGGTTTCATCGGCATGCCCTTCAATCAGGACGCGTTGCAGTGCCAGATTATTGCGCAAATATTTGGCAATGTCATCAAGCAGGGTTTTTGCATCGCTTTTAAGGTCAGCCTTGCCGGTGTCAAACAGCACCGTGTCTAAGGGGATAAACTGGAAGGAGGGCGTGTTGTTGGCGTGCAACGGTGTGGCCGCCATGCCATATAGCCACGCGATACAAGTGATTTTTATGAAAATAGTTCTCATTATTATCTGTGTGGATGTCCTGGCTGTGTAATATCAAGGGGGAGGCGGTGTACTAACTAATAACGGCGGCTGTGAGTATTTTTTTACCCAAAAACACCGTAATCCCTTTATCATGTGACACTTTAAACATCACTAACGGCCAATAACCATGACAAATCATCATCATGACTCGATACGCGCAGTGGAATGGGCCAATGGCGCCCTGAAATTGCTGGATCAACGTTTATTACCCCAGCAACGCACTTACGTGGTGCTGGAAAATGCCCGTGACACGGCTCAAGCCATCACCGATATGGTGGTGCGCGGCGCGCCCGCCATTGGGGTGACGGCCGCGTATGGCGTAGTGCTGGCAGCGCGCGCTTGTTATGCGCGTTCATCCACCACCTGGCAGGGTGACATCGAGGCGGATCTGGACGTGCTGGCGCGTTCGCGTCCCACGGCGGTCAATCTGTTTTGGGCGCTGGATCGGATGCGCGGTCACCTGGCCCATGTGAGTGGCGATCCGTATGAACCCCTGCTCGCTGAAGCGCGGCGCATACATGAAGAAGACATTGCCGCTAATCGCCACATGGGGCAGCTTGGCGCGGCGTTAATTGCCGGTTCAAGCCAAAGGCCGTGCGCCGTGCTCACGCATTGCAATACCGGCTCGCTGGCGACGGGCGGATATGGCACGGCGCTGGGTGTGATCCGCGCGGCGTATGCGGCAGGGAAAATCAACCAGGTATTTGCCGATGAAACCCGGCCGTGGATGCAGGGCGCACGCCTCACCGCATGGGAATTGGTGGAAGATAATATTCCCGTTACGCTGGTGGTGGAAGGTGCCGGCGCGCACCTGATGAAGCAGGGCGCAGTACACTGGGTGATCGTCGGCGCTGACCGCATTGCCGCTAACGGCGACACCGCCAATAAAATCGGCACCTACAATTTGGCGATAGTGGCGCGGTATCACGGCGCCAAGTTTATGGTGGTGGCACCGACATCTACGGTAGACATGACGTTAAGCAACGGCACAGGCATTCCCATCGAAATCCGTTCCGCCGATGAAATATTAAACCACACCGGTACACGCGTAGCGGCGCTAGGTGCCGCCGCCTGGAATCCGGCCTTTGATGTGACGCCTGCGGAATTGATCGACGCCATCGTTACGGAGCGGGGCGTAGTGCTGTCACCCACACCGCAAAAATGGCCGATATGATGCACGGTCGCTTCCGGCATCCTGCCTCTGGCGACACTTGTGCGTCCATGCACGGCGGATAACTGCGAAGGTGGATATCCCGCTCTATTTGGCGCTGGGCGCGTTTGCCGGAACCTTGGCAGGCCTGCTTGGCGTAGGCGGTGGATTGGTGATGGTGCCGGTGCTGGTGTTCATCTTTCAGGGCCAGGCAATGCACGGCGCTGTCATCATGCACATGGCGCTAGGCACCTCCCTCGCCATCATCATGCTCACTTCGCTGTCGTCGATCCGTGCCCACCATCAACGTGGTGCCGTGCTGTGGTCGCTGTGCGGGCGTCTGGTGCCCGGTATTGTCCTGGGTGCGCTGAGTGGCGCGGTGGTGGCAGATATGCTGTCCGACGCAGTGCTGAAACCCGTGTTTGGTATTTTCGAGTTGTTGGTGGCATTGCAAATGTGGCTGGGGGTGCGGCCATCAATGCAACGCAACGTGCCAGACTGGCTCGGCATGGGTGTGGTGGGTTGGGTGATCGGCAGCGTTTCGGCAATTGTCGGTATTGGTGGGGGCACGCTCACCGTACCGTTTCTTGCCTGGTGCCGCATCGGAATTCATAACGCTGTAGCCACCTCTGCCGCGTGTGGTTTCCCGATCGCCGTGGCAGGCACGCTCGGCTTCATCGCCACCGGGTGGAATGAAGCTGGACTGCCTGCCATGAGCAGCGGTTACGTGTACTGGCCCGCCTTTGCTGCAGTGGGTGTCGCCAGCATGCTGTTTGCTCCTCTCGGCGCACGGCTTGCCCACGCGCTGCCTGCTGACAAGCTCAAAAAGTTTTTCGCAATTTTTCTGGCGGTTTTAGGCGTCAGGATGTTGATGGCTTGAACGCCTTGTGCCAGGGTTATTTGGCCATATGCTTGTTTTTTAATGTGACATAGTGCGCCGCGGAATACGCAAAAAAAGCCATTTCATGTTCCGTCAACGGCCGGATTTTTTTCACGGGACTACCCATCCATAGATAACCGCCTTCCAGGTCTTTGCCGGGTGGCACCAGGCTGCCTGCGCCAAGCAATACCTGTGAGCGGATGATGGCGCCATCCAATACGGTGGATCCCATGCCGATCAAGGCGCAATCTTCTACCGTACAGCCATGTAAAATAACGCGGTGGCCGACTGTAACATCGTTGCCGATATGCAAGGGGTATCCGCTTGGGGTAAAACGGTTGGGTTGGGTGACATGCAGCACTGAACCATCCTGAATGTTGGTGCGCGCGCCGACCACGATGCGATGCACATCACCACGCGCTACGCTCATGGGCCAGATCGAGGCATCGTCCCCCAGAGTAACGTCACCTGTGACCAGCGCCATTTCATCGACAAAAGCGTTGCTGGGCACAATGGGGGTAATGCCTTGGTAAGTTCTGATGGCCATGGCCGAATGGTGCGGTTATTTTCGCTAAATATCAAGCCCTGATTTTTTACGATCCTATCAACGATGTTACTAAATTATGCTACATTAGACGTCTTTTCTATGTGGAATTAAGCAGGTAAATATCATGAACAATCCTTTGCTTGAAACAACGGGCCTGCCACATTTTGCCCAGATTCGCCCTGAACATGTAGAGCCTGCGATTGACGTCATTCTGGCGGAAAGCCGTGCCCGGATCCAGCAATTGCTTGCCGCTAACGGCACCTATACCTGGGCCAATTTGATACAACCCCTTGAAGAGGTAGGTGAGCGCTTGAACCGTGCCTGGTCGCCGGTGAGCCATATGAACTCGGTGGTAAATTCCGATGCGTCGCGTGCCGCGTATAATGCGTGCCTGCCCAAGCTCAGTGATTACGCAACGGAGATGGGCCAGAATGAGCGCCTGTATCAGGCGTATAAGTCTATCGCTCAGGGTGCTGAGTACCCTAAGCTCGATGTTGCGCAACAGAAAATAATTGATAACGCGTTGCGTGATTTTCGCTTGTCCGGCGTGGCTTTGCCAGCACAGGATAAAGAGCGTTACAAAACCATCATGCAAGAGTTGTCGGCGCTGACCAGCAAGTTTGAAGAGAACCTGCTCGATGCGACGCACGCCTGGCAGAAAGTTATTGAAAACGAAGCCGCGCTGGCCGGTTTGCCAGAGTCCGCCAAGGCGGCGGCGCGTCAATCGGCTGCTGCGGCCGGAAAACCCGGCTGGTTATTCACCTTGGAATTTCCCTCTTATTTCCCGATCATCACCTACGCGGATGACCGCGAACTGCGCCGTGAAATGTACGAAGCCTATGTCACGCGCGCTTCTGATGCCGGCCCGAATGCGGGGCAGTGGGATAACACCGAGATCATGGAAAAAATCCTGAAATTACGCCACGAAGTCGCCCAGTTATTAGGTTTTGCCAATTATGCGGAGCGTTCCATTGCCACCAAAATGGCGGCATCAACCCAGCAGGTGCTGGATTTCTTGCATGATCTCGCGCAACGCTCACATCCCATCGCCCGCAAAGATGTGCAAGAAGTGCGTGATTTTGCGCGTACCCATTATGGGGCGGACCATCTGGAGTCGTGGGATATTCCTTATTTTTCTGAAAAATTGAGCGAACATACTTACGCCATTTCGCAGGAAGAACTCAAGCCGTATTTCCCCGAACACCGCGTGTTGTCGGGAATGTTTGCGGTGGTGCAGCGTTTGTATGGCCTGGACATTCAGCAAGTAACAGGTGTGGAAACCTGGCATCCTGACGTACGTTTTTTTGAAATCAAGGATAGCCAGGGTGCTGTGCGTGGCCAGTTTTATCTGGATCTTTATGCGCGCCCCCAT
The DNA here is from genome assembly GCA_020053945.1 of Gammaproteobacteria bacterium. GTDB lineage: Bacteria > Pseudomonadota > Gammaproteobacteria > Ga007554. Next base: position 12,142 of record JAGVME010000060.1, read on the forward strand.
AAGCGCGGCGGTGCGTGGATGGATGAATGCCTGACGCGTAAACGTACCCCACAAGGGATCCAAACCCCCGTTGCTTATCTGACCTGCAATTTTTCATCACCCATCGGCGCTGATCCAGCGCTCTTTACCCATGACGAAGTGCAAACGCTATTCCATGAATTTGGCCACGGCCTGCACCACATGTTGACGCGCGTGGATTATCCCAGCGTTGCCGGTATCAGTGGCGTGGCGTGGGATGCGGTAGAACTTCCCAGCCAGTTTATGGAAAACTGGTGCTGGGAGCGTGAGGCGCTGAATTTGATTTCAGGGCACCACAAAACTGGCGAACCTTTGCCACCCGCATTGTTCGATAAAATGCTGGCAGCCAAAAATTTTCAGTCTGGCATGCAAATGGCGCGGCAACTGGAATTCTCGATTTTTGATTTCCGCATGCATCTGGAATACGACCCTGCTAAAGGTGGCCGCGTTTACCAGATACTTGATGAAGTGCGCAAGGAGGTGGCCGTGCTGAACCCGCCGTCGTTTAACCGTTTCCCCCACGGGTTTTCGCACATTTTTGCGGGTGGTTACGCGGCGGGTTATTACAGTTATAAATGGGCCGAAGTGTTGTCCAGCGATGCCTTTTCGAAGTTTGAGGAGAACGGTATTTTTGACCGTAAAACGGGCCTGGAATTTATGTCAGCGATCCTCGAGCAGGGCGGCTCACGGGAACCCATGGAATTGTTCATTGAATTCCGGGGTCGCGAACCCACCATTGACGCGTTACTCAGGCACACGGGCATTGCTGCCTGACAATGAAAATCGCCACCTGGAATGTTAACTCATTACGTGTTCGTTTGCCGCAGGTTCTTGACTGGATCAAGACCGGGCAGCCGGACATCCTCGCCTTGCAGGAAACCAAAACCGAAGATAAAAATTTTCCCGTAGCGGAAATCGAAGCGGCCGGTTATAACGTCATTTATTCCGGCCAAAAAACCTATAACGGCGTGGCAATATTGAGCCGTATCGCGGGCAGCGATATTGCCACTGATATCCCCCATCTGGATGATCATCAGCGCCGTGTATTGTGCGCCACGTTTGGCACCGTGCGCGTATTGAATGTTTACATCCCCAATGGCGAAGCCGTAGGCTCGGAAAAATATTCATATAAACTTGCTTGGTTGGAAAAACTTACGGCGTACGTGGAAGCGCAACGCGCGGTTTATCCGCATCTCATATTATTGGGTGATTTTAATATTGCCCCCGCGCCGGGTGATGTGCATGATCCTGCGGTGTGGGAGGGCCATGTGTTGTTTTCCGAACCGGAGCGCGCCGCTTTCCGGCGGTTTATTGATTTGGGATTGTGCGATACCTTCCGCCTGTTTGAGCAAGCTCCCGGCCAATTTTCATGGTGGGACTACCGCATGGCGGCGTTTCGCCGCAACATGGGATTGCGCATCGACCATGTGCTTGCCAGCCCCGCATTGCGCGATGTATGCGCATCGTGCCACATTGATAAAACACCCCGCGCATGGGAGCGGCCCTCGGACCACACGCCTGTGGTTGCCGTGTTTAATCTGCCGGGTAAATAATCCTGAAAGCGTGCGTTCTCTTGTAAACTTGGCGCTTGTCACTTTTAGCGTGGACTGAATCCTCTATGAAATACCATGACCTGCGCGATTTTATCGCCAAGCTCGAACAAACCGGCGAACTCAAACGCATTGCCTTTGAAGTGGATCCCCATCTCGAAATGACAGAGATCTGCGACCGCACCTTGCGTGCCGGTGGCCCGGCGCTATTATTTGAAAATCCCAAAGGGCATACCGTTCCCGTATTGTGCAACCTGTTTGGCACGCCGCGGCGTGTGGCGCTGGGGATGGGCGAAGACTCGGTCGAGGCATTGCGTGACGTGGGGAAACTGCTGGCGTTCCTGAAAGAGCCGGAGCCGCCCAAGGGGCTGCGTGACTTATGGGACAAGCTGCCGGTGTTCAAGCAGGTGTTGAACATGGCGCCCAAAGTGTTGAGCCATGCACCGTGCCAGGAGCATGTCATCAACGCGGCGGATGTTGACCTGTCTAAACTGCCGATTCAAACCTGCTGGCCGGGCGATGCCGGGCCGTTGATTACCTGGGCGCTGGTAGTGACCAAAGGCCCGCACAAAGAACGGCAGAACCTGGGCATTTATCGCCAACAAGTGATCGCCCGCAACAAAGTCATCATGCGCTGGTTGGCGCATCGCGGCGGCGCGCTGGATTTTCGTGATTGGCAACGTGCCCATCCCGGTGAGCGCTTTCCGGTGGCGGTGGCGCTGGGCGCTGATCCCGCCACGATTTTAAGCGCAGTGACGCCCGTGCCCGATACCTTGTCCGAATACGGATTTGCCGGGTTGCTGCGTGGCACCAAGACTGAAGTGGTGAAATGCCAGACCAATAATTTGCAAGTGCCTGCCAGCGCCGAGTTTGTCCTGGAAGGGTATATCGAAGCGGGTGAAACCGCACCCGAAGGGCCGTTCGGTGATCACACCGGTTATTACAATGAGGTGGAAACCTTCCCGGTATTCACCATCGAACGCATTACCCACCGTAGCAATCCCATTTACCATAGCACTTACACCGGCCGCCCCCCTGATGAACCTGCCGTGTTGGGCGTGGCGCTCAATGAAGTGTTTGTGCCGATTTTGCAGAAGCAGTTTCCGGAAATTACTGATTTTTATTTGCCGCCCGAAGGCTGTTCGTATCGCCTCGCCGTGGTCAGCATGAAAAAACAATACCCCGGCCACGCCAAGCGCGTGATGCTGGGCGTGTGGTCTTTCCTACGGCAATTCATGTATACCAAATTCGTCATCGTCACGGATGACGATATTAATGTGCGGGACTGGAAAGACGTGGTCTGGGCCATGACCACCCGCATGGATCCGGCGCGCGACACCGTGATTATTGAAAACACACCGATTGATTATCTTGATTTTGCCTCGCCCGTATCGGGGCTGGGTTCCAAAATCGGCTTTGATGCCACCAACAAATGGCAGGGTGAAACCCGCCGCGAATGGGGGGTGCCTATCCAAATGAGCGGCCAAGTGAAACGGCGCGTCGATGAAATATGGGAAAAGTTGGGAATTTTCTGAAGGGTTATTGACATTTCCCTGATTAAGGTTAAAACTTGCACTGTCTGGTTAAAATTTAAGAACTATTATAGTGTTTAAACCCCTCAATCGGGGTTTAACGCAAGCCAATAAAAAAGAGGGTGGCAGTTACTCGCCCCGCAACGACGTGCATATCATGAAATCGCCCAATAAAAACACAAAAAAGGCATGTCACTTATCATTACAGGATGCGGCGCAAGCGGCTTTTTTACCGTTGTTACGGGATCTGGTGCGCGCCTATCATCTCTTCGAAAATTATTCCGCAAAACATCTGCGCAGCTTGGGGCTTACCCCCGCGCAATTTGATGTCATTAGTAGCCTAGGTAATATGCCCGGGCTTTCCTTAAGCAAGTTGGCCGAAGTTACCTTGATTACCAAAGGGACGCTGACGGGCATTATTGACCGTCTTGAGAAAAAAAACCTGGTGCGCCGTGAAATCTCACAGGCCGACCGGCGTAGTTTTATCGCTACTCTTACGCCCGCAGGCATTGCCATCTTTCATCACACATTCCCCATCCACATCGCCTATCTCCAGCAGCGTTTTGATCTTCTTGGCCCACGGGATATGAAGCGTGCGCAACAATCATTAAAGAAACTGCACGACATTTTCTGAGCGCCCATAAAAATAGTTTGTGTTAGCACTATTTACATGGTAAAAATAATAGTACATGTTAGTACTATATTGGAACATGCCGTGAGATCATAAAAATAGGGAAGCACGCTAATGAAAATCATATCTCCTGAATGTACAGCTTTGGCGACGAGGGCTCACCCGATATCCCGCATGACGAATTATCTGGTTCATTACGAGGTGACCGAGTGGGCTTAAGCAGGATTAATCATATTGCCTTAAAGGTGCGCGAACTCAGTGCCTCCGATCGTTTTTACCGTGAAGTATTGGGCATGGAAAAAGTGGGGGAACGGCCGAGGATGTGGTTTTATCGGGCGAGTGGGCAGGAGCATGATTTGGCGTTGTTCGAGCTGGGCGCGGCGGGAAAACTTCCCTCACCCCATCATACGGGAATGTTCCACTTGGGCTTTGCGGTCAGCAGCGCCGCGGCCTTAGCTGCCCTTTATCAACGTTGCCAGGAGGTTGGGGTGCCTATTTTGGGCGCGGTGGAACATGCGGTAATGCACACTTTTTATGTGCAGGATCCGGATGGAAACACTATAGAGTTGGGAGTTGAGGCTCCGCAGGAAGATTGGACTGATAGCGCAGCACCCTTTCCCGCATAATTCCCCATTTCCATTAACTGTCGTAAACACTTGGGATAATGGGAGCGGGGTGAAGGTTTTTTCTGGATGCGCAGGCAGCAAATAAAAAGGGGCGCGCCATCAAGCGCGCCCCTTTTTATACTTCATGTTACTGGCTTTATTCGTCTGAGGTTAATACAAACCGACGGTTCAAAGGCTGAACGGGACGATTATTGATTGTGAAGAGGTCGGCCAAGGTTTTAACCTGGGCTTTGGAAGCTTCAATCGGGCTTTCGAGCACATACCAGTTAACCACTTCGTTGCATGGCGGGGTCGTTAACGAGCCCATGTAGTGGTAGTATTTGCTGGTATTGGCGGGCAGCAGGTCTTTGGCGCTGATGGTGACGCCGGCGACTTTCTTTTCACCCTCGGAGGTGGGCATATTGCTCCACACAGTTTTCAGCGCGGTGTTTTCAGCGCCTTCCTTGAAAAACACGCCAATTACAGCCAAAGCACCGTTAGCGGCTTTGTGGACGAAGTGTACCTCCATGTCATAGAGTTTGCCATTCAGGGCGTGCTCGGAAGGCGCATGGAAGTGATATTGCAACAGGTCGAATTTGTCACCGTTGACTTCGATGGAGCTGCCTTTATCATAATTTGCCTGGATGGTATGGCCATTATTCTTGATGTTAAGGGCGGAATCTTTCCAGTCAAATTTGATCTTGGTCAGTTTGGCGCCGAGCGCTTCCTGGGTTTGAATGTTGATGGGTGATTGTTGGGTGCCTTTGCAAGCGGCGAATTCGCTCTTTAAGTTACCCCAATGCTCGGGGCCACCCGCGCCGCCGTAGCTCCAATGCGGTGCATGACCCTGGCCGTGTTTTTCACTTCCTTCAGTGCCCGCCACAACCGGGCCAGCCAATGCGAGCGCTGCCGTGGCAGCAGTAATTACGAAAAGTGCTTTTTTCATTGAACTCCCCTAGATGTTATCCCGTTGTTTGGTTGTTAAACCATCTCATTTAAACAAAGTTTTGTAATTAAGTCCAGCCAAGAAATACTAATCCAATATCAGTAAATCCGTGGGATTATTAATATCTGATGTTACGCAGCCCCCCTCACTGATGATGGCATACTAAAGCCTATGGACAAACAAAACCTTGAACTATACACAGACTACTTGATCAGCA
>JAGVME010000069.1 GCA_020053945.1 Gammaproteobacteria bacterium
AGGGGAGGCGAAAAAAGGATCCCGCGGAGGGGCATTTTGATCCCACTTTTATAATCTCATGGCTCAGCGCAGCTTACTCACTACCAACGCCGCATTCGTGCCGCCAAAGCCAAATGAATTGGAAAGCACAGCATTTATTTTCATTTCGCGCGCGTGGTTAGGCACATAGTCCAAATCACATTCGGGATCGGGGGTAATAATATTGATGGTAGGTGGGGCGATCTGGTCACGTATCGCCAGTACGCTGAAAATGGTTTCAATACCGCCCGCCGCGCCCAGTAAATGGCCCGTCATGGATTTGGTGGAACTGATCGCCACTCGGCGCGCATGCTCACCAAAAGCGCTCTGGAGCGCCTGGGTTTCAATCTTGTCACCCGCGGGTGTTGACGTACCATGGGCATTGATGTAATCGATATCGTCGGGGTTCAAATGGGCGTCACGCAATGCGTTCAACATGCAGCGCCGCGCGCCATCGCCGCCTTCCGAAGGCTGCGTCATGTGATACGCGTCACCACTCATGCCAAAGCCGGTCAACTCGGCATAAATCCGCGCACCGCGCTTGCGGGCAAATTCGTATTCTTCCAGCACCACCACGCCCGCGCCATCGCTCAAGACAAAACCATCGCGGTCTTTGTCCCACGGACGGCTGGCCGTTTTCGGATCATCATTGCGCGTCGACAAGGCGCGCGCCGCCGCAAAGCCACCCAAACCACTCGGCGAAGTTGCCATTTCAGCACCACCCGCCACCATCACATCCGCATCACCATACATGATGATGCGCGCGGCATCGCCGATGTTGTGCGCGCCCGTGGCACAGGCAGATACCAGCGCGATATTCGGCCCTTTCATGCCATACATGATCGAGACGTTACCGGAAATCATGTTGATAATATTGCTGGGCACAAAAAACGGTGAGATTTTGCGCGGACCGCCGTCCATAAATGCCTGGTAACCTTTTTCAATACCCCACAGGCCACCAATACCTGAACCAATCGCCACGCCTATGCGCTCGGCATTTTCTTCGGTGACTTCCAGGCCAGCATCCGCAATCGCTTCTTTTGCGGCGGCAACACCATAATGGACAAAGGGGTCCATCTTCTTCACATCTTTAGCGGGGATATAGTGAGTGGGATCAAAATTCCACACCGACCCACCAAAGCGCACCGAAAATGCGGATACATCAAAATGCGTAATGGGGCCAATGCCACTGTTGCCCGCCAGAATGTTAGCCCACGATTCTTTCACCGTGAGACCTACCGGGCCGACCATGCCAAGGCCCGTAATAACAACGCGTCTTTTTGTGCTCACGTGAACCGTATTCCTTACTTAATTTAAACTAACAACCCTGGCTAAAACATAAACGAAAGGCCGCCACCACGGGGTGGTAGGCGGCCCTGCAGTTTAACCCCAGATGAAGCTTTTAGTTATTTAAATGCTTATTGACGTAATCAATAGCTTGTTGAACAGTGGTAATTTTTTCAGCTTCTTCATCGGGTATTTCACATTCAAACTCTTCTTCAAGAGCCATCACCAATTCCACAGTGTCAAGGGAGTCCGCACCCAGGTCATCCACGAACGAAGATTGGCTATTGACCTCTTCATCCTTCACTCCAAGCTGCTCCACTACGATTTTCTTGACACGCTCTTCGACGGTGCTCATGATGGGTAAATCCTCCAGATCAAAAGTATGGCAGCCTAAGACTGCCGACGGGTATTTTATTGAAAATAAGCATTAGAAGCTAGTCTTTACTGAAAATCGCTGCAATTATGCAGCCAGGGCACTTAAGTAGTGATTTACCCCATGTACATGCCACCATTCACGTGCAATGTTTCACCGGTAATGTAAGCCGCGCCCGGCGAGGCTAAAAATACTACAGCAGCGGCCACATCATCCACCCGGCCCAATCGGGTGAGGGGAATCTGTTGCACCAGTGCGGTTTTTTGCTGTTCCGACAAGGCGCGTGTCATGTCGGTATCAATGAATCCGGGCGCCACCGCATTCACGGTAATATTGCGTGACCCCACTTCACGGGCCAATGCCTTGGTAAAACCAATCACCCCGGCCTTGGCAGCGGCATAATTAACCTGGCCCGGATTACCGGTGCAACCTACCACGGACGAAATGTTGACGATGCGTCCCTTGCGCGCTTTCATCATCGTACGCACACAGGCCTTAGACAGGCGATACACGGAACTGAGATTGGTGTTAATAATATCATCCCATTCCTGATCTTTCATGCGCATTAAGAGATTATCACGCGTGATCGCTGCATTATTGATCAAAATGCCTGGCGCGCCAAAATCTTTTTCAATACTTTCAAGAAGAGCGTCGATGGAAGCCTGCTCCGTTACATTCAATACACGGCCTACGCCAGTGATATTATTTTCGCGCAAATAGGCAGTGATTTTTTCAGCGCCTGTGGATGAGGTGGCAGTGCCGATCACCACAGCGCCCTGACGCCCCAACTCCAGCGCAATCGCGCGGCCAATGCCCCGGCTCGCACCGCTCACCAAGGCGATTTCACCCTTTAAAAATGACATTTATCCCCCTCACGTGTATGGAAGCACTAGTGCCGCGGAAGGCGCAGGGATGGCGGGAGCGACCGTTCACCCCCCTTCGACATCCTGCCCGACGCGCAGAGTCGCCAATGCTTCGGCCAACGTGCCGGGGTCATACACTGGCAACACCGCCATATCACGCTCGATGCGCTTGTTCAGCCCCGCCAACACCTTGCCCGGGCCACATTCTACCAAAGTTTTCACCCCGGCGCTGCTCATTGCGCGCACCGTCCCTGTCCAGCGCACTGGGCTGTATAATTGGCGCGCCAGCGCGCCACGAATCTGCTGGACGTCACTATAGGCCCGCACATCAGTGTTGTGCAGCACCGGCACTGTAGGCGGCTTAAGAGGGATGGTGTGCAGCAACGCGGCCAGGCGCTCAGACGCCGGTTTCATCAGCGCACAATGCGACGGTACACTCACTGGCAGCAATATGGCGCGCTTGGCACCCGCCTGCTTGGCCAGTTCCACAGCGCGCGCTACCGCTGCCGCCGCACCCGCTACTACTACCTGACCCGGTGAATTAAAATTCACGGCGGATACTACTTCGCCGCACGCGGCATCACCACATACTTGAATGACTTGGGCATCTTCCAGCCCTAAAATCGCCGCCATCGCACCCTGTCCGGCAGGCACGGCGTCTTGCATATAGCGTCCGCGCTCGGCGACCAAACGCACTGCATCGGCAAACTCCAGCGCGCCTGCGCAGACCAAGGCGGTATATTCACCCAGGCTATGGCCCGCCATCATCACGGGCATTGTGCCGCCCTGCCCCTGCCACGCGCGCCACACTGCCACGCCCGCCGCCAGCATGGCGGGTTGGGTTTTGTGGGTTTGGTTCAATTCAGCTTCAGGGCCGGACTGCGTCAAATCCCACAAGTCGTAGCCGAGCGCTGCCGAGGCTTGCGCGAAGGTGTCGCGCACCTGGGGATAGGCCGTGGCAAGCTCTGCCAGCATGCCTACCGATTGCGAACCCTGTCCGGGAAAAACAAATGCGAGTGACATTTTTAATCCTTAAAGATATACGTCATTTCGAGCGCAGCGAGAAATCTTGGATCTTAAGCACTGTTCAACCGCATCAAAGATTTCTCGCTGCGCTCGAAATGACAACACACAAGACATGCAAGATCCCTTAATACTTTATCAACGCCGAACCCCAGGTAAAGCCACCGCCGAAGGCTTCCAGCAGCAGCGTCTCACCGCGCCGGATGCGTCCGTCGCGCACCGCCACATCCAGTGCCAGCGGTATCGACGCCGCTGAAGTATTACCGTGCTCACCCACTGTAACAACCACCCGCTCCATTGGCATTTTGAGTTTTTTGGCGGTGGCTTCAATGATACGGATATTCGCCTGGTGTGGCACTAGCCAGCCAATATCCGAACGCTCCAGTTGATTGGCTTCCAGCGTCTCATCAACGATACGGCCCAAGGTGTTCACGGCTACTTTGAACACTTCATTACCCTGCATTTTCACGTACGCGTTTCCCGCCTGCACCTGGTCATAACCCTGAGAAATGCCAAACGGCACGGTGAGCAGGTTTTCATAGCTGCCATCGGCATGCAAATGGGTGGAAAGAATGCCTGGCTCATCACTCGCCGCCAACACCACGGCGCCCGCACCATCACCAAACAGTACGCACGTGCTGCGGTCGGTCCAGTCGGTAATGCGTGACATGGTTTCGGCGCCGATCACCAGCGCATGGCGTGCGCTGCCGGTGCGTATAAATTTGTCGGCGACACTCAACGCATAGATAAAGCCGGTACACGCCGCTTGTATGTCAAATGCAGCCGGGCCATGAATATCCAGGCGCTGCTGCAACAGGCAGGCGGTGCTGGGAAAAACACGGTCGGGGGTAACGGTGGCGACAATAATCAAATCAATATCGGCAGGCGTGATGCCCGCCGCGTCAATCGCGCGGCGCGCGGCAATCTCGGCCATGTCACAGGTGGTTTGCTGCGGCGCGGCGATATGGCGCTCGCGGATGCCAGTGCGTTCGATGATCCACTGGCTGGTGGTATCCACCCTTTTTTCCAGGTCAGCGTTGGTCAGCACTTTGTCGGGCAGATAACTGCCCGTGCCGATAATTCGTGAATTTTTTGCTATGGGGGGTATAGGCATGGTCAAACCGCGCGCCTTTCCAGGAGAAAAACTTCCAGTTGTTTACTGATGCGCTGCGGCACGTCTTTCCTCACTTCCAATACCGCTTCCTTGATCGCATTGGCAAAGGCAAAGGCGTCTGCGCCACCGTGGCTTTTAATCACGATGCCTTGCAAACCCACCAGGCTGGCGCCGTTATATTGGCGTGGGTCGATTTTGGCGCGAAACGCCTTGAGCACTGGCATGGCGAGCATGCCCACCATCTTGGTCATCAGGGAGCGTTTGAATTCCTGCTTCATGTAATGGCTGATCATTTTAGCCACACCTTCGGTGGTCTTGAGCGCGACATTCCCAACGAAGCCATCGCATACCACCACATCAACCGCACCCTTATTGATATCATCACCCTCAACAAAACCCACGTAATTGATGTCCGGCGTGGCGGCGAGCATACGGGCGGCGCTCTTCACCACCTCGTTGCCCTTCATTTCTTCTTCGCCGATATTGAGCAAGCCCACGCGTGGACGTGCGATATTATCCACGGCGCTTACCAGCACTGAACCCATCACGGCGAATTGAAACAGGTGTTCGGCGCTGGAATCAACATTCGCGCCCAAGTCAAGCATGTGGGTATGCCCGGTCATGGTGGGTAAAGAGGAAATAATGGCAGGGCGGTCAATGCCCGGCAAGGTTTTAAGCACGTAACGCGCCGTGGCCATCAAGGCGCCTGTATTGCCCGCGCTGACACAGGCTTGGGCGCGTCCTTCTTTCACCAGATTGATGGCGACACGCATTGAAGAATCTTTCTTGCCACGCAATGCCTGCGCGGGCGGCTCGTCCATTTCCACGCGCTGGGAGGCGTGATGGATCTGTAAGCGATCATTGACCACTGCATTATTGGCACGCAACTCGCGGGCAATGGCATCCTGGTCACCCACCAAAATCAGGGCAAGATCAGCCTGCTCGGCCAGTACGCTCAGTGCCGCTGGCACTACAACATGGGGTCCATGATCACCCCCCATGGCATCCAACGCCAGCGTTAGGGTCAAGCCTTAATCGCCCTTGGTAACAAGAACCTTGCGGCCTTTATAATACCCATCAGCAGTGATGTGGTGACGGCGGTGCGTCTCACCGCTGGTCTTGTCAACCGACAATGTGGGACCCGTCAATGCGTCATGTGAACGGCGCATGCCGCGCTTGGAGGGGGTAGTTCGGGCTTGTGGGACCGCCATGGGGTTAACTCCTAGTGTAAATTAATATAGTAATTAAATGACTACTTCTGCTTCAACGGCTTCTCACCGTTTTTATTACCGAAGGCACCCGCCAACACTGCAAACGGGCGTCTTTTGCCTTCCGGCGGTAAATCTTCCGCTACAATGGTATCCAACGTAGCGGTTCGAGCCGGGCATTGCGCTTCCTCATGCAACGGCGCGACGGGCAACGCCAGCAGCAATTCATCTTCGATGATCGCGGCCAATGACTGACCCTCTGTGACGGACGCCAGCACCAGTGGCTCATACTCATCCGGCAGTTGCTCCGCCTCATCCAGCGCCCGCACTATGCCCAGGGCGATGTTCACATGTAACGTCAGGATCATCGGCTGTAAACAGCGTTGGCAGAGGGCGTCAAGCTCGGCGTGCAAGCTACCCAGCACCCGGCGCACTCCTTGCCCGTCCACGCTAAAGGCCAAGTCTACATCTACCTCGCCCCGCGCGGGAGATGGCATGTCCAGCGCGGCCATGAGGCGCGGCATAACCGTCACAGCCACTTGGCCTTTTAGCACTTGACGGGTTTCCGCCAAACGCAGGGCATCTACAAATTCCGGCAACGCATTAGGCAACTGATTCAACATAAGCCGATTATAATACTATCAATCAAGCCTATATGTCAAAAAACACCGGGAAATCCACCTGCGCCCTTTAGCCACCTTGACTCCAGGCATCAATTCCCGTAGAAAGCAGAGAGTTAGTAAGGTTTCATAACTAAATATTAATATATACCCTGGTTCGGCCGATGAGTTAAGGAACCAACCCCAGAGGCACGCCCGTGATCAAGAAAGTTCTCATCGCCAACCGTGGCGAAATTGCCGTGCGCATTGTGCGTGCCTGTGCCGAAATGGGCATTACTTCGGTGGCCATTTATACCGATGCCGACCGCGCCTCTCTGCATGTGAAAAAAGCCGATGAGGCTTACAATATCGGCCCGGAATCGGTGGCGGGCTACTTAAATGCCCACCGCATCACCAATCTTGCCGTGGCCACGGGCTGTGATGCATTGCATCCGGGCTATGGATTCCTCTCGGAAAACCCACAATTGGCCGAGATTTGCGCGCGCCGCAACATCCATTTTATCGGCCCATCGCCGGACGTGATCCGCCGCATGGGCGACAAAATCGCAGCCCGCCACTCCATGATTGCGGCGGGCATTCCGGTAATACCTGGCAGCGAGGGCAATCTGAGCGGTGTGGATGAGGCGCTGAAATGCGCCGAAAAATTCGGTTATCCCGTCATGCTCAAAGCCACCTCGGGCGGTGGTGGGCGTGGTATCCGGCGCTGCGAAAACGCCGATGAACTACGCAAGAATTTTGACCGTGTGATCTCGGAAGCCACCAAAGCCTTCGGCAGCGCCGAGATTTTCCTGGAAAAATGCATCGTCAATCCGCGCCACATTGAAATGCAGGTGCTGGGTGACCATCACGGCAATGTGATTCATTTGTTTGAACGTGATTGTTCAATTCAGCGCCGCCATCAGAAATTGATTGAGATTGCGCCTTCACCACAACTGACTGATCAGCAACGCGCAGTATTGGGGGATCTGGCCGTGCGCGCGGCCAAAGCAGTGGGCTATCAAAATGCGGGTACCGTAGAGTTTTTGCTGGATGCCAACAATGATTTTTATTTCATGGAAATGAATACGCGCCTACAGGTTGAACATACGGTAACCGAACAAATCACGGGCATCGACATTGTGCGCGAACAAATTCGCATTGCGGCGGGCCTGCCGTTGCGTTATCGTCAGGATGAAGTACAGCGTCGCGGCTATGCGATAGAGTTTCGCATTAATGCGGAAGATCCGAAAAATGATTTCCTGCCGAGCTTCGGGCGCATTACCCGTTATTTTGCGCCCGGCGGGCCAGGGGTACGCACCGACGGCGCGATTTATACCGGCTATGTAATTCCGCCCTATTATGATTCGCTGTGTGTAAAGCTGACAATTTGGGCGCTGACCTGGGAGGAAGTGCTGGACCGCTCGCGGCGCGCGCTGCTGGATATTGGTGTATATGGCGTTAAAACTACCATTCCTTATCATCTTGAAATTATTAATTCACCGGAATTTAAAGCCGCGAATTTTGATACCAGCTTTGTGGAAATGCACCCGGAGTTAATTAATTATTCTGTGCGTCGGCCACCGCGTGAGCTGGCAGCGGCAATTGCCGCGGCGGTGTTCACACATATGGATACAGCGAATAACACACCCCCTAACTCTCCCCCTAACTCTTAAAGAGACTACGTATGTCACGCGTCTACATTACCGATACCATCTTACGCGATGCCCACCAATCCCTGATTGCGACGCGCATGCGCACCGAGGATATGCTGCCGATTTGCGGCAAGCTGGATCAAGTGGGATTCTGGTCTCTCGAAGTGTGGGGTGGCGCTACTTTTGACGCCTGCCTGCGGTTCCTCAAGGAAGACCCGTGGGATCGGCTGCGCAAGCTGCGTGCAGCGTTGCCCAACACGCGGCTGCAAATGTTGCTGCGCGGCCAGAATCTGCTTGGCTACCGGCATTATTCAGATGACGTGGTACGCGCGTTCATCACGCAGGCGGCGGCTAATGGTATTGACGTATTCCGTATTTTTGATGCGCTGAACGATACGCGTAATTTGCGTGTGTCTATCGAGGCTGTGAAAGCGGCGGGTAAACACGCCCAGGGCACGCTCAGCTATACCACCAGCCCGATGCACAGCATTGCGCAGTTTGTGGAGATGGCGAAAGAGTTGCAAGCGATGGGTTGCGACAGCGTTGCCATTAAAGATATGGCCGGGCTGCTCACGCCCATGGTGACTGCAACGCTGGTACGCAGCCTGGTAAGCGCGCTGCGCGTTCCTGTACACATCCATTCACACGCCACTTCCGGTCTTGCCAGCATGTGCCAGTTAAAGGCGGTTGAGAACGGTTGCCGCCATATTGATACTGCGATTTCGAGTTTTTCTGGCGGCACCAGCCACCCTGCCACCGAGAGCATGGTTGCCGCGTTGCGCGGCACCGAATATGACTCCGGGTTGAATCTGGAGCTGCTACAGGAAATCGGTTTTTATTTTTACGGCGTGCGTAAAAAATATCACCGCTTTGAAAGTGAATACACCGGCGTCGATACGCGCGTGCAGGTAAACCAGATTCCCGGCGGCATGATCTCCAATCTTGCCAATCAACTGCGTGAACAAGGCGCGTTGAACCGCATGGGCGAAGTGCTCACAGAAATTCCGCAGGTGCGTGAAGACCTGGGCTTTCCACCGCTGGTGACACCCACATCACAAATTGTTGGCACGCAGGCGTTGCTTAATGTGTTGGCAGGTGCACGCTACAAAACCATCACCAATGAAGTAAAATTATATTTGCAGGGCCGTTATGGCAAGACACCGGGGCCAATAAACTCTATCGTGCGTCAGCAGGCGATTGGCAATGAAGAGGCCATTGGATGCCGTCCCGCCGATTTACTGAAAGATGAAATGGAATCGCTGCGAGACGATATTGGTGCGCTGGCGACCTGCGCGGAAGATGTGTTGAGTTACGCAATGTTTCCGGAAATCGGCCGGGCTTTTCTTGAGCAGCGCGCCGCTGGCACGCTGGTGCCGGAGCCTTTGGAGTTGCCTAGCAAGACGGAAGTATTGCAGGGCCATACGCCAGTGGAATTCAATGTCACCATGCACGGTGAGACCTATCATATCCAGGTGACAGGCGGCGGCCACAAGACCCTGAATCGGCGGCCATTGTATGTTTCGGTGGACGGGGTTCCGGAAGAAATCATCGTGGAGACGCTGCAAGAAATGAAAACCACACCTGCGGGTGGTATCTCCAATGCCGCTGCTGGAGGCAGCAAACATCCACGCGCGCATGCACCGGGGCACGTCACCACCTCCATGCCCGGCACGATTGTTGAGGTGCTGGTGAAGATGGGTGATACCGTGAAAGCGGGTGATCCGGTGCTGGTCACTGAGGCCATGAAAATGGAAACCGAGATACAGGCGCCCATCTCCGGAAAAGTCACGGCTGTGAATGTAAAAAAAGGCGATAGCGTGAATCCTGACGAGGCGTTAATTGAAATTACCTGAGCATAGCCCTATAGGCATCCATCACCCACAAATAATACTGGCCTCATCTTCCCCGTTCCGGAAAGAGTTGTTGCATCGTCTGGGTTTGCCATTTTCCGTCATTGCCCCCCAAGCCGATGAAACACCGTTGCCCGGCGAAAGTGCCGAGCAACTAGTAGCGCGGCTCGCCAGCGTCAAAGCGCATGCGGTAGTGCGACAGCATCCTCATGCACTCATTATTGGTTCCGACCAAGTGGCGATACTGGAAGGCGAGATTATCGGTAAACCCGGCGACCATCACACTGCAGTGCAGCAACTGACTAAAGCGTCAGGCAAACGCATGGAATTTCTTACCGGCTTATGCCTGCTGAATAGCGCCACGCACCGTATGCAAGTCGATGTGATTCCATTTTCCGTGGTGTTTCGCGTGCTCAGTGCAGCCCAGATTGAGCGTTACCTGCGCCATGAGCAACCTTATAATTGCGCAGGCTCGTTTAAGTCAGAAGGTTTGGGTATTGCGTTGTTTGACAAACTGGAAGGCGACGACCCCACCGCGCTGATCGGCCTGCCATTAATCAGCCTGGTGCGCATGCTGGAACAGGAAAACATGCATGTTATTTGAAATTCCGTATTAATGCGTAAATTCTCCACCTGGTTATGGCGCGCGGCTGCATTTACGGTTATTGCCATACTGCTTTATCAAGCGTGGCTGTATTGGCAAGTGTCGCGTCTTGACACGCACAAACCCCAAGATACATCGATGATGCAGGCACGCCTGGCAGAAATGGAGTCTGCCGGTAAGACTGCCAGGATCGACTATCGATGGGTGCCGATGAAAAATATCTCGCGTTATTTGCAACGCGCCATTATCGCTTCCGAGGATGCCACTTTTTACAGCCATGAAGGTTTTGACTGGGAAGGCATCAAAGTCGCCGCTGAAAAAAACCTGAAAAAAGGGAAGATCGTAGCGGGTGGCAGCACCATCAGCCAACAACTTGCTAAAAACCTGTTTCTGTCTACCCAGCGCACCCCGTGGCGTAAGGCAGAAGAAGCTGTTATCACGGTGATGCTGGAAAACAGCCTCAGCAAACAGCGCATTTTTGAAATCTATTTGAATGTGATTGAATGGGGGGATGGTGTGTTTGGCGCGGAAGCGGCCGCGCGCCATTATTTCAAAAAATCCGCCGCCAGCCTCACGCCGCGTGAGGCTGCATGGTTAGCGGCGATTGTGCCTAACCCCCGTTATTACGATAAACACCGCGCCCATCGCCGCGCCGCACGTAAATCCAATATCATTCTGGCACGCATGGCAGTGCGCTATGGCCGTGACTTTAATGCCGCACCGCGCGCGGTAGAAGCACCAGCAACACCGGCACCCGAGCTTACCTTGCCGACAGAGCCAGAACCATCTTCAGAGGTGAGCACGCCCGCTAACAGCACGCTGGCTGATCCAACCACATCAGGCAATGACGCATCTCCTGAACCAGGGGTAGCCGGGGCACCGCCCGCCGCACCCATCCCAGAAAACGACCTGCCGGAATAACGCCCGTTTTACGAATTTACTCTCCTTAAGTTTGCGTTAAGCATCGCCCTATATTATGTCCATCGTGGCCAGGCAATGGGCCTTGCCATTAAAACCATTACTTAAGGAGATTCATCATGGGCATTTCAAAAAGACATTTATTGATCAGCGCCATTGTACTCGGCACATTGACGGGCACGATTGCACTGGCCGACTCGGATCACCGCAAAAACGCAAACACCGCGCCTACGCCCGCCACAATCAGTTTAACCGACGCCATCCAAAAAGTTCAGGCAGCAGTACCGGGTACGGTAGTGGGCGCCGAACTGGAAAATGAACGCGGCAAGGCCGTTTATCAGGTTGAAATCGCCAGCCTGAATAAATCAGGTGAAACGACTGAGGTTTCGGTGGACGCCACCAATGGCGCCGTACTGGCAGGGCAATCGCATTAAAAACTATTTATAAAACATGTCATTATGTTTTCCTCTTTATTTTCACCGGTCTTCCCGTCACTATTTTTAGTAAATAAT
>JAGVME010000122.1 GCA_020053945.1 Gammaproteobacteria bacterium
CACCGCAGCCAACTCGGGCTTGACACTCGTGGTTGCGGCGAATTATGGCGGGCGTTGGGATATCACGCAAGCTGCCCGGGCCGTTGCGCAAAAGGTGCGGGCGCAGCAAATGACGGTGTCACAGGTCACTGAAGATGTCTTGGGGCAACACTTGTCAATGGCGGGGCTGCCTGAGCCGGATTTGTTTATCCGCACCGGCGGTGAAGAGCGCATCAGCAATTTTTTATTGTGGCAACTTGCCTACACAGAATTCTATTTTACCGATACCTTATGGCCGGATTTCAGCGCCAGTCTTTTTGAAGATGCCCTGGTGTCCTTTTCAAAACGGCAACGCCGTTTTGGCCGTACCGGAGATCAGGTGGAGCTTGAAAAACAAACTCCACCCACCCCCACCCCTCCTGGAGAAGATGCCCGTGCTTAAGCAACGTTTGTTGACCGCCGGACTGTTGATTCCACTCATGGTGGCCGCGATTTATTTCTTGCCCAATGGTGCGTTTGCCATTGTGCTGGGCTTGATTGCGGTGATTGGCCTGTGGGAATGGGCTGGTTTGATGGGCATTGGGCCCTTCTGGGATCGCTGGGTGTATGTCATGCTGGTATTGCCCTTGATGTGGACGGCAGGTTTTGTGCCCGACGGTTTTTTGATCGTGACCTATGCGGGGGTGGCCGGATGGCTGGTGGGCCTGGCGATGATATTGTGGTTTAATGCCCGCCCTTTAGCGACGCCCTCCAATTGGGTGGTGGGGGGGATTTCCGGTGCATTCGTGGTGGTGCCGGCCTGGATGGCGTTGGTAATCTTGCACGGCGGTACGGGTTTTGGGCCGCATTATGTGCTGTTCTTGATGGTGCTGGTGTGGTTGGCGGATACCGCCGCCTACTTGGCCGGGCGTTATTTTGGAACCCACAAGCTTGCTGTGAATGTTAGCCCCGGCAAGACGTGGGAAGGGGTGTGGGGCGCGTTGTCAATGGCACTGGTCATGTCGTTAACCGGTGGGCATTTGCTGGGTATTGACGCTGAAAAACTGCCAATGTTTGTTTCGCTATGTGTCATCACCGTGGCATTTTCGGTGGTGGGCGATTTATTTGAAAGCATGTTCAAGCGGCGTGCTGGTGTAAAAGACAGCAGTGGTCTTTTGCCAGGGCATGGCGGCATCATGGACCGTATTGATAGCCTGACGGCGGCAGCACCCATTTTTGTCACCGGGTTGATCTTGATGGAGTCGGTGGGTTGATTGATAACCCCTCCCGGCCCGAAGGCGGCATCCGGCACGGAGTTACCGTGCTGGGCGCGACTGGCTCCATTGGTGTCAGCACGCTGGATGTTTTATCACGCCACCCCGACCGCTACCGTATTGTCGCGCTCACCGCCAATAATGATGTCGAAAGGCTTTACCAGCAATGCTTGGCACACCGTCCCGCCTATGCGGTGATGGCCGACGCGGATGCCGCGCAACGCCTGCGCGCCAAGCTGCATCCAGACCATCCTGATATTGAAATCCTTTCCGGCATCATGGGGCTGGAAACCGTTGCCGCTTTGCCGCAGGTGGATTACGTTATGGCGGCCATTGTGGGCGCGGCAGGTTTGTTACCGACCCTGGCGGCAGCGCGTGCCGGCAAGCGTGTGATGCTGGCAAACAAGGAAGCCCTGGTCATGGCAGGGCAGATTTTTATGGATGAAATCCGGCGCCATAACGCCGAGTTATTGCCGGTAGACAGTGAGCACAATGCTATTTTTCAATCCATGCCCCACAGCATCACTGCCGGCCTGGATGCGGCGGGTGTGCGGCGTATCCTGCTCACCGCCTCAGGTGGACCTTTTCGTACCCTGCCGTTGTCCAACCTTCACGATGTAACCCCCGACCAGGCTTGCGCTCACCCTAATTGGGTGATGGGGCGTAAAATATCGGTGGATTCCGCCACCATGATGAACAAAGGGCTGGAGGTCATTGAGGCATGCTGGTTGTTTAATGCCACGCCCGACAGGATTCAAGTGGTGCTGCATCCGCAAAGCGTTGTACATTCCATGGTTGAATATAAAGATGGTTCGATCCTGGCGCAGTTGGGCAGCCCGGATATGCGTACACCGATTGCCTATGCGTTGGCGTGGCCGCAACGTATTGAATCAGGCGTGGCGCCCTTGAATCTGTTTGATATCGGACGCCTGGATTTTGAGCGCCCGGACATGGCGCGTTTTCCCTGTTTGCGGCTGGCCTACGAGGCGATGCAGGCAGGCGGCACCGCCGCGGCGATTTTGAATGCGGCAAATGAGGTTGCAGTGGCGGCGTTTCTTGCGGGTAAATTAAAATTCACTGCGATTGCTACGGTGATTGAAAGCACGCTGGCGAATGTTTCTGCGCACGTGGCCATTTCCTTGGAAGCGGTGTTGGCCGATGACGCCCTGGCGCGCGAAAGCGCACAGCGTTCTATCGCGGACGCGTTGCAATCACGGGGCACGACATGATGGATACCGTGTTGTCGTCGGTTTTTTTCTTCATCGTGGCGCTCGGCATACTGATCACCATCCACGAGTTCGGCCATTATTGGGTGGCGCGGAAAATGGGCGTGAAAGTGCTGCGCTTCTCGATTGGCTTTGGCAAACCCTTATGGACACATCGCGGCAAAGCCGACAACACCGAATACGTCATCGCGGCCATTCCCCTGGGCGGCTATGTCAAGATGCTCGATGAGCGCGAAGCGCCCGTGGCGCCGCATGAATTGCACCGCGCCTTTAACCGCCAGCCGTTACGCAGCCGCTTTGCGATTGTATTTGCGGGACCGCTGTTTAATTTTTTATTGGCCATCCTGGTTTATTGGGCGATTTTTATTATTGGCATCAGTGGCCTCAAGCCGGTGGTCGGCGTGGTGGCGCCCAACTCCATTGCGCACAGCGGCGGTTTGCGGGCGGGCGATGTCATTGTCGAAGTGGATGGTAAAATCACGCCCACCTGGGAGACCGTAGTGCTTGCCATGCTCGACAGGGCGTTGGAGCAGCAGGCGGTGGCGATCAAGGTGCGTCAACTTGACCAGCTTGATGTGATGCGTAACCTGAATTTAACCAGCATCACCGGCAGCGACTTGGATCAGGGAAATCTGCTGGAAAGCATTGGCATTACACCG
>JAGVME010000115.1 GCA_020053945.1 Gammaproteobacteria bacterium
GAGGATTATTTACTAAAAATAGTGACGGGAAGACCGGTGAAAATAAAGAGGAAAACATAATGACATGTTTTATAAATAGTTTTTAATGCGATTGCCCTGAGCGTATATCAGGGCAATCGCATCTAATTTTTATTGATATGCATTATCGGGTCCTTACCAAGATGTGGCTCCCCAACCGCCCAGCCTTTGCGGCCACCTATCGGTGCAGGTACCATCCAAATATTCCCAGTGATATTGCAAATTATCACGGCAATGGCGCTTGATCAACCTATATTTGGATTGGGTTGCCAAGCCGTTTCTTCCAAACCATTACAAATAAAACGGATGGATTTTTTGTGGCGCAGGTGCGATGACGCAAAAGCAAAAAAGACGCCGTTTTATAACGGTTGGGGGGATGGGAAACGCTAAGGGGAAATTTGCGTCAAATGGTGGCCCACAGCGACTCAAACTCTTGTTGTTTGTCTGCTGTGCTGTCCAAGGTTGATTCATTGGCGTTGGGCGCCAGTGAAAACCGGAATTGATTGAAGATACCGGTATCTTCCACGAGTTCATGAAGGATAAAGTATTGGACGCAATCGTTGACCTGGACCACCACTTTATCGCCTGAAGTGAACACGTGTGCAGGCACGATTAAGGTTGCGGCCTGGTTGATGACTTTTAATTCCGGCAAGAGTAATCCCGTTAAA
Source organism: Gammaproteobacteria bacterium (assembly GCA_020053945.1). Taxonomy (GTDB): domain Bacteria; phylum Pseudomonadota; class Gammaproteobacteria; family Ga007554. The sequence continues at coordinate 687 of JAGVME010000115.1, forward strand.
AACTCGTTTATTTCTGTATCAGCGCGCCGTATCTGCACAGCTTCAGCCGTGGGAGTAAGCATTTGGATGCCGAATTCCAGTGTTGCGGGGGTGGTGTTTTTCATCCAGCGGATGACGGCGATACCCCATTCGAAAGTGTCGTCATCGCGGCTACTATGCGCGGCAATAATTTCACCGATGCGCAACGCGGTAGTCAGTGTCCCTGTCCACGACAAGCAAGCGCCACCGGCGCTTTCATTGGCTACTTTGCAGTTATAGGTGGCATATATCGACATGCCTTGGATGGATTTCCCGATATCTTCATCGTTCGTTAAGCCTTGCTGCGTGCGGGCATAAGCGGTTTGATGGGACCTATCCCATATGTCATATCCTGGCGGGGCACTGTCCGCGCCATTTAATTCACGGCTCTTAAATTGGGCGGCATGGGTTCTTACTTTGTTAGGGTCAAAATTATTGGCGGTGAGATGATGGGCAGTTTTTAAGCCCAAGCCAATAATCAACGTGGTGTTTTTTGGGATACGCGAAAGGTTGCGCTTGGATGACATTGACCATGCAGATATCAGCCGCCGTACCAGCGCCGGGGAAACTTGGGTTTCCGCAGGCAGCAAGGCCTGTGGGGCGGATTGATGGGCGATGCGGCGGAGATGGGCGACCAATACCGTGGTGTCTAGCGCCAAGCAACCACTGAGGATGCGGTTCTTGTCGCGCCGCAGCCGGTTAGCCGTTAAAAAAGCGGTGGGTTCATCTTTATCTTGATTAATGATGTAAGCTTCGGGTGGATCATCCGCGTTTAGCATGGGTGTTAAGGCGCTATGGGCGGCCCATTCGTCCAGCGCTGAAAATGCCCTGCTGATTTCATCTTGGGATAAGTGATAAGGCCCGGCAATGCTTAACAGCAGGATTTTTTTATAGAGGTTGCCAATATTATGATGGGGCGGCATTTTATGGTGGCCGTCATGGATAGGGCTTTGGTCGAGCATTTTCAATTCGGCGTGGTGGTGCAACTGATGGATGTCATGCCACGTTGTCGCGGGGCAGGGCGTGTAGGTTTGGTAGGATGTGATGAGCAGCTCCGTCAGGTAGTGCATGGCGCGATGCAAAGGTATTAATGATTTTCCTGCGGTAAATACCGGCGTATGGTTTATTAAAAGGCTGCTCAGCACAATTTTGTATCCATTGGCCATCTCAGAGTGCAGCTCACGTGCCAGCATCGCCGCTTTGTAATTTTTGTCCGCCAGCGGAAACGCCTGGCCTATGTAGTATTTTTTTAGGTTTTCTGTAATGTGAAACGCGGGCTCCCTGAATAATTCCAGGATTTGGCTGCGGTGCTGCATGGCGATCAGCGTTCTATTCATGGTGACGAGGGTATGGTAAATCATGCGCGCGGACCGGCCGACATCAGCAAGGGGTAATTTTTCTACCCAGGTTTTAACTTTGGCGGGATGCGGGTCAAATCCCAAATCGTGGGTTTCCCGGATGGACGGGATTTGCAAGTGAGTCGTGCTGTTATGGCCCATGAGCGCGGCAGTCCTGTATGATCCCCATGATATATGGGGGCATATTAGGAATAGCGGCAGGCATGGCGAATACTTAAGCAATGCAACGCGGGTTTTTCGGGGAGCCTGCAATAAAATAATCAGGCTCTTCAGTTTGATTTAAGTTACTGAATATATATTATTTTTCAAAGCGCGGCCCAGAGGCTCGCGAAATCCCCGTCATGGATCTGGTTGATGGAAGTAAGAATTTCATCGGCTGTTTGCACGGGCATAAAGCGATATTGCGTAAATCCCACGGTACTTTCCAAGGTTTCAGTCAATAAAGCATGGCGTGTTCCACAGTGCATGCTAATTGTGATTTCAGCACCCAGCGGAAAAGCGTTGGCCGGTGTAATGAGGGAGATGGACTGGTTATCATCTTTTACTTCCGGTAACAACAAGGCGGTGATGGCGGGTTCCCCGTTCCTTTCCGCCATTAAAGTGCGTACAAACACAGCCTCCGCGGTCGGCGCTAACATTTGAATGCCAAATTCCAGTTCGGCGGATGTTGCATTTCTTGTCCAGCGGATGACCGCTAACTCCCATTCGGCCGGGTCTTTGCCATTGGCGATTTTAATGCTGATGATTTCTCCGGTGCGGAATTTTTTTTGCTGGTTATCGCCTTTCCACGCCAGGCATGCGCCACCGGCGCTCTCGTTAATGACTGTGCAAGTGTAGGTGGCGGGGGTGATTTCATGGCCGGGGAATTTGATCGCCAGGTTTTTTTCACCGGGATTGTTGCCGCCGCCGACGACAGGGGTGGGCAGTTTTTTGAAGTAATCGCCACGCACACTATTGCCGCGCGTCACCGCGGATTTTTCGGCACCGTTATAAGCTGGGTTAGTTAACAATACCAAGGGTTTTGCGAAGCTTTGTGTAGATGTGGACGCAACGCTTTCGCGGGTGGACCCTGCCATATGCATCGCTTTACTTTCCACCGCCTGGGCCGCCGGTGCGGCGAAATGATAGGCGGCTTGTAGTCCTATGGCCACGTTAAATGCGCCGGTTTTTCTCAGGCGCGGGAAGGTACGCCGTGACACAATCCCCCATGCGGAAATTAACCAACGCAATAAACCTGGCGCCAGGGCCGGCGCCCTCGGCACAGTGGCTTCCGCAATCGGCCCCGGGATGGGTTGTTCGGGCACGCCATTGGCAAGTTGATGCAGATAATCCACCAGGTCTGTGGTGTCCAGCGCGCCGCACGATTCCATCTGGGAGTCTTTGCCATACGCTAACGCGCTGGGTGGTTCATCCCGCGCGAGGTTCACAATAAAAGCCCCCGATACTGTGTTGGGGTCGACCACCAGGGTGAACCCGCTATATAAAGGCCAGTCACCACTGAGCACCGTATAAATGTCAGTGATGCCTTCTTGCGATAATTGATAAGGATTGGTTAAGGCCAGCAACAGGCATTGCTTATAAATGGCGCTGATGCGGCGGGAGCCGTTAACGGGATTTTCATGGTCTTCCATCGGGCTGTCATGCAGTTTTTTTTGTTCCGCATAACGGTAAAGTTGATGGATGTCATGCCATACGGTAGGGGGGCAAGTGGCGTACATCTGGTAAGACGTGAGCACTACGCGGTTCAGATAGCTGATGGCACGGTGCAGGTGGATCAACATCATGCTGGCGGTGGCATTGTTGGTTATCAGGTTATCAATGATGATCTTGTAACCGCTGGCCATTTCCATGTGCAATTCACGGCTCAAATGCGCGGCTTTCAGGTGGGTCTCGGTTAACGGCAGTGGCGCACCGAGATAATGTTTTTTCAGTTCAGCAGTGACATGCTGCACCGGCCCCCTGAAAAATTCGAGAATTTGCAGGCGATGCTGCGCCGGAATAATGGAGCGGTTCAGGGTAGTCAATTCCTGATAGACCAGGCGCGTTGTTTCGCCGTTGTTTTCGAGCGGCAAATTGTCCAGCCACTCTTTTACTTTAAGCGGATGCGCCTGGGCGGGATTGGCATGGCGCTCATGTTTTTGCGGAAAATGTAATTTGATCACACTGCTATTTTCCATATCTTGCTTCCCGTTGAGTGATGTAAGGCTTGTGTGTCAATGTCTGCATCAGCACGCGCGCGAATAATTTATTGATTCACGTGCTACTGTCGGCAAGTTCCTGGCTGCTCCTGCGCATCCCGGCAATAGGAGGCAGGACGGCCGCCATGCGGGGATGCACAAGTGCCGCCACAGGCACAGTACCGAAAGCGGGCGGCCCGGCGTTATTTCATTTAGCGGCGGGGGTGGATCAATTATTTAGCGGTTTCCGGAAAGGGCGGGCAGGGATTTTTGCGAGGCAATGGATTTTGTTGGGATTTCTGGGTTATCGTTGCATGCCCGGTTTTGAGCTGCAATGTAGGGAGGGTTTATCCCAAGTTTTCCAGTAGCGGCCGTAGAGGGGTCATGGAAATCTGGGTATTACTGGCAAGTTCTTAATAACGTGGCAGTTTGCTCGGCGCGCCCGCGCGCTCATGCACGAGCCGGGGCACTAAATAGCCGGGCAGGCAGTTTCGCAGCTCTTGCATAAGCTGTTGGGCCTGGGCGGGGGGTATGTCAAAATGGCTGGCGCCTTGCACTTTGTCAAGCAGGTGCAGGTAGTAAGGGATAACGTTTACCTCAAACAGGCGCTCACTAAGCTCGGCCAGGATGCGCGCGGTGTCATTGACGCCCCGTAACAGCACGGACTGATTGAATAGCGTCACACCGGCGCGCTTGAGGAGTGACAGGGCAGTGGTGACGGAGGTGTCGATCTCATTTGCGTGATTGGCATGGATGACCATCACGATTTTGAGGCGGGAACGTTGTAACCAGTCCAGCAAGGCTTCATCCACCCGTTCTGGCAATACTATTGGCAGGCGCGTATGGAGGCGCAACCGCCGCAGGTGGGGAATGCCAGACAGGCGCTGCGCCAGCGATGCAAGACGTTGATCCGGGAGCACCAGTGGGTCGCCACCACTCAAAATCACCTCGTTTATTGTGGTGTCAGATGCGATATAATGCAGCGCGGTGTCCCAGTCATGGGTGGCGGGGTTGGCGTCGCTATAGGGGAAATGGCGGCGGAAACAATAGCGGCAATGGATCGCGCAGGCGCCGGTAGTGACTAACAGCGCCCGCCCGTGGTATTTATGTAATACTCCTGGCACTGGCATGGCGGCGAGATCGCCCACCGGGTCAGCACTATAGCCCGGCAGCAGGATTTCTTCATCATGCGACGGGAACACTTGGCGCAACAGCGGGTCATGCGGATCACCCTTGCGCATGCGCGCCACATAGCCGCGTGGCACGCGCAGTGCAAACTGGCGCCCCGCCAACTTCCCCAACGGCAGGGCGTCGGCGGGCAGATCCAGCATCTCCAGCAGTTCGCTGGGGCTATTAATGGCTTGGGCCAGCAGTTTTTGCCATGCGGCAGTCTGCCCAGAAACGGAGATTCGCGGTAACATGGCGACAGTTTAACGGAACAGGGCGCGCAGCGCATGTAATTCTGGCGCAAAGCGCTTGTAATCACCCCGAATATTTACAACGTTTAATAATGAGGATGCCATGGGCACAGTCAGCACTAATGAATTCAAATCAGGTCTCAAAGTCATGCTCGACGGTGACCCCTGCTCAATTGTGGAAAACGAATTTGTAAAACCCGGTAAGGGACAGGCGTTCAGCCGCGTTAAAATTCGCAACCTGAAAAATGGCCGTATCATCGAGCGTACTTTCAAGTCGGGCGATACCCTGGAAGCGGCCGATGTCATTGACGTAGAAATGCAATATCTCTACAACGATGGCCAGCATTGGTATTTCATGAATCCTGAAAACTTTGAACAAATCGGCGCTGACGCACCGGCGGTGGAAGATGTCATGAAATGGCTGAAAGCCGAGGATGTGTGCATGATTACCCTGTGGAATGGCGTGCCGCTGGCCGTCACTCCGCCCAATACTGTGATCCTCAAGGTGACAGAAACCGACCCCGGCCTGCGGGGCGATACGTCGGGTGGTGGTGGCAAGCCTGCCACGCTCGAAACCGGTGCGGTGGTGCGCGTGCCCCTGTTTGTGGAAATTGGTGATTTGCTCAAGGTCAATACCCGTACCGGTGAATATTTGTCACGTAGTAAAGCCTGATCCGAATGTTTCATAAGTTACACGCCCGCCCGCTTGTCTCTTGTCCGCACAACGGATTTTCCCCAGCCGACAGGCTGCTAGTGCCGTGAATCATCAATATCGGAACATAAAACGGCGTCTTTTTCCGCCATGCGTCGTTGCAACCCCTTGCCGTACACTGAGTGCGGCGGCGGGTCTGCGCCTCGCCTGGCCGAAAAATCCATCCGTTTTATCCTGTTCCGATATTGATGATTCACGGTACTAGGCTAAGGGAGCGCCATGTCCCACGAATGGCGGCCTAGCGCCACGCTCGTTAATTTGCGTTTGCGCGCCCGTTTGCTGGCGAATGTGCGGCGTTTTTTTGCCCAGCGTGAGGTGCTGGAGGTAGAGACACCCGTGTTGTATCCGTCGACTGCCACAGATCCCCATTTGCATAGTTTTGCCACCCGTTACACGGGTCCGGGCGCGCCTGCGAGCGTGGGGGGGCGCACGCTGTATCTGCAAACCTCGCCGGAATTTGCCATGAAGCGCCTGCTGGCGGCGGGCAGTGGTCCAATCTACCAGTTAGGCAAAGCGTTCCGCGATGGCGAGGCCGGGCGGCGCCATAACCCCGAATTCACCTTGCTGGAATGGTATCGTCCCGGCTGTACACTCGCCGACCTGATGGTTGAGGTCGATGCGTTGGTGCGTCAAGTGGTAGGCGCAGCGCTTACCTTGGGGCCTACCCAGTACCTGAGCTATACCGATGCCTTTATTCGTTATCTGGGCATAAACCCCCACACCGCCAGCAATAGCGACTTGCGCCAGTGCGCCGCACGGCATGGCATTACGCCCGTGGTATCTGATGGAGGACTGGCGGAGGATGAGCGTGATGGTTGGCTGGATCTGCTGCTTACCCATATCATCGAGCCCCAGCTTGGCCGTGAACCTGACCAGCCGTCTGGTCAGGCTGCCACCGGGTTAGATGATTTGGCTGCCCCCCTGTTTCTATTCGATTATCCCCCCTCCCAAGCCGCGTTGGCGCGGATTCGTCCCGGTAATCCGCCAGTGGCCGAGCGTTTTGAGTTGTATATCCAAGGGATGGAGCTGGCGAATGGTTACCACGAATTAGGGGATACCACCGAGCAACGGCGCCGTTTCGAAGCGGATAACACAAAACGCCAGTCGCTGGGATTGCCGGTTACTCCCCTTGATGAGCGCTTGCTTGCGGCGTTAAAGGCGGGATTGCCGGTCTGTTGTGGCGTCGCGGTGGGCATAGACCGCTTGATAATGCTGGTGGCAGGCGTATCTACCATTGACGATATTACGGCTTTTCCTTTAGCGTATTTATAGCGGAAGCGGCGGAGAGTTGCCGTAAAAACCGCCAGCGAGTGTCGGAAAACTTTACACAATTAAATGTAAAATTTCCCAAATAAAGCGTATCTCACCGGACGCCATACTAAATTATATTTCAAAACAAATGTTTATTTTATATTCCTCTTATGTAACATGTATAAGGCGTAAATATTGCATTATTATTACAGGGTGTCGGCTTTTGGGCGGTCATGCCTCCCATAGCCAATAATAAAACCGCGTGGGCACCAATAAGACTTAACTTATTAACCTGAGAGATGGAAGAGTGGGGGTAGTAATGATTGAACGTCGCTGGACTTCGCGGGCGCCGGTTAATCTGGATGTTGAAGTGCTTTGCCACCACGGGGCAGGAATGGCCGCCTGCAAGGCGCTTGACATTGGATTAGGCGGGGTTTTCCTGAAAATAAACCCGGATGAAATATTGCCAGACTCGAATGTAGAACTGTTTTTTCTGCTGGGTGAAGGTGAATCGCGTATTAAACATAAAATAAAAGCTAAAATAGTACGTACTACTATGCACGGCATGGGGCTGATGTTCCGGGATTTTGATGCGACCGCTTTTCGTTCATTGCAAGAAGTCCTGCATTATTATAAAGACACAAAGACCCAGTAGTTTTGGGATCATGGGTTACGCGTGCCCCTAATCCCCCTCGGGTGGGTTGAATTATCATGTCAATATTCGCCTTGACCGCGGTCTTTTGCGCTATGGCTTTGACAGGATGGATAGTCCTGTTTTGGTATTATCGTGCGGTGCTGCTTGCGTTGTGGCGTGAACCCATGCTGTGCCACCCTATACTCATTATTGAAAGCGATGATTGGGGGCCAGGACCCAAGTCTCATGGGCAACAGCTCCATCGCATTTCCAAAATATTGGAGCGTCATCATGACGCACGTGGCCATGCCGCCGTGATGACGCTGGGTGTGGCGTTGGCACTGCCTGATGTCAAGCGCATGGCCTTAAATGATTACGCGCATTATTATCGCCAGTTGCTCTCACCCCTGCGGTGCCCGGCAATTTATGGCGTGATGCGGCGGGGTGCCTTATCCGGCATATTTGCCGTGCATATGCAGGGCCTCGAACATTATTGGCCCCCCACGTTGTTGTGGGCGATAAAAGCAAACGAACACGTTAAAGCCTGGCTGTTGAGCGACGAATTCCCCCGCACCGAAGAGTTGCCTCCCCACCTGCGCAGCCGCTGGACGAACGCCACCAGCCTGCCCTCACGCCCTCTCCCGGAAGAACAGATCAAGGCGGCTGTATCGCTCGAAGCAAAAATATTTTCCAGGATCTTTGGCAACATGCCTGAGGTCGTGGTCCCTCCCGCGTTTTGCTGGAATGATCTGGTTGAAAAAGCCTGGGCGAGTGTGGGCGTGCGTATTATCGTGACGCCGGGCTACCGTTGTGAGTCGCATGACCGTGATGGCGGAATGACGGCGAAAGGATCGCTTATCCATAATGGCCAGATAAACGCGTATGGCCAGATGTATGTGGTGCGTGATGATTACTTTGAGCCTGGGCTGGGCCACCTGGCGGAAAAAGGATTGGCGGCCTTAGCCCAAAAAAGCCGCTTGGGCCGTCCTACGCTTTTGGAATCACACCGATTTAATTATGTTGATGACCCTGATGTTGCGGATGCCGCGCTGTCTCAGTTGGATCTTTTCCTGGAAGAAACAACCCAGCATTTTCCCAACGTGCATTTTATGTCTACCGCGAAATTGGCTGGCATATTTTCGGGGGTTCACCCCGACTTTATTCAACAGAAAATTAGGCGGCGTATCAATGTATGGTTGCTGCGTGTACGTGAAGTGCCGACGTTGTGGAGGGCAGCCTGCCTGAGTGGTATGATCATGCCGGCATTAGTGTTGTATAGGCTAACCCGCTCTTAATTCTACCGCGTCATAAGGCGCTGAAGGGCGCCTTGCACTGGGAACCCTTCGCTGCGATCTTCCCTTGATCGCTTTGTGGCACGGTAGAATTATCCGGTAAAGAAAAGCAAAATCTCAAAACTGGCCAGGGAATATAAATTTTGAATAAACCTAATCTATTTTTAATTGGCTCGATGAAGTCTGGTACGACGACACTCCACGATCTTCTCGCGGAACACCCTGATATCAGTATGAGCGAGCCAAAAGAGCCATGCTATTTTGTCGACCCGGAGGTACTTAAGCACTTTTGGCCGGAAATGTGGCGCATGGGATATTGGAAAGATGAGCAAGCGTATCGGGCGCTTTTTTCCGGCAAACCTGGCGCAAAATTCTTTGGCGAGTCGAGTACGGATTACACCAAGAGGCCGAAAATTTCAGGTGTGGTGGAGAAGATCGCCGCCTACAGTCCCGAAGCGCGATTTGTATACATCATGCGTGACCCACTCGAACGCACGCTTAGCCACTACTGGCATATGGTTGAACACCGCGGTGAGCAGCGTGTTGCGCTCGACGCCATTATTCAGGACAGCCATTATAGGGAGGTCAGCCATTATGCGTATCAGCTTGCACCGTATATCGAGCGTTTTGGCCGGGACAAAATCCATGCGCTTACTTTCGAGGAGTTGAAGAGCGACACGCTGGGCACGGTACGCGCGGTGTACGGCTGGCTGGGTGTTGATCCGGCTTTCACTCCGCAGGGGCTGAGACAAGCTAGGAACGTGACCCCGCAGCAGATCACGCAGAAGCGTGAAGTGGCGGGTGCTCTCGACCGCGTGCGCCACTCCACTCTATGGGGTCGGATCGGCCCTTATTTTCCGAAGGGCTTGCGTCGCTTGGGGGTGACGTTGGTGGAACGGAAAATCAGCCGTGCGCAAACAGATATGTCTGAAGTGATGCGTTACTTACGCCCGATCCAGCAGCCGCAGACCGAGGCGCTCGCGCAGATGCTGGGGCGGCGATTTGACGAGTGGAAGACACTCTATGGTAAGTAACCTAAGTGCCGCAAGCGCTGAAGCGTTACGCATCTCAGTCGTGATCCCCGTGTATAATGGCGCAGCCACGATTGGCCGTGCGCTTGATTCAGTGTTGGCACAACGCTATTCAGCGCACGAGGTGATCGTGGTTGATGACGGGTCACAAGACCAGACCGCCGAGGTGGTGCGCCGCTATGGCGGGCGTGTGCGTTATGTGCGTCAGGATAATGCTGGCCCCTCTGCCGCGCGCAATTACGGCGTGAAGTTGGCCACGGGTGACTGGGTTGCCTTTCTCGATGCTGATGATTGGTATTATCCGGAGCGCCTCGCGCGGCATGCGCGAATGATCGAAGTCGATCCTGATCTGGATTTTCTGGTGGGTAATTTCGACTACCGGGACGCCAAAGGGCAACACCTGCACGACTCAATGTCCGCAACTGTGCTCGGTCGGGAACTGCTCGAACGCTACGGTGCGACCGGGCAGGGCGTGATTGGGCAAGAGGCGCTGGGGCGCTTTATCGCCGAACAGTTCAGTGACACGCGCACGCTCACCTTGCCATGTCGTATTTTTCTCGAGCTGGGTGGCTTTCCCGAAGACATGAAAATTTGCGAGGATCTGACGTTCCTGATCCGCTTGTGTGCCCGCAGCCGCCGTGCTGGCGTTGTCTGCGCCGCCAGTGCCGTTTATTCGGTGCATGATACGGGGCTTATCCGCTCTGACCGTTATCGCGCCCAATCCGAGACGGTGCGCGCGCTCCGTGCCTTGTCCGGGGAGATGGGCGCGGCGCCGGATTACATTCGCAGCGCCTGGACTGACCTGGTCAAAAAAGCCTATCTCAACCTGGCCTATTTTCTTGCCAAGAGCGGACACAAGGCACAAGCCGTCAAGGTTCTCGTACAATCTTTCGTTTTTCGCCCGCGCTTGATGGACATAAAAAGCCTGGGTTCGATCCTGAAGGGGTAGCGATGGTGACCCGGCTGCTCGTCCTCACCGAACTCTTTCTGCCGACCAAGGGTGGCACTGCCGTATGGGCGGCCGAAGTGTACAAACGCATTGGGGGCAAGGAAATCCACATCGTCACTGCTGATGTGCCCGATGATGCGTCGGCCGCGGCCGAAATTGATTCAGTTCATCCCAACAGCATTCACCGGATTGACCTGTGTCGCGTACCTTGGCTCAAGCCCGAATCGCTGGCCATGTATGTGCGGTTTTTTTTCATATCCATGAGGCTGGTGTTGACACATCACTTTGACGCCATTCACGCCTTTCGCGCCCTGCCCGAAGGGCTGGTGGCCTGGGCGGTAGCGCGTTTGACCTTCAAGCCTGTGGTCATTTACGCCCACGGCGAGGAACTTACCACCTGGGGTCGCGGCGGCAAGTACAAAGCCATGTGCTTCGCCCTGCGCCACGCCAACCACATCGTCGCCAACAGTGAGCACACCCGTGACACATTGCTGGGTATGGGCATCGATCCGGGGCACATAAGTATCATCTATCCCGGCGTGGATGTATCCGTGTTCCGTCCTGGCTTGGACGTATCCGGTTTACGTCAAAGCCTGGGGATCGCGCCCAATGACAAACTGGTATTTTCCGTGGGACGGCTGTCACGCCGCAAAGGATTCGACCAGGTCATACGCGCTATCGCCCAATTGCGGACGGAAAATGTGCCTGTGCATTATGTGATGGCAGGCATTGGTGAGGATGAGGATTATCTGGATGGACTGATACAAGAACATAATTTGCAAGGTGTTGTCCATAGGTTGGGTAGAGTGGCCACTGAAGACTTGCCAAGATGGATGAACGCCTGTGACGTGTTTGCCATGCCCAACCGCGAGATCAATGGTGATAATGAGGGCTTCGGCATGGTGTTCATCGAGGCATCCGCCTGCGGAAAACCGGTTATCGCGGGCGCTGCCGGTGGCACAGGCGCTGCTGTGGTGGAGGGCGTCACGGGATACCGGGTCGATGCTGAGCGATTGGAGGCCGTGGTCGATTCCATAACCAGGGTACTTAAGGATCCGGCCTTGGCTGAGAGTTTTGGGCTTGCGGGATATCAGCGAGTTGGCCGGGAATTCAGTTGGGAACGGGTCGCTGAAAAGACATCTCTGCTGCAAAGGGAGTTGGGCTGACATGCGTATATCTGTAGTGCTGCCGACACATAACCGCGCCGATTTGCTGCGGGAGGCCATAGCGAGCGTGCAGAACCAAACCTGGCCGGACTGGGAATTGATTGTTGTCGACGATGGTAGTGTCCCCCCCGCATACCAGGAGCGCGATGACGGCATCGACCACCCTGTGAAATGGCTCAGAAACGAGTTGGCCCAGGGACCCTCCAATGCCAGAAACCGTGGTATCGAAGTGGCAGGGGGCGATATCGTGACCTTTCTTGACGACGATGATTTGCTGACCGAAAACGCGCTGGAAGTGATCGCCCAGCAATTCCAGCAAAACCCGGATCTCGAATGTCTATTCATCAACATTGAGCCGTTCGGGGCTGCGGGAAACGGTATGCGTCAAAATCAGGCGCAAGCCTTGAATGCCGTGTTGGCGAGGATGGAGGTATCTGGACACACGCAGGCCGCTTCCGTGCACCCCTGCGACGTGCACGGAAGCACTAGTGCCGTGAGAGGCAGGACGCCGGAAGCGGCCGACGTGCACGGAAGCACTAGTGCCACGAGAGGCAGGGTGCCGGAAGTGGCCTGCCCGGCGGAGGTGTTGCCGCTGGGCCAGAACCTTTTCGAAGGCCTGCTCGAAGGATTGCCGCTGGCCTTTCAGCGGGCGGCTATCCGCAGGCCTGCACTGCAACGCGTCGGGCTGTACCAACCGGGTTCGTTTGGCGATATTGAGTGGTATTTCCGTTTGGCCCTACGCTGTCGATGTTCGCTCCTGCTCACCCCCCTGTATCGGCAGCGCTGCGATGGCCAAAGCTTTTTTACCCGCAGTGAGGCGCAGGAAAAGCTCCTGGATGCAGCCATCCGTATCAGGCTACAATTGGCTGCATTACCAGAAGTGACTGAACAGCCGCGCCTGGCTGACAAGGTTAGGCGTGCGTTGGCCAAGTCACGTTTTGACAAGGCGTATTTTTCCCATAGGGCAGGAAATCGTTTTGCGTGGCAGGAATTTCTCCTGTCGTTACGCGGTAATTTTGGGTGGCGCCATGTAAGTCTCTTGGCAAAAGTATTATTCTCCATGTTCCGGCCCACCACGCCATTAAAGAGCCGATAATTCTGTGCTAACAGTTTCCGTTGGCGTTGTCTGGATAAGCATAGGGATTCATGGACAATAGGAGTGAAATATGAACAAACGGATTCTCCTTGGGCTGGGACTCGGATTTTTTGCTTGTGAAGTATTTGCAGGATTTGCGCCCGATGCGCAGGAATTACAAACCCTTCCTCCCTATTGCACGCCGCGCATTAATGAGAATGATCCGGCAGGCTGGGCACAGGGGGCTGCGCAATTTGGCGAAGGCTGGAACCACATGCATCATTATTGTTATGCCTTGAATTTCATTAATCGCTACTACCGGAGCAGGGATGCGGCGACCAAAAGGGATGCGCTGAAGCAAGCCATTGGCAATATTGACTATATGCTTGATCACACCAGCGAAGGCTATGTCATGCGGGGCCAATGGATGTTGGACAAGGGTAAGGTCATGATGTTGGCGGGCAACAAACCACAGGGTATCGCGATGATCCAAGCCGCGCTCGACTTGAACCCTGGCCTGGAAGCGGGTTACCGCCTCATATCGGACACCTTTGTTGAATTAGGAAATAAAAAGGAAGCGCTGCAATGGGCCAGCACGGGGTTGCAGCACGCCCCGGATTCAAAAGCGCTCCAGCGTCGTTATAAGGAGCTGGGGGGTAAGGAGCCGTATCCCGAACCGCTGATAAAGCCTGTGCCCCCGGCCGAGGAAGCCAAGCCAACAATCGCCGATGAATCCACGCCAAAAGTGGAGGAAAAAAAAGTGGAGGAAAAATCTGAGGCCATTCCGCAAACTCCACCGGTGGATTCGCCAAAAATCGGTTCGCCCACCAATCCCTATTGCCGGTTTTGCACGGAATAACCTGCCCGCTGAAGCGGGGCGC
>JAGVME010000052.1 GCA_020053945.1 Gammaproteobacteria bacterium
CTGGTCGATACCGACGGCGACGGCAACCTGGAAACACGGCGCAACGATCTGAATCCCAATATGGCCATCCCTGGCTGGGTTATATTGCGCTGGAAGTAGGGGCAAGCCCGAAGGGCGTACCCATTAAAAAATAGTTGCGTCGCCGCTGCACGGCGCTTGATGGGTTGCGCAAGAAACGCTCTTCCACCCTTTTGGTAAACCCATCCTGCACCCACTACTTTTTCGCCACCATTCTCTAAATCCGGCTGGACCATACTTGATGGCCAATCTAATAAAAAGCGTTAACTTATTGCTGCCGTAATAAATTTGTCATTATCCACAAAACCTGTGGATAACTTTGTGGACGGCTTGGGGTAAAGCGCCGCCAGGCCGCATGGCAGCGGGATTGTTCTTGATTTGCACGGAAAATGCCCCAGTCCTAGCAAATCAAACAAAAACAATATGTTATATGTTGCTTTGGGACTGTGACGGTTTTAGGGCGCGAGCAATAAAGAACGTGAGGGTGTCCTCTAGCGGCATTGTGTATAAGGTGTCAAGTGGCCGATCAATATAAGTCTGTCAAAATCGCTGATAATATGTGCGGGCAGAACACCCTGCCTACCCGGTTAACACGCCGTTCATTTGTCGATGTGTTGCGCGGAACGGCTATTGTGATGATGTTTGCGTATCATTTTACGTTTGACCTGCATTACTACGGTGTGGTCAGCGCTGACTTCAATCATGATCCCTTTTGGCTGGGGTTTCGCGCTATTATCGTGAGTTTATTTCTTGGGGTGATGGGCGTGAGTCTGCACTTGGCTACGGCGCGCGGCGTGAATCCGCGTGCCTTTGGGCGGCGCCTGTTGCTGGTGGCGGGTTGCGCTGGTCTGGTGAGCGCGGGAAGTTATGCAATGTTCCCCAATAGCATGATTTTCTTTGGTATCCTGCACTTTATCGCCGTTGCCAGCGTGCTGGGCCTGTTGTTCTGGCGGTTGTTCTGGCTTAATTTGATAGTGGGTGGGGGAGTGATCGTCGCGGGATTGCAGTTTCAGCATCCCTGGTTTGATCTTCCCGCCTGGCAATGGCTGGGGATGATGACGCACAAGCCAGTGACTGAAGATTATGTGCCATTGCTGCCGTGGTTTGGCGTGGTGTTGATCGGGATGTTTCTCGGTAAACTGATTTATCAAAGGGAAAATGTGCCCGCCTTTGCGCGCTGGACAGGCAGGCATCCGGTGGCGCGCCTGCTGGCCTTTGGCGGGCGGCATAGCCTGCCGGTTTATATGCTGCACCAGCCGGTGTTTTTGGGCGTATTGTATTTGTTCTTTGGAAAGTGATGACGCCGTGATGAATCGTGGGTAATGTGTTCGGATGATCAAGGCCATGGCGTTGGGTAACGGGCTGGCAAGCGGCACAGGCTTGATGTCGTCCGTAGTTTGGCGCAATTTTGCACTGCGGCTACTGCAGCCATCCGTGACCAGGCGCGCGGTTCTCCTGCTTATGGTTATTCTGTTGTGCTCGATAGCGTATAGTCTGGCCAGGTTGACGTGGATGATGTTGCCGGCGCCGCCCGAGAACGCTGCGCCGCCTCCGCTTATCCAAGCCGTTGATCAGCGCGGCGCTACGGCTGCGCCAATGGCGGTGCGCAAGCCCTCGCCCCAGGAGATGGCGCAGTGGCATTTGTTTGGCGAGGTGCAGGTGATTAATGTAGGCGCAGCCGCAGAAACAGCGCCGCAGACCAGTCTTGCCTTGAGCCTGCGCGGGGTGATTGCCTCGCGCGACAAAAAAAACGCGCGGGCGATTATCGCCGATTCCAGTGGCAATGAGCAGTTCTATGCGATCGACACACCTCTGCCGGGCGGGGCGGCATTGAAGGAGATTCATGCCGATAAGGTTATACTGTTGCGCGATGGCCGTTATGAAACCCTGTTGTTGCCCAAGGATGAAACAAGCGGGGAAGGCGCGCCAGGTGCTGCGATGTCCATGCCAAATTCCGACGCCGCGATGCAGGAGTTTCGTGATGCTGCGATGAGCAATCCGCAAAGTCTGATGGAGCGAGTCCGTCCGATGCCGGTCAGTGAAGGCGGCAAATTTATAGGCTATCGTTTTATGCCAAATGAAGACCCAGGTTTTCTCGCACGTTTTGGCATGGAACCCAATGATATTGTGACCTCCGTCAATGGCATGAGCCTCGACAATCCTGCCAAGGGGATGCAGGTGTTGAATAGCCTGAAAACCGAGGGGGAAGTGCGGGTTGATACAGTGCGCAACGGGGCGCCGCGTTCTTTTGTGTTACGGATGAATTAATCTAAAGATGAAAAGCAAAATTAAGGGGAATGGAGTGAGGAGGTTGCGCGATATACCCAGAATTTTTTTTGCAGTGCCGATGTTGATGGCCGCGCTGCTGCTGCCTTTCCAGGTGCATGCCCAGGATGTGACGCTTAACCTGAAAGACGCCGATATCGGCGCGGTGATCGCCACGGTCTCCGACGTGACCGGCAAAAATTTCATAGTCGATCCGCGTGTCAAGGCCAAGGTCACGGTGATCTCGGCCAAGCCCATGAACAAGGATGAGATCTACCAGGTCTTTCTGTCGCTGCTTGAGGTAAACGGCTTTGCCGCTGTGCCGATGGGCAAGGTCATCAAGATCATCCCCGACGTGAACGCCAAGCAGGTCAGCACGCCACTGGCCAATAACGACCGGCCCGGCAGGGGGGATGAATATGTCACGCGCGTGATCCACGTCAACAACGTCTCTGCCGCGCAACTGGTGCCGGTGTTGCGCCCCCTCGCGCCGCAGCAGGCGCACATGGTGGCGTATCCGGGTACGAACGCGCTGATTGTCTCCGATCGGGCAGCCAATGTGGAGCGCCTGGCCAAGATCATCCAGGATATCGACCAGCCTGGCAATGAAACAGAGGTGGAGGTCATGCCGCTCAAGCACGCCGCCGCCACAGAGGTGACACGCGTACTCACGTCACTGGATCAGGAAGCCCGCAAGAGCGACCCCAGCGCCGCTGTCGGGATCACCGACCGGCCAGTGCTGATCCCCGATGAGCGCACCAACAGCATCCTGATGGGCGGCGGCAAGTCGGGGCGGTTGCGGATGCGTGCCCTGGTGTCGCATCTGGATACGCCGCTGGAGAACAGCGGCAATATCCGCGTCATTTATTTGCACTACGCCAAGGCCAAGGATCTGGTGCCGGTGTTAACGGGAGTAGCGAGCCAGGTGCAAGACAAGGGTAAAGTGGCGGGTGGCGCGGCGCCCGGCGGCGCTACAGGTGGCGGGCCGCCCGGCAGCGGCATCAATATCCAGGCGGATGAAAGCCTCAATGCCCTGGTGGTGACGGCGCCACCCGATGTGTTCCGTTCCCTGCAGATAGTGATCAGCCAGCTCGACGTGCGGCGCGCACAAGTATTGGTGGAAGCGGTGATAGCGGAGGTCAATTCGAGCCGCGCGGCGGA
>JAGVME010000139.1 GCA_020053945.1 Gammaproteobacteria bacterium
AAATCCTGAAAATTCATGCTTGCCCCTGTGGGTTATAACCGCGCAATTCGTATCGAAACCCACGGCGAAAAAAGTGCGTCCACTCCAGGCAAAGCAAGTTTTATGCCAAAAAATAAATTGTAACATTAGCTATTGATGTATATATCGAAGATTTATTTTTTTCGTATTTAATGAGAGCCTCTATCTCTTAACTTGCACCATTTTGATCTTAAAAAACAATCTTTGCCCTCATTTGGCCCAAAACCAAGCGGTGATGTACCAGTCCACTCCGCGCCTGTATCCCCTTAAAATGGGGATATTGCGCATCCTGGCAACCGCGTTACTTCCTTCCGCAAGGGCAGAATGCCAGAGAGCGCGGCCGTGGCGGTCGTATGCGCCCCCTGCACTTGGGCTTCCCTGCCCACCTGACCAAAATAAATTAGAATTGCACATCCAACATTAACCAGAATTTATCCAGGTCTTTCGCGGCGCCCGTGGCATTACGCGCGACATTATTGGCGTTAGTGTCAGCGCTATAAGCGGCGTATTTGGCAGTGACAACCAATGACTTGTTGATTTTCTTTGCTGCTTGGAGATTCAATTCGGAACCATAGTCATACCCTAAATTATCAGAGGAATACAAATGGTAAGCACCTGAAAGATTGATGCCCTCCAGCACTATAGTGCTCGCGCTCAGGAAAATATCTTTGATGCCATCCCGGGGAGTAGCGAGAAATTTATCCGCCCAACCGTTAAAAGCATGCAAGGTTGCGAAAGGGGTAGCGAAACCATAGACGCCATCGCCACTCAAAACCTCGTAATTGAGCTTAACCTGGATGCCGCTTACATCAACGCCAAACATCAGGTTGACATAATCACCATCCACCGTAGTAGCGCCGTCCGCGTAATCACTCTGCTTGGCGAATTCCGCGGTATACAAAAACCGCGGAGCCATGGATGCGGGTTTATAACCACCATCGAAACGTAATCCGACGGTCTGGTTGGATAAAGTATTGGAGATGGGCTGGCCCGGCATATAATCAAAAAAATAACCATACCCCACCAAGCTGCCCACGGCCCATCCTTTATAGGCGACATTCAACAGTTCACCCGCCATATCCAGATCGCCTTGCGGGCTTTTGGGGCCAAAGATACGATTGACCCCACTCACATGCCCATAAAAAAAAGTAGTGTCAGGCAAAGAGGTATTCGTCACCGTGAATGCATCATACATTTGGGAATTTTGCCGCCACTCCACAGTACCAATAAAACGCTGGTTATCCAGATTGATTGCCTGACGGCCATATTTGAATACAGTGCCTGGCACACCTTTGTACATCAAAAAGGCCTGATTAATTTCAGTTCCTTCAGGATCCGCAACCACCGGATACTCAGTACGGCCATTGATCGTACTATTGTAAAGATCATTGGCGCCCACCACTTGCACATCTTCGAACTGCAGAAAAGCGGAGATGTTCAGGTAATCACCCGTCATATAACCAAGGCGCGTACGCAGGGTTGAGGCATGCGCGTCCTTTGTTTTGGCTTGATCATCAACCCACTCATACCGGTAACGGAATTGGCCCGATGCTTTACCGCCACTTAACGCTTCAACCACGGTATCGGCCGCATAGGAAGGCGGCATTGGAACCAACATCAGTGACGCAACGCCCACCCCACAATAAATAGCGCTGGCAACCCCGTTTTTAAACAATTTTTTCATTTTCTGCTCCCGTAAATGTTATGGTAACTTAATAAGTTTTTTATGCAGCTTTCTTGGCCTGGCGTTCATATAAGAATTTCAGGACTTCACTGCGCAAATGGGTATATTCAGTATTTTCAACCAATGCCAGACGATTACGCGGACGTGGTAAATTGACATTCAATATTTCCCCAATAGTGGCTGAAGGCCCATTGGTCATCATCACAATACGATCAGATAACAGCACAGCTTCATCCACATCATGCGTCACCATGATTGATGTTGTTCCAGAAGCCGCCACAATACGCATAAGCTCATCTTGTAAATTGGCGCGTGTCAAGGCATCCAGAGCACCAAAAGGTTCATCCAGCAATAACACTTTTGGCTGCATGGAAAGCGCACGGGCAATTCCCACTCGCTGCTTCATTCCCCCCGAAATTTCATGCGGAAGTTTATGTGTGGCATGACTTAGCCCCACCAACTCCAGCGCATCATTTGTGCGTTTCTTTAAACTGGCTTTATCTTCCTTGCGACTAAAAACACGCTCGACTGCCAAATACACATTGCCGAAACACGTCAACCATGGCAACAACGAATGATTCTGAAATACCACAGCACGTTCAGGACCAGGGCCATCAATCTCTCTTCCAGAGCAAAATAATGCCCCTTCCGTAGGTTCAATCAATCCCGCCACCAGGTTAAGCAAGGTAGATTTACCACAACCGGAGTGGCCGATGATGGAAATAAATTCGCCTTGCTGCACAGACAAATCAATATCCGTGATAGCGGTAAAACTTCCATTCTTTGTTTCAAAAACAACCTTCACATTTTCTACATGTACATATTTACTCATGACACATCTCCCACAGTAAGCCAGGACTCAATATTCAAATCTTTTTGCAATTAGCATTAGAAATTTCTCAAGTAGCAGCCCAACAATTCCTATAATAAATATAGCAATGATAATGTGCTCTACATTGAGGTTATTCCATTCATCCCATACCCAAAATCCGATACCCACGCCACCGGTAAGCATTTCTGCAGCTACGATCACTAACCAGGCCACACCAATTGATAACCTGACACCGGTCATCATGTAAGGCAGCACTGCCGGGAATAAAATTCTGGTAAATATTTTCCACTCCGATAATTTCAAAACGCGCGCAACATTCATATAATCCTGTGGAATTTTTGTAACGCCTACGGCAGTGTTTATCATCATCGGCCAGATGCTGGAAATAAAAATTACCCAGATAGCTGCGGGTTGCGAGTCCTGAAATACCAGCAAGCCAATCGGCAACCATGCGAGTGGCGACACCGGACGCAATAAACTGATGATAGGGGATGTCATTCCATTGAAGAAGGCGAAACGACCAATCATAAATCCTACTGGAATACCAATCAGTGCTGCCAACCCAAAACCAATACCCACACGCTGTAATGAATTCAGAAGATTCCAGCCGATGCCTTTATCGTTAGGTCCATTGTCATAAAAAGGATCACTGAATAACTCCACCGCCGAATTCCAGGTCTTTTCTGGCCCTGGCAGATTTTCACTTTGTTGTGCCAAAAGTGCCCACCCAACAATAAATAATGCCACTCCCAGCAGAGGTGGAAATGTTTTTTTAAACAGAAATTCCCTAGCTGATTTACTCAACAAAATGATTTTTTTATTAGGTATTTCAGCCTTTTTATCCTCTGATTTACCCACGTCAATATTCATCACATTATTTTCAACCTTGATTACTGATGGAGAAATATCATCTTTGACTTTTCGATTAATGCTAATGACAGCCATACGACACCTCCTTAAACTTTTATCTTGAAGCTGTTAGCATATTTTTTAGGATCTTTCCCGTCCCATACCACACCATCAATCATCTTGCTGACACGCATGGGGTCTTTTGGCACTGGTACTTTCACTTGTTCTGCGGCCTGCTTGTACAATTCAATTTTATTAACTTTCTGCGCCACGCCAAGGTAATCAGGATCATCCTTAAGCAACTTCCAGCGCTTGTGCTGCGTCATGAACCACATGCCATCCGACAAATAAGGGAAGTTCACCGTGCCGTCGTTATAGAATTTCATGAAATCCGGGTCTTTCCATTTCTTGCCTATGCCATTGTCGTAATCTCCAAGGAATCGGCCTTCTATCACGTCTTCTGGCGCGTTCACATAGGATTTACTTGAAATGATTTTTGCCACTCCCGGACGGTTCGACAAGGTATCAATATATTTCGAAGCCTCGAGCACGGCCATAATCATGGCGCGTGTGGCATTAGGATATTTTTGCGTGAACTCCGCGGTAGTGCCCAATACTTTTTCCGGATGATCTTTCCATATTTCCTGGGTAGTCGCGGCGGTAAATCCGATCTTGTCATAAATGGCGCGTGCATTCCAAGGCTCACCCACACAATAGCCATCCATATTTCCCACGCGCATATTTGCTACCATTTGCGGTGGTGGAACAGTAATGGTTTTAACATCCGTCAGTGGGTTGATGCCATAACTTGCAAGCCAGTAATACAGCCACATGGCGTGCGTTCCCGTGGGAAATGTTTGCGCAAACGTATATTCACGTTTCTCGCCTTCAATTTTATCGATGAGTTTCTTCAAAGAAGGGCCATCGGTAACGCCTTTATTTCTGGACTGGTTGGATAAAGTAATAGCCTGGCCGTTCTGATTCAGGTTCATTAATACCGCCATGTCTTTTTGCGGGCCACTGATACCCATCTGCACACCGTATAGCAAACCATACAGCACATGCGCCGCATCCAGCTCACCATTCACCAGCTTGTCACGCACAGCGGCCCAGCTTGCTTCTTTCGTTACCGTGACATTCAGGCCATACTTCTTAAATAACCCCAGTTCGCCCGCCATCACCACACTGGCGCAATCTGTCAGGGGAATAAATCCAATTTTGATATCCGTTTTTTCCGGTGCGTCCGAGCCCGCCGCCCATGCCGCACTCTGTATCCCTGGCGGAATCATGCCCATCATTGCCAATCCTCCTAACGCCATGCCACTGGCCTTGATAAAATCCCGGCGTGAAATATCGTTTGATAGCCCCACATCAACAGTATGGTTTTCTTTACCCTTCACTTTTTTATCATCGCTCATGCCCATACTCTCCGCTTATTCATAAGTGCAAAAAAAAGGCGTCCATTTGCAATAGGAATGTATCCCCTGCAAATGGACGCCTTTGTCCAGAAGTAAACCGCCGTTGGTTTACTGTATTAATCCAATATGATCCCCACCATTGGGAATCTTTACTTAAAATCAATTATGAAAAAATATCGGCTGCGGTATTAATATTATCCGCAATCTCAGCCAATTTTTTATTGCTGTTCATGGCCATTTTGCGCATACGCTGGTAGGCCTCCTCTTCACTGCAGCCACGCTGCTTCATCACAACGCCCTTGGCGCGCTCGATTTGTTTGCGTTCGGCAAGCGTAGCCGTTGCTTTCTCCAACTCATGCTTAAGGGTTTGATACTCTTCAAAACGCGCGATCGCAACATCAATGATGGATTGAACACGTGAACTCTTCAGGCCATCAACAATATAGGCACTCACACCCGCCCGGAGCGCAGCACGCATCTTTTGCGTGTCATTATCATGAGTAAACATCACCACCGGACGGGGTTCATCACGGTCAATGACACACAAATGCTCCAAGGTATCCCGCGTCGGTGAATCTGTGCCTATAATTATTACATCGGGCCGAATTTCACGTACGTGCTCACAAAGATTTCCGGTTTCATCACCGCACATGGCAACCCAATGCCCTGCGTCCTGTAATGTATTCATCAGTAAGTCCATGCGCTGCGGGTCGGCATCGACTAACATGATACGCAGCTTCATTACCGCCTCGATTCAACTTGTAATCACATGAAACCTCTCCCACTGCCCCACTAACAAAGCAAAGAGCATGCCACTCTAGAATGTGTTTTTTTTGTTTACTTAATTCAGGTAGTTAAAATAATAAAAGGTGCCGAAGTGATAGAGGCGACGTCTCCGTAATGCACCTTTTTGGTGACAATCCCCTAGCTATGATCTCTTACGGTGCGCATTTTTCCTACTCCGCACCATAACCATGACCCTGAAGCTATGGACGGCATACGGCGATCTACTTACTGGTTTTAGGATAAAAGGACGTATAATGGCACGAGCTATTACTGGAACCTGCATTTATGCCCAAACCCAAAAAAAACCAAGAATTTATCCCCGTTAAGATTGCCGTGTTAACCGTTTCCGACACACGCACTGAAGAAACCGATACCTCAGGAAAAGCCTTAGCAGAATCTCTGACGGGTGCCGGGCATCATTTGGCCGAAAAAATCATTAGCACGGATGATATTTATCAAATTCGTGCCGTGGTATCACGCTGGATCGCCGCACCTGCAGTTGACGTGGTATTGATTACAGGGGGCACCGGCATGACCTGGCGCGATGTAACCCCCGAGGCGATTTTACCGTTGCTGGATAAAGAAATAACCGGCTTTGGCGAGATGTTCCGCAGCGTGTCTTACCAGGAAGTGCAGACCTCGGCCTTGCAATCACGCGCGTTGGGCGGGATGGCTAATGGTACTTTCATATTCTGCATACCGGGATCAACCAACGCATGCCACACCGCCTGGAATCACATTTTAAAATATCAGCTTGACAGCCGCCATGGGCCTTGCAATTTTGTTGAGCTGATGCCACGACTCAAGAAGGGATAGTACGTTGGCCAAAGATTCCTGTTATCCAGATTCGCAAGCAACCCCTGCCCAGAGACTCATGACCGTAGATGATGCCCTGGCGCTTATATTAAGAAAAGCCGTACCCCTCGATGAGATTGAAAACCTTGATCTCCCCCGTGCGCTGGGCCGGGTCTTGGCGCAGCCACAAATATCCACCCTTAATGTACCTCCCGCTGACAACAGCGCCATGGATGGCGATGCACTTGCCAGCGGGAATATTGCTACTGACGGCGAGACGCGACTGCGTGTTTCGCGGCGCATTGCCGCCGGACAAACCAGCCAGCCGCTGATCCCCGGCACCGCCGCACGTATCTTTACCGGCGCACCGATACCCCTTGGCGCGGATTGCGTGGTGATGCAGGAACATTGCCGCGTGGAAGATGATACTGTGATCATCTCACCCCCACTGCACGCCGGACAAAATATCCGCGCACGCGGTGAAGACGTTAAATCAGGCGTTACCATTATTGATGCAGGCATAAAACTACGTCCACAGGATTTGGGACTTGCGGCATCTATTGGGCTTGCACGTTTACCGGTATATCGCCCCTTACGTGTCGCCATTTTCTGTACTGGCGATGAACTGACAGCACCCGGCACCGACCTGATGCCGGGGAAAATCTATAACGCCAACCGCTACACCTTAACCGGTCTGCTACAGGCGTTGCACTGTGAAGTAATTGATTTCGGCATCGTGCCTGATAACCTTGCCGCCACTCGCACGGTATTGGCGGCTGCCGCACAGCAAAGTGACCTCATCATTACCAGCGGTGGCGTTTCAGTGGGCGATGAAGACCACGTCAAGGCCGCTGTGGCAACACTGGGACAGATCGACATGTGGCGCATTGCCATGAAACCGGGTAAGCCACTGGCCTTTGGTAGCGTTGGCACAACGCCTTTCTTTGGACTGCCCGGTAACCCCGTGTCAGTGTTCGCCACCTTCTGCCTGTTTGCACGCCCGTTCATTCTGCGCCGTCAGGGAATGGTGCAAACCTTACCGCAATCTGTTCTGGTACACGCCGACTTTGACTGGCTGCAGAGTGGTAACCGCCGCGAATACCTGCGCGCACGCTTGCACACGGGCGCCGATGGCGTCACCCGTGCGGTGATTTACCCCAATCAAAGTTCTGCTGCGCTGACTTCCGTGAGCTGGGCACATGGCCTGATCTGTATTGCAGAAGGCACCACAGTGCAACGCGGCCAAATGGTCAGCTTTATTCCGTTTAATGAACTCCTTGCCTAATGATCGCC
This sequence comes from Gammaproteobacteria bacterium, assembly GCA_020053945.1. Classification (GTDB taxonomy): domain Bacteria; phylum Pseudomonadota; class Gammaproteobacteria; family Ga007554. The sequence continues at coordinate 7,676 of JAGVME010000139.1, forward strand.
CGCGAAAACATTACCGGCGCTATTCTCGCAGGTGGCCAGGCGCGCCGCATGGGCGGTGCCGACAAAGGCTTAATCGCATTACACGGCAAGCCACTGATCACTTATGTGATTGACATTATCACGCCGCAGGTCGGCACCCTCATTATTAATGCCAACCGTAATCTTGACCAGTACAGCGCCTTTGGCTACCCCGTCATTCCAGACACTGCACCCGACCAGGCCGGGCCGCTGGCAGGCATCGCCAGCGCGTTACTCGCGGCAAAAACCGATTATGTGTTGGTAGTGCCCTGCGACTCACCGTACTTACCCCATGACCTCGCCGCACGTCTAGCGACTGCGCTCACACAAACGCACGCCGAAGTTGCGGTAGCGCATGATGGCACGCGCATGCAGCCTGTAGTTGCCTTGTTGCAGCGCGATCTTGCTGAAGATATCCTGCAATCCATTCACCGCGGACATAATAAAACTGAACGCTGGATGACGAGCCACCGTCTCGCTGTGGCTGATTTTTCAGATCAGCCACAAGCGTTTAAAAACATTAACACGCCCGAAGATATGTGAGAATGGCGGCAGTATTCCGGAATTTCTCGATAACTGATTCCTCGCTCAACTCCCCCACTAGCAAAGGTATTCTTCGATCAGGCATCCACAGCGAAGGGCTCGGCCATCAACTTCTGCGTCAAGCAGACGATTTCGGTTTCAATGCGCGCTTCAATGCTCTGCTCCACCTGCCTAACCTGTAAAGATCAGGCGCTCGGCAGTACGGTTGCGGATTCACTTTTTGTCGTTACTCATCATTCCACAGGTCTTCAAAGTTGCGGAGCGTTGCGCAATATTAATACCCCGACCTACCGCTGCAAGCCAACCGCCACATCTCTAAACGACACCAAAGCCGCTTCAAGATGCTCAATGATCTCCTGCTGCAACACATCGGGGGGCGGCAGGTCATCGAGGTTTTCCAGGCTGTCGTCCTTCAGCCAGAAAATGTCCAGGCTGGCCTTGTCGCGCTCCACCAGCTCGTCATAACTGAAATATTTGAAACGTTCGGATTCAGTGCGCTCGTGCCGATTGTCCGGGTTGTAGCAGGTGATGAACTCCTGCAAGTCGTCCAGTTTCAGCGTGCGTGTCTTCAGCGTGAAATGCTTGTTGGTGCGCAGATCATAGAACCACACGCCTTTGGTGTGGATCTGGCCGTCTTTGGGTTTTGCGTCAAAGAACACCACGTTCGCCTTTACGCCTTGCGCGTAAAAAATGCCTGTCGGTAGGCGCAGCACGGTGTGTACATCGCAGTTCTCAAGCAGCTTCTTACGAATTTTTTCGCCCGCACCGCCCTCGAACAGCACATTGTCCGGCAACACCACGGCGGCTTTGCCATCCGATTTCAACATGCTGACGATGTGTTGCAAGAAGTTGAGCTGTTTATTGACCGTGGTTTCCCAGAAGTCCTGCCGTTCGTAGGTTAGCGCGTCTTTGTCTTCATCACCTTCCTCATTGGTGAATGTCATGCTGCTTTTCTTGCCGAAGGGCGGATTGGCCAGCACGTAATCCACCTTCCGCCTGGGTTCGGTAATCAACGCATCCGAACGCTCCACCAAAGGTTCTCCATCCAGTTCGCCAATGCTGTGCAAGAACAGGTTCATCAAGCACATGCGGCGCGTATTCGGTACGATCTCATTGCCGTGGAAGGTCTTGTCGCGCAGGAACTCTTTTTGCGCCTTGTTCAGCTTCGCACCCGGCCGCGTCAGCCAGTTATAGGCACCCAGAAAGAAACCACCGGTGCCACAGGCCGGGTCGGCGATGGATTTCATTGGCTCGGGCCGCACACACGCCACCATGGCTTCGATCAGGGCACGCGGCGTGAAGTACTGGCCAGCGCCGCTCTTGGTGTCTTCCGCGTTCTTTTTCAGGAGTCCTTCGTACAAGTCGCCCTTGGTATCGGCATGGAGGCTGATCCAGTTTTCGGCATCAATCAATTGCACCAGGCGCGAGAGCTTGGCCGGGTCTTGAATCTTGTTCTGCGCCTTGAAGAAGATGGCGCCCAACATGCCCGGCTCTTGCCCCAGTTTGTGCAACACTGCCAGATAGTGCGATTCCAGCGGCTCGCCCACCTTGGACGTGAGGCTGGCCCAGTCGTAGCCCTTGGGAATGTGGGTGTCACGGTTGTACGGCTCTTGCGCGTATTCGTGCGCCAGCTTGAGGAACAGCAAATAGGTGAGCTGCTCCAGGTAATCACCATAGCCCACGCCGTCATCGCGCAGGGTGTGGCAGAAATTCCAGACTTTCTGGACGAGGGAGGATGTGTTCATCGTTATTGCTCTTTTTCGGTTGTGGGGCTGGTGATGTACGCCTGCCGTGGGTCATTGGCTTTGGGATAAGCCCGCAGCAATGCGCCTTCAGCCACCAAGGGGCTCAGAATGCGGGTCCGCAAATCTTTGCCATCGCGATCACGTCGCTTCAGCAGGTCGGCCAAGACTCGCAAGCCAAGGTAACGCCCGGCGCACAAAGCCAGAACCGTATGCCGCACCAACTCCGGGCTGGCTCTCAACCGTTCGCTGACGGGCGCTGCCCGTTGCCGAAGCAGGTCTATTTCAGCTTCACTCAACTGGCTCACGTCAGAAACCACCTGTGCGGCAGTGTCGGGTGGCAAATTCTCAAGCTCCGGGGTTAAGGCGGCTAGCTCCGGGGTTAAGGCGCTTAGCTCCGGGGTTAAGGCGGCTAGCTCCGGGGTTAAAGAAGACGTGCCATCGTCCTCAAACAAGGTTACGGCTCGCCGGTCCTGCCAAGGCAAGAAATACACCATGCCCCGGCCCACGCCGTCCGAAATCAACAGCCCATCTTTCACAAGCCGGGTTAGCATCTTGGTGATGTCGGAAGGATGATCAGTGGCAATTTCGCGCAGGCGCCCATGGTTAACCATGCCTTCGGTCGCGGCTGTTACCAGCGCCAGATGCTCAAGCGGCGACAGGCTGGCGAATTTCGTTCCCAGATGCGCTTCCAGTTCGGCCACAGCCTGTGCGGGCAGCAGGCTGCTCATGCGCAACTCCATCAATGTTTGCTCGGGTTCGCGGAGTTCATACAACACGGGGCGGCGCCAATGCTGTCCCGCCCAGTTATGATAAATCTTGGGCAAACCCGAACCGGCATGGTCACCGTAGCCCACCAACTGAAACATGGTTTGCAAACGGCGATTGCGGCAATCACTATTGCCACCTTGCACGGCCAATGCTGGTGGCACGCGCATCAAGCCGGGATTGCGAAAGCCAAACATATCGGGCCGCTTCACCACCAGCACCGATACGCGACCAGAAAAGTCGGCATGAATCAGCGTATTAGCCAGCGCCTCGCGCAAAGCTTCATGCACCGGCGTATCATCGACCCGCTGACCTTCCTGCAATTGAAAAGGCACTTTCAAATCGGCAGTTAGCTTCTGGTAGACCTTGCGGAAGAAGTCATACACATTCCCCGACCAACTACCATCGGGCACCAGTCTGTCGATCCAGCGCTTTTCGGCCTTGGGTTCGGGTCGCTCCTGATAATCCACCATGTAGTGCGGCAAGGCATCGCGGATGACCTCAGCGCGGCCAAACATCAGCAAGCCCGCCAGCCGCAAACCGGTGACACCTTCCTCGCGGTTCTTGCCAAAGGCGCCGATGCGTTCCAGAAACGCCGGTAAGGGCAGATCGCTCCACACATGGCCCGGCTTCACCGCTGCAAAACGGTTGCGATAGGCCGCCACGGTGTCCATATCCAGATCGCTGAAGTCATAGCCCTTCAGCACACGCTCATCGCGCGAATCCTCCACCCGCTCCGCCATCAGGCGGCGCACGGTTTCATCGTCGGCCTGGTAATCGCCTTCATAGCGACGCAGATAGGTGCCGCCAAACGGGTTGCTGCCCAGATGCACCGGCTTCACCTGCCGCGCCGCACGCGGCACCTTGATACGGAGCACGGTTTTGCCGTCGATCTCGACAGGACTCACATCCTGCTCGGTCAGCAGATTGCTGCTCACCTGCTTGCGGTTATGCAGGTTGTCCCACAGTGCTTTGCGCACCCGCTCAACATCGGCCAAACCTAGCGCAGTGAACTGGCCGCGCGGCTTTTCTTGCACACCCAGCAGAATCATCCCACCATCGGCGTTGGCCATAGCGCTGTAGCTTTTCCAGAAATCCTCCGGCAGCTCACCACGTCCGTCGCGCCCTTGTGCCGCCTTGCATTCCAAATCACTGGATTCCGCTAGGCTGGGCAGATCGAGGCTGTTCAATTGCTCAGTCATACTGTCTCCTTGGATTTGCGGCCACGCGGTTTTTTCACCGTATCACGTTCCGCCCGTTCGGCGCGGATACGTTCCAGCAACACGGCGGCGGGTTCGTCGTTGGGGTCTTGCGGCACCAGTTGGCCAGAGAAGGCGGTTTTGAGGATATTTTTGCGTTGGGCGGCGGATTGTTTGAGGGAGGTGGTGATGGCAGTCTCTTGGTCGTTTGCTGACTTAAGGTAGGTTGCTACTGCTTCTATTAGTGTACTGATTTCACTCATGCTGGGCAGTGGCACTGCGACTGCTGCTACCTGCTGTAAATTCAAGCCAGGTTTTCCAGCACCGTATGCCTCCTTGTCCAACTGGCCACGCCCACCTGCAGAAGATGTGAGGAACACATGCAGATAGTCAGCGAGTTTGGTCTCAATCATCCGAAGCAATGAAACGTGCTGGCTCACATAGGCCTCGTCGATGTCGACGTCTACCCGTGCGGCCTTACCGACATTGGCCCCTGTAATCGTCAACAACAAGTCTTCCTTCTGCACTCTTGTTCGAGCGCCCTCCGCGCTAGATGGCGGATTGACGAAGGCGATATCCGTCAGATCAAGCCGGTCTTTGTTGATGTTCTGTGACCGAATGAAAGTCGCCCCGGAGTTGGCGTAATAGTCTGCCCACCCACGCGATCCGCTGGTGATGAACTCTGTCAACTGATTTATCGTCGCCCACACCCACCCCCCCGGCAATTCCGGCAAGTCGGTGGTATCCGGCTGCACCGGCTCGGGGTATTTCTTCTGCCAGTCTTTGGGCGGGATTTTGCCTTGTTCGGCGAATTTGGCGAGTTGTTTGGCTTCCCAGCGGGCGCGGCGTTCGGTGAGGATGCGCACTAGCAGTTGCGCGCCGGATTCACCCTCTCCCCCAGCCCCTCCCCCGCAAGGGGGGAGGGGAGCCATAAGCCCTTCTCCCCTCGCGGGGAGGGCGTAGCGAGGGGGGTAGATCTGGTTGGGGAGAGGGTGCTCTTGCTGGAGCGCCTGCCAGATCGATTCCAGCACGGCTTCGGGTTGCTTTGACCATTCGTTGTTCCAGAATCGCAGCACACGGAATCCCTGCTGTTCCAGCCATGTGTCCCGATGATTATCGTAATCCACAGCCTCGGCATGTTGACCACCATCAAGCTCCACGATCAAGCGTTGAGCAAAGCACACGAAGTCGACAATGAAACGGCCCAGCACTTGCTGACGGCGGAATTTGTGGCCGGAGAATCTTTTGGCGCGTAGTTGTTGCCACAACGCTTGTTCATCAGGCGTTTGTTGCTGACGCAACTCACGAGCGCGGGCTTGAAGCCAGGGTTCATCTTCTGTTGCTAGTGAGTTTGCCCCCTCTCCCCCAGCCCCTCCCCCGCGAGGGGGGAGGGGGACAAAACTAGAAGCCCCTCCCCCTTGACGGGGGAGGGGTTGGGGAGAGGGTGTTTGCTTGCTTGCCCGCCACTCCGCAGTGAGCGCGCCCTCCACGGCGGCTTTCAGCAGCGATTGCCGGTATTGTCCCAGCTTTTTCTGCGCGGCCTTGAGTTCGGCTACCCCGGCATCAAGGTCGGAGAGCAGTTCTTCGAGTTTCTCGACGATGCGGGTTTGTTCGGCGGCAGGAGCAATGACCATGGGAATTTGCTTCATCGCTGAGCTGGTCAGCTTCAGCCGCGTGGATCCGGAAACAAATGGATGGTAATCAACGTAATTGAGTTGATGGCACAGATAGCGGTTGTTCACTAAACCAACTGCGCCACGCAGGACGTGCGCGTGATTGTTTACCCAGAATCGCCCATTTGCGAGATACGCTTTATCTTTGATTGGGTCGAGGAACGGAGCGGCATCCTCTCCGAGTAAAACCCTTTCTCCATCAGAACGATACTCGTCAATCCAGCCAACTTGGCCCGTGGCACCGAAATACGGAAATAAAGCGGAGTGGCTTTTCCCTTCTATACGTTGAGCACGTTCTGACGAGTTAATTGGCTCTCGTTCAAAATCCAAGACATCAACAACTTCATCAAATTTTGCGGAAACCCAACCGCTTGGGAGTTCATCACTCACGCCACCAACTCCCCATTCATTTCATCCATCAACCCATCGAGCTGCTCACCAAACACCGCCCACACCTTCTGCAAGCCGCCTTTGTCGGCCAGTTCGGCGTAATCAAAATCATCGCGGCTGATGCTGCAACTGCTGGCGATGTGATCTTTCATCAGGCGCAGCCATTCGGTTTGTTCGGGCGTAAAAGCTGTGGCGCGTTGGGCGTTGTGGCGGAAAATCCATTCCTGAAAGCGTTTGTCCACGTGCTCGCTGAAGGGTTTGAGTTCGGTTTCCATGCCCAGCGCAAAACGCACCAGCGACACCAGATCAGTGAGTTGGCGTTTGCTGTCGGCGCCTTTCACCTGCGCTGCTTGCACGCGGGCATAGGCGTTCCACAGGCGTTCAGTGGTGAGCATCAACGGCGGTCGGCTTAGAGCTTCGTGCAACGCTTCGATCATGTCGAAGGTGAGCGCACGGCGCTGGTAGGGTTGCTGGTAAAAGAAGCTGAGCGCGGCAATTTCGTCTTTGTGTAGGGCGATGTAGCTGGCAAAGCTTTCGATCACGGCTTTGGCCTGGGTTTCGGCTTGCTCGTTGAAGCCTGAGAAGGTGATTTGATCGAGGTTGATGTGGTCGATGAGCTGCTCGCGTTCGCGCCGGGCGGCTTCGATTTCTTCACGCAG
>JAGVME010000019.1 GCA_020053945.1 Gammaproteobacteria bacterium
ATGCGTCGTTGCAACCCGTTGCCGCACAATGAGTGCGGCGGCGGGTTCGCGCCTAGCCTGGCGGAAAAATCCATCCGTTTTATCCTGTTCCGATATTTATGATTCACGGTACTAGGCATCTTTTCAAAGCATAAATTTCATGTCGGAGGCATGGCTGGGATAAGCGAATAGAACCTGTTTAAGTTGCTCGGCAGTGATATTGAAACGCATTGCCAGCGTGAACAGGTTGATGGTTTCTTCAGCCGCCGGGCCGAGTAAATGTGCCCCTAGGATGCGCCCTGTCCCCTCCTCGACCAGCACTTTGTAGGCGGCGGTTTTTTCAGCGACGCGAAGCGAAGAGTACCAGTCGCCAATTGCCGAATTATTTCTCCGGAAACGCAAGCCTTGCTGATGCGCCGCCTGCTCCGATAAACCCACCGCGGCAAGTGGCGGGATGGTAAACACGACGCTGGGAATTAGGTGGTATTCAGCTTGAAGATGATTGCCGTTGAGCAGGTTGGGGCGATAAGTTTGCCGTCGTATCCCGCCACAGGCGTAAGGGGCGGCCCCTCGGTGGCGGCGGCGTCGCCTCCCGCATAGATGGCGGGGTTGGAGATGCTTTGCAGGTATTCATTGACTGCCACCCCGCTCTTTTCCGTTGATACGCCCGCCATATCCAGCGCAAGATCAGCCAGATCGGGGATACGGCCCGCCGCATGCACTGCCAAGTCACATTCGAACTGCACACTTTTTCCGTGCTGTTTTGCATGTATGGATAATCGGCCATTCGCCGTTTTTTCAATTGCTTCAACTGAGGTTGCCGTGTGGACGGGCACACCCAGGGCGATTGTTGCGCCGCTCAGCATAGACACAAGATCCGGATCGAAGCTTTCAAGAACGCGGTCACCACGATGCAGTACAGTAACCCGGGAACCCGCACGCGCCGCTACGTGCGCGAACTCCATGGCAATGAATCCGCCACCCACAAAAACAATGTCTTTCGGTAATTGTTCAAGTTCCATAAACCGCGTGCTGTCGATGAGGTACGCTTCGCCTGGAATTTTCAGGCTGGTAGGTGTTGCCCCCGTGGCAATAAGAAAGTACCGCGCTTCAAATTTCTCGCCTGCCACTTCTATTGCGGTGCAGCCAATGAATTTGGCCCTTCCATGCAAGCACTTGATTCCGGCCTGCCTGAATGATTGTTCTTTATGCTGGGGGACGGGATCGGTGAAGGTGCGTTTAAAGCGGATCAGTTCAGGCCACCCGATCTCAAGATCGCCTTTGACCGCGTGTTTCCCGTTCATCCTGCGCGACCAGTCCAGCAGGTCAGCGGCGCCCACCAGGACTTTCTTGGGATCACAACCGCGCAATGCGCACGTTCCGCCGAACGGCAGCGAATCGACCACGGCCACCGTCCAACCCGCTGAGCGGCACGTCGAGGCGGCAATAGATCCCGCCACACCGCTTCCGATTACAATCAAGTCGAACGTTTGCATATGAATGTTTCCGCTGAGGCGGTTTCAGCGCTACGGTCTGCGTCGCAAGAATATCGACAATAGTGTAAATTTACGCTGGTACATCGAATGCTGTATGTGCGCTGGCATACATACGGCGGAAAGGGCGCATTATCCGCCCCTTATAAAACCAACCTGGGCGGCCTGCGGCCGAAAGCAGAATGCCATCATCCTTTCACTTTTTCGCGGCGTGGCGCGCCACTTGTGCCCTGGCCGCGTCGGCAACGTACGCGGACTCAAACCCGAAATGCTGCGCAACAACTTTCATCGGTGCAGACAATCCGAAGGTGTCAATACCAAGAATGCTGCCATCAAAGCCAGTATAGCGTTCCCAGCCGAAGCTGGACGCCGCTTCGACGGCGACGCGTGCCGTAATCCCCCGCGGCAGCACGCTGTCGCGGTATTCCCTACTCTGGCTCTCGAACAGTTCCCACGACGGCATGCTGACCACGCGCGTCTTGATTCCCTCCGCTTTCAGTTGCTCATACGCGGCAATGCACAGCGCGACTTCGCTGCCGGTCGCCAGCAACAAGACATCAGGTTTGCCATCTGGCGCATCGGCCAGGATATAGGCGCCACGCGCCACGCCACTGGCACTTGCGTATTGCGAACGATCCAGCGTCGGTAACGCCTGCCGCGTCAACACCAGGCAGACAGGGCGATCTTTGAGTTGCATGATCACCCGCCACGCTTCCACTACTTCGTTGGCGTCCGCCGGGCGCAGCACCATCATGCCCGGCATTGCGCGCAAGGACGCAAGGTGTTCAACCGGTTGGTGGGTGGGTCCGTCCTCGCCCATGTTGATCGAGTCGTGCGTCCAGAGAGTGATGACCGGAATCTCCATCATCGCAGCCAGCCTCAGCGCGCCGCGGCAATAGTCGGTGAAAACCAGAAAACTCGCGGCATAGGGGCGCAGATTCGATAGGCTGAGTCCATTAGTGATGGCGCACATCGCGTGCTCGCGCACGCCGTAGTGAAAATTGCGTCCGCCATAGTTGCCCGCTTCACCCGGCACCTGAAAATCACCGGCAAATTCGAAGTTCAAATGCGTCTTGGTCGACGGAGCCAAATCTGCCGCGCCACCCAGCAGCCACGGCATTTTTGCGGCGATGGCGTTGAGCACTTTACCCGACGAATCGCGCGTCGCCATGCCCTTTGCATCGGCCGGAAACACCGGCAGCGTGCTGTCCCAGCCTGCGGGCAGGTCACGGCGCTGCATGCAATCGATCTGTCCGGCAAGATCCGGGTACTGCTGGCGATAGGCTGCAAACAGTTTCTCCCAGGCGGCGTGAAACTTGGCACCGCGGCGGCCCATCTGCTCGTTGAAATGTTCCGCAACGCCGTCCGGCACATAAAACTGGGCGTCAGGATCCCAGCCGTAGAATTCCTTCGCCAGCCGCACCTCGTCCGCACCGAGCGGCTCGCCGTGCGCTTCCTTGCTGTCCTGTTTGTGCGGTGCGCCATAGCCGATGTGACTCTGCACGATGATCAAGGTGGGACGATCATGGGTGGCAAGAAACGTGTTGTAGGCGCGCGTCAACTGCTCCAGGTCGTTGGCATCGGCGACGCGCGCGACATTCCAGCCGTAGCCGAGAAAGCGCACCGCCACATCCTCGGTGAAAGCGATGCCGGTCGTGCCTTCGATGCTGATGTGATTGTCGTCGTATATCCAGCACAGGTTGGCAAGCTGAAGGTGCCCGGCGAGGGATGCGGCCTCGCTGCTGACGCCTTCCATCATGTCGCCATCGCCGCACAGGGCATACACCTTGTGCTCGAATAAATCGTAATTGGGACGGTTGTAGGTGGCCGCCAGCCAGCGTTCTGCGATGGCCATGCCGACGCTCGTCGCCACGCCTTGCCCCAGTGGCCCGGTGGTGGTTTCCACGCCGGAGGTCCAGCCATATTCGGGATGGCCGGTACAGCGGCTGCCGGCCTGACGAAAGCGCTTGATATCGTCGAGCGTCACCGCCAGACCACCGACCTGTTCATAGCTTGGGTTGATCGCCTTCACCCCGCACAGATAAAGCAGGCTATACAGCAGCATCGAGGCGTGACCGGACGACAGCACGAAGCGATCGCGGTTCGGCCAGTTTGGATCCTGCGGGTCGTAGCGCAGAAAACGTTGCCACAAACAGTAGGCCGTCGGCGCGGCGCCCATGGGCGTGCCGGGATGCCCGGACTGCGCCTGCTGCACGGCGTCGATGGAAAGCGTGCGCAGGGTATTGATGCACAGTTGGTCGAGTTGCGTTGCGGTTGTCATTTTGTCACCTTCTCCAGTATCGGGTTGTGCCAGTTTCCCTCTGCCGCAATCAGCGCATCAGCCTGTTTCGGTCCCCAACTACCGGGCTTGTAGGCATGTACCCGGTGATGCCTTTCAAGAACGGGATCCACCACCGTCCAGGCGGCCTCAACTGCGTCTTCACGGGTGAACAGCGCGCCGTTGCCGGCCATAGCATCACTCAATAGGCGCGCGTAAGGTGTTTCCTCTCCCATCTGTTCTTCCAGCAGGTAGAGTTCGCGCTGGTCGCCGATGAACTCCTTGCCGACGCGTTTGACGCGCGCGGCGAGCGCGACGGCGGAATTGGGCGAGAGCCGGAAACGCAGATAATTGGCGCGCCCGTCCGCAGGTGCTGAATCGTCGAACAGCCGCTGCGGTGGCGGCTTCAACTCCACGATAACCTCGGCCGCTGTAGCCGCCAGGCATTTTCCGGAACGCAGGTACCACGGCACGCCTTCCCAGCGCCACGAGTCGATGAACAGCCGCAGGGCGCAAAATGTTTCGACGTCCGAGTGCTTCGCCACGCCCGGTTCTTTGCGATAACCAACGTATTGGCCGCGCACTACGTCGTCCGGACGCAGCGGGCGCATGGCCTGGAACACCTTGGCTTTCTCGCTGTGCACGGCGCCACCACTCACTCTGGCAATACCAACGCCAAAGGCGAGTTTCAATACGAGCCCGGTGATAGCGTCACCTTCTCCATTGGTGATATCACTTTTCCCCCTGTCAACGCCAAATCCACGGTAACCCCCTTGGATGTCGCAGGCACCAGCGATGTTCACGATACTTCTGTCGTCAACATCGCGCGTCTGCTCCAGTCCCTCGATTCCGATTCCGATTCCGATTCCGATGGCGATGGCGATGCTAGCGATGGCATTAAGATTGGGGATGCGGCGCACACTGCCGCTACGGGCATGAGCGGCTTAAATTTCTCTGGCACTGCATTCGTCACGGCGGTCACAAACCTTGTCGCTAATTCGGGCTCCAAAAACACAGCGCTTGTCGATGCCGACAGCGCCATCCAGCATTTCACCGAGTCAGCGCTCGCTGTTTCTGGTGGTATTCCCAGTAAATTCAGCATGGAGTGGTTGAGCGGGAGAACACTGTATATAGTTTTTTATGATGGTGAGAGAGCCTTACCTGTAGTGATCAAGGGGATATCCGACGCGGATAGCGGCACAGTTGTGACCACAAATCTTATGAACGGGATCGGCGCCGATGATGAAAATCCCACCCATCAGGTCGTCGACGGATCGCTCCGCTTCGATGGCTCTTTCAGATCTACCATCGTCTGCGGCAGCACATCGAAGTACATCAAGACACATCTCATCGACACTGAGGCTGATGCGGGAAAAGGTGTTTTCGATAGCGCTGAGTTGTTATTCTTCAACGAAGCTGACGCCGTGGCCTATGCCGCCACGCTTACGAAAGGTATTGAGCCTTGCAATCCATAACCACTCGGTTAGTTTCTGGTTCCCCCACTCCGGCGTGGGAACCAGAACAAAATAATTAATGTAGTGCGCGCTGGGCGCACCTGTTTACTCGGCAATTGATCCTGAAGGAATCTAAGGGCCATCACGTATCAGGCATTAGCCAACCAATAATGTAGGGTGTCAATAAGCGAAGCGCATTGCACCGTATGTCGCTATGCAAGCATGGAGATGCGGCAATCTGGCCAGTACCAGATTTTTTCCTCTGTTGAGTTTACACAAACTACGCCCGATAAACCCCACCCAACACCCGTAAATGCCTTGCCCCCGTAACGCTCGGCACATTCCCTGGCTTGCCTTCCATCGTTTGCTTCGCCAACCAGGCAAAAGCCACGGCTTCCACCCAGTCGGGATCAATGCCAAAAGCTGATGTTGAAAGCACCTCGCGTGGTTTCAACAACTCATGCAGGCGTAAAAACAAGGTTTGATTATAAATGCCGCCACCGCACACCAACACCTGCTGCGCATCCGCTGCATAGGTGATGATGGCCTGGGTAATGCTCACGGCAGTGAGTTCGCATAAGGTGGCCTGGATATCGTGCGACGGGACCACCGCCATTTTGCCAATGCGTAATGCGCTGCGCAGCCATTCCAGATGAAAATATTCGCGCCCTGTACTTTTGGGCGGCACCATGCTGAAGTAGGGGTCTTTGAGCAGGATCTCAAGCAACGGTTGATGCACCGCGCCACTGGCGGCCCAGCGTCCGTGGTCGTCACGCGGCGCGCCCAAATGCTCCGTGGCCCACGCATCCATCAATGCATTGCCGGGACCAGTGTCAAAACCGGTGACCCGTTGATGGATGTCGGCAGGTAAGATGGTGATGTTGGCAATGCCACCAATATTCAGCACCACGCGGGTTTTTTCGGCTGATTGAAATACCGCCTGATGAAACGCCGGTACCAGTGGCGCGCCTTGGCCTCCTGCGGCAATGTCGCGGCGGCGAAAGTCAGCCACGGTAGTGATGCCGGTGAGTTCGGCGATCACGTTCGGATCGCCCAATTGCACACTGGTGGGGTGGGTGCCCAATGGTTGGTGAAATATCGTTTGGCCATGGCTGCCAATCGCCGTCACTTGAGTGGCATGTACCCCGGCTTTTTGCAGTACATTCAGCGTGGCCGTAGCGAACAAGCGTCCCAGCTCAACATCAAGCCGCATCATCTGTTCCAGGATATTATGGGGGGCGTGGCGCAAGCCCAGCAGTTCACGGCGTAATTCGGGCGCGATCGGCAGGCCAGTGCAGGCCACTATCTGCGGTGGGTTCGCCGCGCTGTCCGGCAGGTCCACCAGCACAGCATCGACGGCGTCCATGCTGGTGCCTGACATTAGCCCGACGAATAGCGTCATGGCGGGCTGCTAAGGTGTACGGGCGGTGAGTGTGCGTTTGAACGCGCTGAGCTGATCCATCAGGGTTTTTGCTTCTTCGGCGAACGCTGGCTTTTGTTGTGGCGGAATCGGCTCCGCCTGGGTAAGCTTGAGCGTTAATGGATTGCGGTGCTGGTCATTGACGCGAAATTCGTAATGTAAATGCGGCCCTGTCGCCAGCCCGGATTGCCCCACATAGCCAATCACCTGCCCTTGCTCAACAGGGTCACCCTCATTCAAGCCTTCCGAATAGCGCGACAAATGCGCATACAAGGTCGAATACTGCTTGCCGTGCTGCAAAATAACCGTTTTGCCATAGCCGCTCTTATTGCCTGCAAAAGATACCGTGCCATCGCCCGCCGCTTTCACGGGCGTGCCCGTGGGCGCTGCGTAATCCACACCTTTATGCGAACGGATATGATTTAAAATCGGATGCCTGCGCCCCAAGCTAAAGCCCGAGCTGATGCGTGAAAATTCCACGGGCGTGCGCAAAAAGGCCTTGCGCATACCCATGCCGTCCGGGGTGTAATAACTGGCGTGGCCTTTACCATCATTAAAGCGGACCGCCTGCAGCGTCTTGTCACCGTTGGTGAATTCCGCCGCCAGGATTTCACCTGCGCGCACCTTTTCACCCTGCGCGTAAAATTCCTCATACAGCACGGTAAAATTATCACCGCGCTGCACATCGGTTGCAAAGTCGATATCCCAGCCAAAGATATTTGCCATCTCCATGGTTAGCGCATCAGGCAGCCCCGCCTTTTGTCCCGCCAGATAAAGCGAGCTACTGATCGTGCCCGTCGCACGCGCAATACGCCGCTCCAGCGGATGTTCCACCGTATTAGCCATGAAGCTCGCCGCATCACCCTGTTCCTTGATATGCAGGGTGCGGGTGGGCGTAATGTTATATAGCAACTCCTGCAGGCGGCCCTCGGCGCCCATTTTGATCTTTAAGGTCTTGCCCGGATAAAGGCGCGCCAGTTTGGCGGCCTCCCCACCCAATGCCAGCACCTTGTTCAATTGTTGGGCATCGAGCCCCGCCTGCTTGAATACCTGCCCCAGCTTGTCGCCAGGTTGGATTTTAACCGAAACCCAGCGTTCCGCAGACCGCATCATCGCCGTTGCCACGTTACCCGCACGGGTATCCGCAACCGCCTCGGGGGCGGACAGGGTAAACGCCAGCACGCTGTCCTGGCTTGCTGCGGGCGCTTCCTGCAACAGCCCCGGCATAAACCCAAGCATTAGCCCGAGCGTCAGCGCCCCGCCAAGCAAAGTGGAGCGATACGGGTATGCAATGTAATGCAATCCCCCCGCTCTCGGCTGTGGAGCCGAAAATTTTATTAGATTCATTGGCAGATCCTTGCGCCTTTTCGGGAGCCTTAATTATGTCCTGTAAATACAGGCTACAATTCTAGGCTCACCTTTATTAATGTTAAGGAGCAAATTTAAATACTCATGTAGAATTTTACGTAAATCCCCACTTTTTAGCTCACCTTTAGTTCAAGGGGGGTAAGTTAGCCAGCACGGCCAATTGAGCTTATTAATAACGGCATCCCTTGCCTGCTTTTAAAGGGATGCGGCGATTCATTTTAAATAACCCCGGCTAATACCCCCCAAGATTACTTTATTTATCACCAAAATAACAAGGCAAGCCCATGCTTTTAAGTTAAAATATCCTGTCACCGTATAAAAACAGGACGTAACATGACCTCAGTAACGCTAACCGAAACCTTAGGTCTGATCAAACGCGGCACACATGAAATCCTTCTTGAAAACGACCTGCTGAAAAAACTCAGCGCCGGGAAACCGCTGCGTATCAAAGCCGGCTTTGATCCCACCGCTCCCGATCTGCATCTGGGGCACACCGTCCTGCTCAACAAGCTGCGCCAGTTTCAGATGTTGGGCCACGAAGTCCTGTTCCTGATTGGCGACTTCACCGGCATGATCGGCGACCCCACCGGCAAAAACACCACCCGCCCGCCCTTAACGCGCGACGAAGTCATCGACAACGCCCGCAGCTACGAAAGCCAGATCTACAAGATTCTCGAACCCGAAAAGACCCTGGTCATGTTCAACTCCAGTTGGCTGGGTGAGATGAGCGCCGCTAATCTGGTGCAACTGGCCGCCAAACACACCGTTGCACGCATGCTCGAGCGCGACGACTTTCACAAGCGCTACGTCGGCAATCAGCCCATCGCCATCCACGAATTCCTTTACCCCCTATTACAGGGCTATGACTCCGTCGCCATGAAAGCCGACGTCGAACTGGGTGGTACCGACCAGAAATTCAATCTCCTGGTCGGCCGCGAACTCCAAAAACATTACGGCCAAGCACCCCAGGTCGTCATCACCGTGCCGATCCTGGAAGGACTGGATGGCGTGCAAAAAATGTCCAAATCCCTCGGCAACTATATAGGCATCACCGACGCCCCCGACGACATGTTCGGCAAGCTCATGTCGATTTCCGACATATTAATGTGGCGTTACCTCGAATTGCTCAGCTTTGAAACTGCCGCAACCCTCGCCGCTTGGCGCCGCGAAGTCGAGCAGGGGGCTAATCCCCGCGACATCAAAGTACGTCTTGCCATGGAGATTGTCGCACGTTTTCATGGGCAAGACGCGGCGGCGCACGCCCACCAGTCCTTTATAGCGCGTTTCCGTAAAGGCGAAACCCCTGAAGACATGCCCGAGATACAGTTGGTTAGCCCGACCAGTGGCGGGCTACCTATCGCCCAGGTGTTACGAGACGCCGGACTTACCCCCAGCACCTCCGACGCGCTGCGCATGATCCAGCAGGGTGCCGTGCGCATTGACGGCCAGCGTATTGACGACCGTGCCTTAGTAATCAAATCGGCCAGCAGCCATGTCATTCAGGTGGGTAAGCGCCGCTTTGCGCGTATCCTGGTGCGCTAGCTCCTATTTTTGTGTTATTCAACCCATTGATAATGCTTTGAAAAAATCGAGAACCACAAAATATTTTGAAAATAATGCCCCGTAGCTGTTGACCTCCCGCTCAGGCTGCGTATAATGCGCAACTCCTGATGACGAACAGGGTGAACCGGGAAGAAACGGCGCACTGGGAGAAGCAGGAAGAAGCGAAAACAAGGTGTTGACGGCAATTAGAAATGATGTATAATTGTCGACTCGGTTGAGCCAAGCTGCTCTAACCTAAAGCTCTTTAACAACATAAAAAGACCAAGTAATTTGTGTGGGTGCTTGCGCTGTGATTACTTTTTGCAAAAGTAACCGACGTAAGCTGCCTTAAAATTTTTAAGTCAGTAGAGTCAAAGAGATTGGCCACCATAAGTGGCTAAGCAGCATTAAACTGAAGAGTTTGATCCTGGCTCAGATTGAACGCTGGCGGCATGCCTAACACATGCAAGTCGAACGGTAGCAGGCCCGCAAGGGTGCTGACGAGTGGCGGACGGGTGAGTAATACATAGGAATCTGCCTGATAGTGGGGGATAACTTAGGGAAACTTAAGCTAATACCGCATAAGCCCTACGGGGGAAAGCAGGGGATCGCAAGACCTTGCGCTAACAGATGAGCCTATGTCGGATTAGCTAGTTGGTAGGGTAAAGGCCTACCAAGGCGACGATCCGTAACTGGTTTGAGAGAACGACCAGTCACACTGGGACTGAGACACGGCCCAGACTCCTACGGGAGGCAGCAGTGGGGAATATTGGACAATGGGGGCAACCCTGATCCAGCAATGCCGC
>JAGVME010000128.1 GCA_020053945.1 Gammaproteobacteria bacterium
ATCAAGGGTGGCGTGCATCTGGAAAATCTTGGCGTACTCACGGCTATCGCTTTCGATAAGACCGGCACTTTGACGGTCGGTAAGCCGAAAGTGACCGATGTTGCCGCCGTTAGCGGCGACGAGACCCGTCTGCTCACCATTGCCGCCGCTGTTGAAAGCCGCAGCGCCCATCCCTTGGCGCAGGCGGTGGTGACGGAGGCAAAGGACCGTGGTTTAAGTTGGGCTGAGGCGGGTGAGGTCGAAGCGGTTACCGGAAAAGGCTTGCGTGCGGAATTCGATGGGAAAAAAATAGCCATCGGTAACGCCAAGTTGTTTGACGGCGGACCTATCCCCGAGGCGATTCAGCAGCACGCAGAGCGCCTCCAGACGGAAGGCAAAACCATCATGCTGATTCAGGCCGACGGAGAGTTTCTCGGCGTCGTGGCCTTAGCCGACACGCCGCGTGCAGGCGTTAAGCAAGTACTGGAACGACTGCACCAGATCGGCATTCGCAAGACCATCATGCTCACCGGCGACAACGAAGGCGTGGCCCGCGCTATCGCCAACACGGTGGGTCTGGACGAAGTGAAAGCGGGACTGATGCCAGAAGACAAGGTCAAGGCCATGGAAGAACTCGGAGAGCGTTATGGCCAAGTGGCGATGATCGGCGACGGTGTCAATGATGCCCCGGCCATGGCACGCGCCACAGTCGGCATCGCCATGGGCGGGGCCGGCACCGACGTGGCGCTAGAAACCGCAGACGTAGCGCTGATGGCCGACGATCTCTCCAAGCTGCCGTTTGCGGTGGCCTTGAGTCGCGCATCCAAGCGCATCATTCGCCAGAACCTGTACGTGTCGCTGGGCGTGGTGATGTTGCTGATACCCGCCACCTTGTTTGGCTGGGCCGGGATCGGCGTGGCGGTGTTGATCCACGAGGGCTCGACCCTTGTGGTTGTGGTTAACGCGTTACGTTTATTGGCGTACAAGGAATAACGTTTTTCCGAAAATGATCGCCGCAGTTATCGGAACAAAAAAAGGAAGGTTCATAAAATGAAAGTGATCAATCGTAATACTATTACCATCAGCCAAGTAGGTGAACAAACCTCCTAGGCCTTATAACAAACCATGGTGGCCACTAAAGAGCTGGCACGGCTCGCGGCGCAGTTGCAGAATGTGGTCAGCCAACGGTAAATGTTCCGGCTGCGGAGCGGAACTGCCAGCAGGCACCAAGTTTTGCAGCCAGTGCGGCAAACCCCAGCAGTAACGCACACCCGGAACATCACCCGTGAAGGAGATTGTTCGCTGCAACCATATTACCGAAGTGGCGCTCCCGCTCACACGGGCTAATTGAGGCTTGGAGGATCTAATGGGCACAGGACATTCGCATGGCCAAGTTCGGGCCAGCAACGAAAGGCCGTTGTGGATCGCGCTTGCGCTGACCACGACCTTTCTGATCGTGGAGGTCATCGGCGCGTTTGTCACCGGTAGCCTGGCGCTGCTCTCGGACGCGGCGCACATGTTCACCGATGCGGCCGCGCTCGCCATTGCGCTCGCGGCGATTCAGATCGGTAAGCGAATCGCCGACAGAAAGCGGACGTTTGGCTATTATCGTTTCGAGATACTGGCGGCGGCGTTCAATGCAATCCTGTTATTTTTTGTTGCAATCTATATTCTTTATGAAGCCTATCAGCGCTTGCGTACCCCGGCTGAAATTCAGTCCATGGGAATGCTGGTCATCGCCGTGGTGGGTCTTTGCATTAACCTCATCAGCATGCGGCTGCTGCGCGCCGGCAGCGAAGAAAGCCTCAACGTGAAGGGCGCGTACCTGGAAGTCTGGAGCGATATGCTAGGTTCGATCGGCGTGATCGCTGCGGCGCTCATTATCCATTTCACCGGTTGGAACTGGGTCGATTCCCTGGTGGCGGCCGCGATCGGGCTGTGGGTGCTGCCGCGAACCTGGATTTTGCTTAAAGAGAGCATCAACATTCTGCTTCAAGGCGTGCCCCAAGGTATCGACCTGGAAGTTATCGAGTCGGCGCTGCGTGGGATCGACGGTGTCAACGAAATTCACGATCTTCATGTGTGGTCGCTGACCAGCGGCAAGAACGTGTTGTCGGTGCATGTCGTGGCTGATTTATCCAAACGTACCGATCAGGAAATTCTGGCTGAGGTGGATCGGTTAGTTCGCGGATTCGAGATCACCCATACGACCATCCAGATTGAGGCCGATGGCTTTCATGCGCAGCAACAAACCTCAATAGAAACGCACTGAATCGCTGCTGCCAGTCAATTGCGGCAATGAACAACGCGATACAAACACAGGGCACGGCACTGAAGGGTATACTAGAGCCTGCTTGCTGGCGCTCACTTGATTAGGGATTTTAAACATGGCTAGAACTTTGACATTGGCCTTCATATTGCCACGGATTAAGGCCATTTTGCGCCCCCGCTGGCTGGCATTCATCACACTTTTATTGCTGCCTCTTTTGGCACCCAGTGTGTTCGCACATGGCGTCGCGGAAGATGACAAGCTGTTTATTGAGCAGAGCAGCGGCATGCAGATAATCCCCTTCATCTATCTGGGAGCAAAGCACATGGTCACGGGGTATGACCATCTGTTATTTCTCTTCGGTGTGATTTTCTTTTTGTATAAGATGCGCGAAGTCGCGGCTTATGTGACCCTATTCGCCATTGGCCATAGCGTCACGCTGCTGTATGGCGTGCTCAGCGGCACGCATGTCAACCCATACATTGTTGATGCCATCATCGGCCTCTCGGTTGTGTACAAGGCGCTTGATAATCTTGGCGCATTCAAACGGGTGCTGGGCTTCCAGCCGAATCTCAAGGCGGCCGTGCTTATTTTTGGTTTCTTCCACGGTTTTGGCCTCGCAACCAAGCTGCAAGAATTCACGCTATCCAAAGACGGGCTGGTACCGAACATTCTTGCATTCAACGTCGGGGTTGAACTTGGGCAACTACTCGCGCTGACCGTCATTCTGATTGCCATGGGCTTTTGGCGGCGCACTGATGCGTTCGGGCGCCAGGCGTTCACGGCCAATGTCGCTTTGATGGCCGCAGGTTTCGTCCTGATGGGCTATCAAATTACCGGTTATTTTTATACCTAAATTTTAAGGATTCCGACATGACCATACACAATACGCAACCTCTTCCGACCTTACCCCAACTAACCAAGGCCACGGCCTTGGCCTTGATCGTCGCAGGGGCAATCCTGATCACCGCCGTGCTGCCGGCCGAGTATGGCATCGATCCAACCGGGATTGGAAAGGGACTAGGACTTACCAAGCTGAGTGCGTCCACCAATGCGACTGCAGCATCGACACTTCTTCCAGCCGCTTCGACCCCAACGCTACCCAATAGTACGGCTGTGGCAGCACCCGCTGCGCAAGCATCCCCAGCTACCGTAACAAAGAGCGGCGTACCTTTCCGCAGCGACGAAATGTCGTTGACACTTCAACCCGATGAGGGCTCAGAAATCAAGGCTTCCATGCGCAAGGGAGAACAATTCGTCTTTACCTGGGTAGCCGATGGCGGCAAGGTCAACTTCGACATGCACGGCGAGCAACCCAATGCAGGTGCAGACTTCACCAGCTACTGGAAAGACAAGCAGCAAACCAGTGCCCAAGGGACTTTTGTTGCTCCGTTTGATGGGACGCACGGCTGGTATTGGCGCAACCGTGGCGATAAACCGGTGACCGTCAAAGTCAAAGTAAGCGGCTTTTACGAGAAGCTTTATCGGCCATGAGCGAGAACTTGTACTCAAGCACCAACGATCAAAGCCCTGCAATCGCATTGAGCCTGCGGGTATTGATGACGCGTGCGCGCTGGATCGAAGCCGGACGTATTGTGCTGACGGGTTTGATAGCGTTTCTATATTGGCAACAATGGGTACCGCTACAACTCTTGTGGCTGGCCGTTGCGATTGGTTTATATCCGCTCGTAAAAACTGGCGCGATCGACCTGATACGCGAACGCAAAGTCGGCACCGAGGTTTTCGTTACCGTTGCCACCTTGGTCGCGGTGTTTGGCGGGGAGACGGTGGCTGGCGCCGTGCTGATGGTGATTATTCTCATTGCGGAGTTCATCGCCGATTTGAATATGGAGCGCGCCCGCGCTTCTATAAAGACATTGATTGGTTCAGTACCGCAAGTCGCTTTGATGCGGGGCACAGACGGTGAACGCGTGGTTCCGATCGAGCAACTGCAAACTGGTGATGTAGTGCTGGTGCGTGCCGGCGAAAAAATTCCGGTGGACGGCAGCATCATAGGCGGTGCTGCATCGATCAACGAAGCACCCATCACTGGCGAAAGCCTGCCCAAGGACAAGAGTATCGGCGCGAACGTTTTTGCCGGCACCATCGTCGCATCAGGCGCACTCGATATTCGCACCGAAAAAGTCGGCGGTGACACCACCTTCGCCCGCATTATCGGGCTGGTGGAAAACGCCGAAGCGGCCCAAGCCCCCGTGCAAAAACTCGCCGACAAAGTTGCGTCGTGGCTGATCCCCGTGGTTTTTGTATTTCTCATCATCGTTTATATGGTCACGGGCGACGTGCGCACCATTGTCACGTTGCTGATTTTCACCTCGCCGGCCGAACTGGGGCTGGCGACGCCCTTGGTGATGATCGCTGCCATTGCGCGTGCGGCCCGTCATGGAATTTTAGTCAAGGGCGGATTGTACCTGGAGTCGTTGGCTAAAGTGGATGTGATGGTCTTTGACAAGACGGGCACGCTGACTGCAAACAAGCCTGAAGTGGTTCGCGTGGAGGCACACGACACACGATTTTCCGAAATGGAACTGTTGCGTTTGGCGGCCGCCGCCGACCGCCGTTCAGCGCATCCGCTGGCCAAAGCCGTTGTGGATTACGCAGCGCTTAAACAGATTGCCGTGCCGGAGCCGGACCAATATGAGCAAGTGCAAGGCCGGGGCGTTATAGCAACCGTCTCGGGGCGCGCCATCCTGGTCGGCAATGCTGCGCTGCTGCGTGAAAACGGTGTAACGTTGGCCACGGCAATTGAAGACGGCGGACAAACGCCAGTTCATGTGGCGGTTGATGGACAATTGGCGGGGGTAATTTTTATCGCCGATTTGTTGCGGCCAGGTGCGCGTGAAGCGCTGATGAAGTTGAAACAAACTGGTGTCAAACGCATCGTGATGCTGACCGGCGACAACGAAGCCACTGCGCGCACGGTAGCCACGGCATTAGGCGTGGACGAGGTACGCGCCAACTTGCTGCCGGAAGACAAAGTCACAGCCATCGAAGAGCTAAAAAAACAAGGGCATCGCGTAGCCATGATAGGTGACGGCATCAACGATGCGCCCGCATTGGCACGCGCGGATGTGGGCATTGCGATGGGCGGCGGTGGCACCCAGGCCGCCTTGGAAGCCGCCGATATTGTTTTGATGACGGATGATTTATCTAAAATTGTCAGCGCCCGCGCCATTGCCCGACGCGCTTATCGCACCATTCAAGAGAATTTATTTGTGGGCGTGGGCGTCGTCCATGTGTTGGGCATCACAGCGGCGCTGATGGGCTGGATTGGTCCTATCGAAGCCGCTCTTCTGCATCTAGGGCCAGATGTTCTGGTGTTTTTGAATTCGGCGAAGTTGCTGCGCGTGCGGATTGATGGGACCTGAAACCCTTATGCGTAAACGATCGGTCAGGAAATGACATTGCGTTACGTGGAAACGATGAATATCAACCATGCAACCGCAACCGCACAAGTGGATGCATCGCCAGTAGATGTGCTTTAGTCTAAAAGATGGTCTACGGCATGCCATTCATCCTGGCAAGCAGTTTCATGGCGCTGTTGGGTGTGAGAAGAAGTTATCCCCAGGATTGAAGCCCACACCACACGAATGGACGAAAGGTTTGCATTTGTGGTAGAACCTAATCTTTACATTAATCAAAAGGCCGTGCCATGCATATGTTTCCCTGCCCGCGCTGCGAGGCGCATAGTATTCCGTTAAGTGACAAATTCAAAACAGGACTATGGCAGTCAATTACATGTAAGAATTGTGGCGCTCAATTGATTTCCCTGCCGATTTTGCTGGCGCTGGTACATTTTATGTACGTATGGAATGTGGTATGGCTCATATCGCTGCATTACTTTGATATGGCATGGTTTTATTATCTGGGCATTATGCTCGAATGGGCGGCCATTGAAGCCATGAACATCTGGTACATGCCGTTGGCGGCGCAGCGTGCCGCGCCTTAGGATTTATTTGTGGCACGCATTCTGGGCATTGGCATTGCCACGCTGGACATCATTAACAGCGTAGAGGGCTACCCCGCCGAAGACAGTGAAGTACGCGCCACCCACCAGCGCATCTGCCGGGGCGGCAATGCCACTAATACCCTGGTGGTGCTCAGCCAGCTCGGCCATCGTTGCGCCTGGGCTGGGGTACTTGCCGATGAACCCAACGCCCGTCCCATCCTCGACGACCTGGCGCGTTATAGCATAGATATCCAGGCGTGCCGCCACCTCCCGCACGGTAGGATGCCCACTTCATATATCCTGTTGAACCAGCGCACCGGCTCACGCAGCATCGTGCATTACCGTGACCTGCCAGAATATCGCTTTGCCGACTTTTGTAACATAGGCTTGTCCGGTATTGATTGGCTGCACTTTGAAGGCCGCAACATAGATGACACCTGCCGCATGTTACGCCATGCGCATAGCCACGCCCCCGGCATCACGCGCTCCATAGAAATTGAAAAACCCCGTCCTGGCATCGAACAATTATTCTGCCATGCCGACCTGCTATTGCTGTCGTGCCATTACGCGCAATCCATGGGATTCACCCAGCCCCATGAATTATTACAGCACGTGCGCCGCCAAGCACCCCAAGCGGACTTGATCTGCGCCTGGGGCGATACGGGCGCCTATGGCCTCACGCGCACGGGAGATAGTTTGCATAGCCCGGCGTATCCGCCCCCCCTTTTGATAGACACACTCGGTGCCGGTGACACCTTTAACGCCGGCATCATCCACGCCCGTCTTAGTGGCCAACATTGGGCGGAAGCCTTGCGTTTTGGTTGTGGGATTGCAGGAAAGAAATGCGGGATAATGGGGCTGGATAGGGTTGCATCACCTTTTTCTAATAATCCAAGCCCGCCTTGATAAAACCATTGGAGTCGCGCGATGTGTAGTGTCCTGATATATTAAATACGTGCGGTGGGCGGCAGGCCATGAAATTTTGCTGGGTATGGCGTCACTGGAGCGAATGAATACCGGGGTTGGATTTGGGGGTAAATTTTTAACATACATCTTTATCTTTGAGATATTAAGGAGAAACCATGAATGCATCGTTGGCAGGAGAGAATCACTTGAATCGTTGTGATGTCTACGAAAAAATAATCACCAAAAAAATCAGCAAGGGCTTAAAGTGGAGCGATGTGGCGGTGAAGGTGGGTTTGAGCAAGGAGTGGGTAACGGCCGCCTGCCTGGGGCAGATGACGTTGAGCCATGGGCAAGCGGCTGTGGTGGGCGAGATGTTTGATCTCACCGAAGAAGAAAGGCGCTGGTTGACCGTCGTGCCTTACAAGGGGTCACTGCCCACTAGCGTGCCCACGGATCCCTTGATCTATCGTTTTTATGAATTGATTAACGTCTACGGAACCACTTTCAAAGAACTGATCCATGAAGAATTCGGCGACGGCATCATGAGCGCCATTGACTTTAAAATGGATCTCGCCCGTGAACCCGATCCAAACGGCGACCGCGTCAAGATTGTCATGTCGGGGAAGTTTCTTCCATACAAAACTTATTGAGGCGCCCCTGGGCCGAAGCGCCCCGGCCCCAAGAAAATAGGGCATTGAAGCCGTGCGATTTTTATCACCTATGTGTGATAGGCTATTGCCGATATCTTTTGAGGTTATTTATATCAATGCCTGCCGCGCTTTTTATTGCCTGTAGTGAATGTGACTTACTGCATCGCGAGGCGCCGTCCGCTGTCGCCGGGATTGCCCGTTGCCAACGCTGCCAGGCCGTATTATTCCGCCGGGGCCACGCGGGCCTTGACCGTACGCTAGCGCTTACTCTGGGTGCGGCCCTGTTGTTTTTGATTGCCAATCTGTTGCCGTTGGCGAGTCTTGACATGCAGGGCCAGGAACAGCAGGCGACGCTATTTGGCGCTATCCAGGCGCTCTATGAACAGGACATGGCTGCCGTCGCTATCTTGGTATTTATGACAACGATGGTTGCTCCGGCCATTGAACTTGTGGTCATGCTTTATCTGCTTGTACCGTTGCGTTTCGGTTGGCCCCACCGTGATTTTCCGCGGGCCTTTCGCCTGCTCGAAGCGGTGAGGCCGTGGGTTTTGGTGGATGTGTTCATCCTTGGCGCATTAGTGTCATTGATCAAGCTTGGGGATATCGCAACGGTGGTGTCGGGCATTGCGCTATGGTCAATGGGCGGTTTGATTTTGCTACTTGCCGCGATCGCGAACTCTTTCAATTTCCGCGAACTTTGGTTGCAGGTGAGGTTAAGCAAATGAGCGCACCGGCGACGGCGGCGGCCCACGGTTTATTTTCATGCCGGGCCTGTAGCTTGGTTTCGCGCGCAGGCGCAGGCGCACAGGCCATGGCCTGCCCCCGTTGCGGCGCCCCCCTGCATTTTCGCAAGCCATACAGTATTAGCCGCACCTGGGCTTTTCTCATCGCCGCCTATATCCTCTACATTCCCGCCAATATGCTGCCTATCATGGACACCAACTCTCTCTTTGATACGCAACAGGACACCATCTTGAGTGGCGTCATTTTTTTGTGGGAGTCTGGTTCGTGGCCCACTGCCGTATTGGTCTTTTTTGCGAGCATCGTAGTGCCCTTGTTCAAAATAGCCGCGCTCACCTTCCTCGTAATTTCTGTGCAGCGTCGTTCTATTTGGCGGCCACGCGCACGTGCGCAGCTGTATCGTGTGGTGGAATTTTTTGGCCGCTGGTCCATGCTCGATATCTATGTGGTGGCGATCCTGGTGGCATTGGTGCAAATCCAATCGCTGGCGGTGGTTCATGCCGGTTCCGGTGCGATAGCCTTTGGTGCGGTGGTTATTTTGACCATGTTCGCCGCATTTAACTTCGATCCACGTTTGATTTGGGATCCGCTGACAACCGGCCATGAGTGAGGCGCCGCGCATACCTGAGGATTGGCAAATTCCTGACGCGGCCACCGCGCCCCCGCGCCGCTGGCGGGTCTCGCTGGTGTGGCTCATTCCAGCCATTGCGGCGCTGATTGGCGGTTGGCTTGCGCTCGATGCTTTGCTCGAACGTGGCCCATCCATCACTATCAATTTTAAAACGGCTGAAGGGATAGAGGCGGGCAAGACGCGGATAAAATATAGAAGTGTCGATGTCGGCGAAGTTCGGGCTATCCAGTTGAGCAAAGATCACCAAGGTGTCGAGGTCACTGCGCAATTGACTAAACAAGCGGAAAGTTTATTGGCCAAAGATACCCGTTTTTGGGTGGTGCGTCCCCGCATAACCGGCAGCAGTGTAACCGGCATCGGTACGCTGCTGACAGGCTCCCACATTGGCATGGACGTGGGAAAAGCCACTGAAACCAGCCGCGAATTTATCGGGTTGGAACAACCTTCAATTGTCACGACGGGGATGCCTGGCCGGCAGTTTTTGTTGCGCAGCGAAGACGTGGGTTCGCTGGATCTTGGCTCACCGGTGTATTTTCGCGGCATACAAGCGGGCCAGTTAGTGGCGTTCGATCTCGATAAAGATGGCAAAGGCGTTACCATGAAAATTTTTATAAAGGCGCCGTATGACCAGTTTGTCAATGTCAATACACGGTTTTGGAACGCGAATGGCATCGACTTTAAGGTGGATCCCAACGGTTTCAAAGTCAATACAGAGTCCCTGGTTTCAATTTTGCTGGGTGGGCTTGCGTTTCACACGCTAGACGATGCGGTATTGGCGCCCGCGCCCGCGAACACAATTTTTAATGTGTTTGCCGACCGTTCAGAAGCATTGAAGCTTCCAGATACTACCATCGAACCGGGCGTGCTGGTGTTCAAGGA
The DNA here is from genome assembly GCA_020053945.1 of Gammaproteobacteria bacterium. GTDB lineage: Bacteria > Pseudomonadota > Gammaproteobacteria > Ga007554. The sequence continues at coordinate 10,023 of JAGVME010000128.1, forward strand.
ATCGGTGCGGGGACTGCTACCGGGAGCGGCGATAGACTTCCGTGGCATTGTGATAGGCGAAGTTGTGGCGATTAGTGTCGATTACGATCCGGTCAAAAAAGCTGTCAACGTGCCAGTGTATGTGCAACTTTACCCTGATCGGTTGCGGTCAAAGTATCGTAAACTGTCACCTACCGCCAATCCTATCGCCTCACGGGAGTTGCTGGGAAAATTGATCGAACGTGGGCTGCGCGCCCAATTACGCATGGGGAATCTGCTTACCGGGCAGCTTTACATCGCGCTTGATTTCTTCCCGAACACGCCCAAGGTAAATTTCGACTTTAATAAAAATCCGCTGGAACTCCCGACTATTCCCGGTAGCCTGCAAGAATTGCAAGCAACCCTTGCGTCGATCGCGGCCAAGCTGGAGAAGGTTCCCTTTGATGCCATCGGCGCCGACCTGCGGCAGACCTTGCGCAACGCGAATAAATTGATCACCCAGCTCGATTCAGAAATACTCCCGGAGGCACGTGGCACTTTGGTGGATGCGCGGCGCACACTGTTATCCATCGAGCGCACTACGGCGGCGGATTCGCCCTTGCAACAGAATGCGCATGAGACCTTGCGGGAAGTGGCACGCGCCGCGGCATCTTTCCGCGCGCTCGCCGATTATCTGGAGCGCCATCCAGAATCTTTGCTTCGGGGGAAGGCGGAGGATGGAAAATGATGCGCGCGCTTAGCCTCATCGCCCCATTGCTTTGGGCGGCCCTGACCGGCTGCGCGGCGGCGCCTAAGGAAAATTTTTATGTGTTAAGCGCCAGTGTGCAGCTTGAACATGCGCAAATGGCCGCTAGCATGCCAAATATCCGCATCGTGATAGGCCCCGTGGCAATCAGTGAGATAGTCGACCGCCCGCAATTAGTGACGCGCAGCGCACCCCACCAAGTGGCTATCCTGGAACAGGAACGGTGGGCAGAATCACTTAAGGGCCAAATTTCCCGCGTAGTCGCTGAAAATATCGCGGTGTTGCTCGGCACGCCCCATGTATCGATTTTCGCCCAAGGTGGGGTCAGCGATGTAGATTATCGGGTGACTTTGGAAGTGCAGCGCTTTGAATCTGTGCTCAATGAAGCGGTGACCATTGAAGCGCTATGGGTGATACACCGCAGTGTGGGCGGGAAGCCAACGAATGGCCATTCTCTGATACGTGAACCGGTGGCATCCCCCGGTTATAATGGTTTAGTCGCCGCGCACAGCCACGCGCTCGGCAGCATAAGCCACGACATTGCCGCGGCATTGCGGGCAGCGTCCGCGTTCTAGCGGTTTCATTTTTTAACAGTGGTTAGGCATCACCGCACCCGCCCCAAAATGCGGGGGACACTGTTATAAAAAGCGCTACCGTTTATATTACAATAAATCGAACTGGGGAACATCTTCAATGCTTTCGCAATGATCTATCCTGCCTTGTCCCTGCTTTAACTATCTAAAAACCATAAAACTGAAGGAGTTTTTTTTAATGAAAATACCCGGCCTATCTGGAAAATTAATGGTCATCGCGATCCTCCTGAGCGGGAACGTGTGCGCTGGAGATATTACCGCCCGTCCTGCGCTGGTTGATCAGGTGTTGCGCCTCGCCCTAGTCCCCGAGTTGCTGGTGGTGTCTTCGCGTGAAATACAAGATCGCGCTGCCCAAGATCCGCGCAGCGCTTCATTGACTCCTGGACAGCGCGAGCAAGTGGCGCAACTCTTGAGGTCGGTGTTTGACACAAAAGCCCAGTACGATGATATCGCCCAAGCGTTGGTTAACCAGTTTAACGCCGATGATTTTACCGCTTTTGCCGAAGCCTATTCGCACCCAGTGGTACAGAAACTCAATGTCATGACGCTGGAAACATATACGCCGGGACGCACTGAAGCCCTTCAGGCTTATGCCGCAAGCCTGGAGAAGAGTCCGCCGGCGGAGGCGCGGATCAAGCAGCTTGCCCGACTGGATGACCTGACCGGTGAATCAGAAGTTAGCGCCGAGGCAGGCCTTGCCATGATGAGCCGCGTGGCGGGCATTGCGCCGGCTGACCCCCGCTACCAGTCATTAAAAACCAAGATCATGGCCTCCTCCCGGGAGCGGGCAATATTGGGCGCGCTATATAATTTTCAACAGGCCAGTGATGCGGAGGTTGGCCAATATGTGGCCTTACATGAGCGGCCTGCGGTTGCCAGGGTCTCAGTGTTATTGGTGCGAACATTCACGAAAAACTTGGAGCGTGGTATCGAACGTATGATGGAGCGTATGGTGGATCTGGCATTGCAGGACACAGCGACGGGAAGCCCGGCTACCTTGGCCGTGCCCGCGAAGCCTGCACCCGAAGCCCAATAGGTTACGTACGCATGTTCCTGCATAGCTCGGCCATGATACCTGCGGATGGCTTACCGTGCTGCCGCACCGGCACCGTTCCCAACAAGCCGAATAATGTTTTGTGGCGCAGTGCCCTTTTCTTATGTGCATGCGGTTTCCTATTGCCCGGCATAGAAGCCTGGGCGCTCACACCGCAGGAAATTTATCGGCAGGCGCAGGGTCAGGTGCTGGTGCTGGAATCGTTTGATGAAAAGGACGCGCCGGTATCTTTCCATACGGCATTGCTGCTGGAGACTGGCAAAGCCGTGGCTGCGTGCGACGTGCTGGAGGGTGTGGCGAACATCAAGGTGCGTCGCGGCGAAGCCGTTTATGCCGCCACACTGGAGCGCAGGGACAGTACACGTAATCTCTGTCTGCTCAGTGTATCGGGGATGGCTCCCACAGCGGCGCTTCACCTGAACGACCGTGATCCTGAGGTAGGCGCGCCGATCTATGCGTTGAGTAACGCCCTGGGACTGGGAATTGGTATTGCCGAAGGGGTCGTGTCTGGAGTCAGGCAATCCAAGGGCGAATCCTATATCCAATTCACCGCCGCCATCGCTCCGGGATCGGAAGGCGGGGGCTTATTCGATGCCCAAGGTCGATTGGTGGGAGTGATTAACTATCGGCAACGCGATGGACAAAATGTTAATTTCGCTGTCCCGGCACGTTGGTTGAAAGAAATAGATCAGCGTGCCGCAAGTACGGATGCCGCCGTAGCGTGGCGTGCGAAAGCGCTCGTACTGGAGCGTGAGGCAAAATGGACAGAGCTGGCCACGCATGCGGCAGAATGGAGCAAAGCGCTGACGGACAGCGCTGAAGCGTGGTTCTGGTCTGGTTTTGCATATCAACAGCACAAGGACTGGGTGGCGGCAGAGCATGCTTATCGTGAAACGCAGCGGCGCGAGCCGGCAGCCGTTCAGGCGGGTATTGGGCTTGCCACGGTCTTGTTGCTGCAAAACAAACCTAAAGAAGCATTGGATGTGGCGCGCAGTATGCTGGTCTATCGCCAGGAAGACGCGAAAATTTGGTTCATTATAGGATCCGCGCAAAATCAGCTCGGTCAAGCTGATGAAGCTAAACAGGCCTTCGAGCGCGCTACACAGATCGCCCCATGGGATCGGGAGGCCTACGCGGGCCTGCTCAGTATCGCGCGGTTACGCGGCGATTGGCCGGCGGCGGTGGCAGCGCAGCGGCAGGTTGCCCGGGTGGCTCCTGACGATGGCGCTGTTTGGGCTGAACTCGCGGAAGTCTATCTGCGCGCTGGTCGCCCGGAACGGGCGTTTGCCAGTGCCGGGCGTGCCGTCGAATTATCTCCGGCCAGTGGCGATGCGTGGCTTTTCAAGGGGATGGCATTGCATGCGCTGAAACGTCAACAGGAAGCGCTGGAAGCACTGAAAAAAGCGTTAACTTTGCAGCCCCAGCGACCGGCTTGGGCGTGGGCAGGGCTGGCGGAAATTTATTACGGGCTGGGTCTTTATCCAGAAGCCATCGCCGCGTTTCGTGAGGCATTCACGCTGGAGCCGGATAACCGCACCCAAGGCCGCCTGGGTGTAGCCTTGAAAGATAATTTTCAGTTTAAAGAAGCCTTTGGTATTTTCGAGAAGCTTAAGATCGACACGCCCACCGATCCATTCCCGTGGCGGCAGATCGGTTTTGTACACGGCTCCCTGGCGCAATGGGAGGCGGCGATTCCGGCATACGAGCAAGCCCTGAAGCTGGATCCGAAACAACCAAAAGTTTGGCGGACCTTGATGGAAAGTTACCATGCGGTGGGTCGTCAGGATGATGTCAAGCGAGCCTATCAGCAACTGTTGGCGGTGGACCGTACATGGGCAGAGCAGGCTTACAGGGATCTGATGCTTCCTTACGGGGTGATGCCATGAAGCTATGGGTGCTGCCAATGTTATGGTGCGTCACATCTGCGCAGGCGGGTGATGCGGAGCGCGTATTTGCCAGCGTGCATAACTCGGTGGTGACCGTCACCACATTTGACGAACGCAACCAGATTGACGGGGAGGGCAGCGGTGTAGCCATTAATCCGGGCCAGGTTGTGACCAATTGCCATGTGGTGCAAGAGGCGACCATGATCCGCGTGCGTGCGGGTGACAAAGAGTTGGACGCCTCATGGATATTGAAAGATGTACCGCGGGACCTGTGCCTGCTCGAGGTGAAAGGGTTGACGGCGCCTGCCGTGAAAATCCGGGGGTATGCTGAAATTCAAGTGGGTGAGCCGGTTTACGCCATCGGTAACCCGCTCGGGTTTGGGCTTGCCGCCAGCGCGGGCATTGTCTCATCAATCAGCGAAGTCAAAGGGCAGCCGCAAATTTTCACGAGTGCGCCCATTTCGCCGGGCTCCAGCGGCGGCGGTTTGTTCGACGCGCAAAATCGGTTGATCGGTATCACTACCCGCTTCTTTGGCGGCGCCCAAAATCTTAACGTGGCAGCGCCAGCAGACTGGGTTTTGGAACTGCCGCAACGCGGGAAACCTGTTAAAGAATCGGCCGTGACAATAAGCGCCGATCCGGACTGGCCGGGGGAAGCTGAATTGCTACGTACCGCCAGTCAGTGGACAAAGCTTGCCGAACAGTCCCGCCTGTGGCGCGTCGCTTATCCGACCTCCGTTTTGGCTAATGCATATCTCGGTTTAGCGTTATTTAATTTAAAACAACTCGATGAGGCCAAGCAAGTTTTTTTGACGGCGCTGCATCATGACCCACGTCACCCATTGGCGCGCGGCTACCTCGCATTGACATACCATGCATTGGGGGAGAAAGAGGCGGCGATGGAAGAAATACAGCGTGTCATATCACTTGCGCCTTCATCGGCTTACTTCCATCGGGTGCTTGCGGAGTGGCAGCGCAGTAGCGGTGATATTGCCGTGGCATTGATGACGGCCCAAATGGCGGTTCGGTTGGGGCCAGGGGATGAAATGAACTGGCAATTGTTGGGCAACATACGCTACCAGCAACAACAATTCAAGGAGGCCGTCGAGGCGTATCGTGCCGCGCTGCGGTTAAAGCCGAATGATCCAGCAGTCACGACTAATCTGGCTTCAGCATTAACGAAACTTGGCGAACCCGCCACCGCGCGCCAGACATTAATGACAACCCCTGTGAATCAAGTGCAGAGCGCGGAAGTATGGGTGAGCATTGGTGTTGCGGAGGAGAAACAGGGCCGCTATGCAGAGGCTGAGCGGGCGTACCGGAGTGCATTGGAAATCAATCCGGTCTTACCAGTGGCTTGGTATGACCTCGCTAATACGTTATTGCGCACCAATCGCACCCAGGAGGCTGAAACGGCATTGCGCCAAGCAGTGAAATATCAGCCGGAGTTTGCGCAGGCGTGGGCCAATTTGGGCACTTTACTGGGCCATAATGGTGATAAGGTGGGCGCAAAAGAGGCGTTTGAGAAAGCCACGGCCGCTGATGCTTCTTTTGCCGCAGGGTGGTATAAACTTGGGGAACTACTGCGCGGCTTGAACGACCCGCGGGGGGCGGTTACGGCGCTGGAGAAAGTATCCCAGCTTGATCCGTTGAATGCCGCCGCATGGGCGATGTTGGGAGAGATGTGGCTCCGCATGGAGGGACGTAAAGAAGAAGCATTTGCCGCGCTTCAGAAAGCGGAAAAAATCGACCCGAAGAATACCCTCGCCCTGCAAAGTTTGACTATGTATTATGGCGGCCGTGGGGATTATGGCAAATCCCTTGATTATGCCGAACGCGCGTTAGCGCTTGATTCAGCGCCTGCCGCGTCGTGGAGCAACAAGGGCTACGCACTTTTGAAATTGGGCCGTTATCCGGAAGCGGTCCAGTCCTTCGAGACGGCCGTGCGGCTTGAGCCGGGTTTTGCCAATGCCTGGATTAACCTCGGCGAGGCCCATTTGCGGCAGAAGCAAATTGGTAAAGCCATCACTGCTTTGGAGCGCGCGCTCACGCTGGCACCCACCGCCTCCGACGCCCGGCTCTATCTTGCCCAAGCTTTTGCCGCCACTAACCAGGGCGCAAAAGCAATGGAGCATCTGGATACATTGCTGCGGCAGGCGCCAGATCTTGTGCCCGCTTGGTATTTGCGCACGGCAATCCATCTTTCGCAAAATAACCGGCCGGAAGCCTTGGTAGCATACGCCAAACTTAAGTCCCTGAATCCGTCCGTGGCCCGTGAATTGCGTGGCCGCTTGCCTGCCGGGGTTAATTTACCGGAATAATGCCGGGCGTAACCATCGGGGAAAATGGCAAGCGTTAGCGAGTTTCAACAGGGGGAAACCGTGCTTATAAGGTATGCGCCACCCGCACACCCCATAAATCATGTTCTTCAGCGGCGATAATCTTTACTTCTACAAACTCGCCGATACTTAAGCCCCTCGCATCTTCAATAAACACCTGGCCGTCGATGTCCGGTGCGTCGGCCGATGAGCGGGTGACGGCGCCGTCATCGTCGATCTCATCAATCAGCACAACCATGGTCTTGCCAATTTTGCGTTGCAGTTTTGCGGTGCTGATATTTTCCTGCACGGCCATGAAGCGCGCCAGGCGTTCTTCTTTGGCTTCTTCGGGTACGGGGTTAGGCAGCGTGTTGGCGGTGGCGCCGGTTACCGGTGAATACATGAAACAGCCGACACGGTCCAGTTGTGCCTCCTGGAGGAAATCCAGCAGGTATTCAAAGTCATCATCAGTTTCGCCAGGGAAGCCCACGATGAACGTGCTGCGCACCGTAATGTCAGGGCATAGGCTGCGCCAGTGATGCAGGCGTGCCAAGGTATTTTCGCTATTGGCAGGGCGCTTCATGGCTTTAAGGATACGTGGTTGCGCGTGTTGTAAAGGCACATCGAGATACGGCAAAATCTTGCCGTCGGCCATCAGTGGAATCATCTCATCGACATGCGGATAAGGATAAACATAGTGCATGCGCACCCACGCGCCCAGTTCGCCCAGGGCCTGCGCAAGTTCGGTGAGGCGGGTTTTGACGGGCCGGCCTTGCCAGAAACCGGTGCGGTATTTGACATCGACGCCATAGGCGCTGGTGTCTTGCGAAATCACCAGCAATTCACGCACGCCCGCCTTCACCAGGTTTTCGGCTTCCTGCATCACATCGCCAATCGGGCGGCTCACCAAATCACCGCGCATGGAGGGGATAATGCAAAAACTGCAACGGTGGTTGCAACCTTCCGAAATTTTTAAATAAGCGTAATGCTTGGGCGTTAATTTAAGGCCTTGTGGCGGTATTAAGCTAGTGTAAGGGTCATGTGCAGGTGGCAGGTGATGGTGCACCGCATGCATGACTTCCTGCAAGGCATGCGGGCCAGTCACGGCTAGCACCTGGGGATGCGCGGCGCGGATCACCTCTTCACGCGCCCCCAGGCAACCCGTCACAATCACCTTGCCATTTTCGGCGAGGGCTTCGCCGATGGTGTCCAAAGATTCTTCCACCGCGCTATCAATGAAGCCACAGGTATTAACGATAACGAG
>JAGVME010000032.1 GCA_020053945.1 Gammaproteobacteria bacterium
AAGCTGCTGATCAAGTAGTCTGTGTATAGTTCAAGGTTTTGTTTGTCCATAGGCTTTAGTATGCCATCATCAGTGAGGGGGGCTGCGTAACATCAGTTACTTACAAAGCGGGCGATACGACGCTGAAAGGTTATCTGGTCTACGACAACAGCATTGCGGGCAAGCGCCCGGCGGTATTGGTGGTGCATGAGTGGTGGGGACAGAATGAATATGCCCGCAAACGCGTGCGGATGCTCGCTGAACTGGGCTATACAGCGCTGGCGGTGGATATGTATGGGGATGGCAAGCAAGCCGACCACCCAGAACATGCAGGCAAGTTCGCGGGTGAGGTAATGAAAAATAGGGAGATAGCCACGGCGCGCTTCCAGGCGGGAAGGCGCATACTCCAAGAACATGCCACCGTAAACCCAGAAAAAATTGCCGCGATCGGTTACTGTTTCGGCGGCACTATTGTGCTGGAAATGGCGCGGCTGGGAACCGATGTAAATGGCGTAGTGAGCTTTCACGGTAGCCTGGGCACCGCTCATCCCGCTCAGCCGGGGAGCGTCAAGACCAAGGTATTGGTGCTTAACGGTGCCGCTGACCCCTTTGTGCCAGCGGAGCAGATTGCGCAATTCAAGAAAGAAATGGATGGCGCGGGCGTGGATTATAAATTCATCTCCTATGAAAGGGCAAAACACGCATTCACCAACCCGGAGGCTGATACGTTCGGCAAAAAATTTAACATGCCCCTTGAATATAATGCCCGGGCTGACGAACAATCTTGGGCGGAAATGCAACGATTCTTCAAGAAAATATTCTGAGTCTTTTTTAATTGTGGGGAGGGAGAAGGCCCCCCTCCCCACCCATTCCCCAACCAGGAGTGGGAATTATTACTCGCTGATTAAAAAACAATCTCCCCTCCCCCTTCGCCCGCGTGGCGTAAGCCGACCAATCTCAAGTTTGAGTCGCGTGTGTCGTTATCCCCTGTGTCCGCAACATTCGATTCCACGACACAGGGGTGCTTATGCCACGGCCAAAAACGGTCCGACTCGGTGAAATTCTGGTACAGCAAGGGCTGCTGTCCGAAGAGCAGGTGTCGCTTGCGATTGCCGAACAAAAACGCTCTGGGCGCAAACTGGGGCGGATTTTTGTCGAAAATGGTTTTGTCACGGAAGAGGCTATCTCCGGGGCGTTGGCCAAGCAGTTGGATATCCCCTACATCAATCTCAAACAATACAACGTCAATCCCGAGTTAGTACGCCTGCTGCCTGAAACCCAAGCGCGGCGGTTTCGCGCCATGGTAATGGAAGACCGGGGCGCGTCGCTGTTAATTGGCATGGCGAACCCCACCGATCTGTCCGCCTACGATGAGATTGCGCGCCTGATGAAGAAGGCAGTTGATCTTGCGGTGGTGAACGAAGGCGAGCTGCTGCAGACCATTGACCGCATGTACCGCCGCACGGGTGAAATCACTGACTTCGCGCGTGAGCTGGAGCAAGATCTGGGCGATACGGTGATGGATTTTGGCGGCCTAGGAGTGGCGCCTGGCCAGGAAGAAGCGCCCGTTGTTAAATTACTGCAATCGGTGTTTGAGGATGCCACCCAGGTGCGCGCCTCCGACATCCACATCGAGCCGCAGGAAGGCAAACTGCACATCCGTTTCCGCATTGATGGCATGATGCATCTGCAAACCGAATCCGATATGAAAATTGCACCGGCGCTGGCGTTGCGCCTCAAGTTGATGTCATCTCTCGATATCTCTGAAAAACGGCTGCCGCAAGATGGCCGTTTCGTCATCAACGTAAAGCAGCAGAAAATTGACGTGCGTATTTCCACCATGCCGACACAACACGGCGAATCCATTGTGATGCGGCTGTTAAACCAGAGTGGCGGCGCCCTCAGGCTGGATTCGATTGGCATGCCCAAAGGTATGGTTGAACGGTTCCGCGCCATTATCCGGCGCCCCAATGGCCTGGTATTGGTGACGGGGCCGACGGGTAGCGGCAAGACCACGACGTTGTACGGCGCGCTGTCTGAGCTTAATACCCGCGAAAGAAAACTCATCACCGTGGAAGACCCCGTGGAATACCGCCTACCGGGAATTAACCAGGTACAGGTCAACGACAAAATTGAACTTACATTTGCCCGCGTGCTACGCGCGGCATTGCGCCAAGATCCGGATGTGGTGCTGGTGGGCGAAATGCGCGACCAGGAAACCGCGCAGATCGGCATGCGGGCCGCGATGACGGGGCATCTGGTGCTTTCTACTTTGCATACCAATGATGCGGCGAGCACGCCGATCCGCTTACTGGACATGGGCGTGCCGCGCTATATGGTGGCTACGTCCATCCAGGCGGTGCTGGCGCAACGGTTGGTACGCAGGATATGCGAAAGCTGCCATGAAGACCATCCGTTGAAGCCTAATGAACACCAATGGCTGAAAGCGGAACTAAAAGATGCCGTGGATACAGCCAAATTCTTCCATGGGCGTGGCTGTACCCATTGCAATGGCACGGGTTACCACGGCCGCACGGGGGTATACGAAATGCTTGAAATAACTGAAGCGGTGGCGGATGCCGCCAACCATCCTGATCCCGCGCATTTCCTCAAAGCCGCCCATGCCCAAATGGCGGGGGAGACCTTGCGCAGGCATGCAGTCGCCTTGGCAATAGCGGGAAAAACTACCGTGAGCGAAGCGATGCGCATCAGCAACCAGTTTGAAGATTAAAAAGAATGCCATTTTTTGCTTATAAAGCCAGAAACGCCCAGGGCGCATTAGTGGAAGGTGTGCTGGAAGATGCGGATAGCGGCGGCGTGGCAAATCAGCTTTTTACTAACGGCGTCACGCCGATTGAAATTGTCCTGACCAAAAAAACTGTCAAAGGCGATGGCATCGGGCAGGGATGGTGGGAAAAGTTTTCGGCAGAAAAAGTACGCTCCATTGACGTGCAGCTTTTCAGCCGCCAAATTTATACGCTGCTTAAAGCGGGCGTACCTATCATGCGCGGGCTGGCGGGCTTACAGGAATCCGCCATCAACAAATCTTTTGCGAAAATCCTGCAGGATGTCCGCGAATCGCTGGAATCGGGACGTGAGCTTTCCGCGGCCATGCATCGCCACCCCGAGGTGTTTTCCCATTTTTATATCAGCATGGTACGGGTTGGAGAAATGACGGGGAAAATGGATGAAATTTTTCTGCGTCTGTTTGATCATCTCGAATTTGAGCGCGACATGCGTGAACGGGTACGCACAGCATTACGCTACCCGATGTTTGTGGTGATTGCCATGGCGATAGCCATGCTGGTGATTAACCTGTTTGTGATTCCGGCGTTTGCCAAAGTGTATGCAGGCTTTAATGCCGAATTGCCGTTGATGACAAAAATACTTATCGCTAGCTCTAATTTTACAGTTAATTTCTGGCCGCTGCTGTTGGTAATGGCCGTAGGTGGCACGATTGCCTTCAAGACATATATAGCCACAGCCCAGGGCGCGTACCGCTGGGATAAATTCAAAATGCGTATTCCGATTGTGGGGAAAATAATTTTAAAGGGCACCATGGCACGCTTTGCCCGCAGTTTCGCCCTCGCCAGCCGTAGCGGCGTGCCCATCGTGCAAGCCCTTAAAGTTGTGGCAAAAACGGTCGATAACAAATACATAGAAAGTTGCGTGGAACAGATTCGTGACGGCGTCGAACGCGGCGAGAGCATTTTGCGCACGTCCGTAGCCACTGGTGTGTTTACCCCGGTAGTGCTGCAAATGATTGCGGTGGGCGAGGAAACCGGGGAAATGGATAACCTCATGGAAGAAATCGCCAGCATGTATGAACGCGAAGTTGATTACGAGTTGAAAACGCTGTCATCACAAATTGAACCGATCCTGATTGTCGGGCTGGGAATTTTAGTGCTGATTCTGGCATTGGGTGTGTTCCTGCCGATCTGGGACTTGGGCAAGGCGGCGATGCATAAGTGATGTATGCAAAGACAGCGTGGGTTTACTCTTTATAGAAACGGCTTCACCTTGCTCGAACTGGTGGTGATGATAGCAGTAATCAGCGTGCTGGCAATCATTTTGTTAAATCGGCTTTGGTACTATCAAGAAGTCGCCGAAAAGACCGCTATGGAAATGACGGTAATGAATATGCGCAGCGGCTTGCGGTTACGCATCGCTGACTTGATGACGCAAGACCGGATGGGCGAGGCCGCGCAACTGGCCCAGGAAAACCCAATTAATTGGCTAGAAAATCCGCCACCGAATTATATGGGGGAGTTGAACAATCCCAAGCAGGGCGCCCTTATGCCGGGGAGTTGGTATTTTGATACGGGGCAACAGGAGCTGGTGTATCTGTTGCAGCATAACAGATTTTTAAAGCCTGGCATGGGTGAAAACCTGGAGGGGAAAAATGCCCTTCGTTTCCACGTAATTGCAGTGGGGAACCCACGGAAAAATGGGAACGGCACTGTACATAAAATAGAGGGCATCACCTTGGTGCCGGTTACACAGTATCACTGGTTTTAGAATTTAGCATTTATATTTAAGGAGCAAAAGGATGCGCAACAAACAACACGGTTTCACTTTAATCGAACTGGTCATCGTCATATCCATCATTGGAATTTTGGCTGCGGTGGCCTTGCCACGGTTCATTAATTTGCAAGTCCAGGCGCGCACGGCCAAGGTGCAGGCTATTTTTGGCTCTATTAAATCAGCCGCCGCTCTTGCCCGCGCCAATTGCATAGTCGATCTGGCCGGACTTACCTTACCAGCCACCTGCACAGCAACAGCAGGAACCACCAATATGGACGGCACGGCCGTGACTATGGTCAATCAATACCCCGCAGCAACGGCTGCGGGAATCATTGCGGCGGCACAATTGAATGCGGCTACAGATGGGATCACCATTACAGCGGGCAATCCGATCCTGATTGATGTCAATGGAGGCACCTCACCTAACTGCCGCATTTCATATACAGCCGCAACCGCAGGCCCCATTACTCCGGCCATTACATTAACCACTACGGGGTGTTAGAAGAATGTGACGGCACTAAAGGTAAAGTTAAATAAGAGTTCTTAATTGTATACCATACATAGTAATTTTTTTATTAGTCAGGAGATAAGTCATGCGTAATGAACAGAAAGGTTTTACTTTAATTGAGTTAGTGGTGGTGATCGTCATTCTCGGAATACTAGCCGCTGTGGCAGTGCCGAAGTTCGTAGACTTGAGTGGTGAAGCACGCTTGGCGACGACTCAAGGGGTAGCAGGTGCTCTAGCCTCTGGCAGCGTTACTAACTATGCCGCTGATCTCGCAAAAGGTCAGGCTCAAGGGGCAACATTGGCTTCTGCAACCGCAAAAACAGGGATCGCTGATACATCGGGCGGATGCACCCCCACTGTAGCCACATCCCTGATGCAGGCAGGTGGCGTCACTTTTGCTGCTTCTGGTGCGGGTACTTATAATGTGAGCGGCGGTACTGCCCCAACAACCGTAGGCGCAACTACTACCTGCACCGTGACCAACAACGATGACACAACCAAAACAGCGACTTTTTCTTTGCTAGGAGCAAAATAATCACATCTTCGAGGTAGTTTACCAGCCTCGTGAAAATGTGATTTTACATGCAAACTTCTGAAGGTAGTGGGCGATGATTGACCAGAGCTTTCCACTACCCAAAGGTGAGCATGGCTTTACCCTCATCGAGCTGATTGTGGTAATGATGATCATCGGCATTCTTGCGGTAGCCGCGCTGCCGCGATTTGTTGATAACCAGTCATTTCATACCCGCGGGTTTTATGATGAGACATTGGCGGCGCTGCGTTACGCACAGAAAGCCGCCATTGCCCAACGCCGTAACGTATGTGTAACCCTCACCTCCACCACGGTGACGCTTACGATTGCCAATGCGGCGGGGAATGCTGCACCGTGCAATACCCCACTTTCGAGTCCCACAGGGGTCGCTCCTTTTTTAGTGAGCGCCCGTCCGGGCATTAATTTTTCCGGCGTGTTTTCCAATTTCAGTTTTAATGCGTTGGGTAAACCCAATCCCGATACGGCGGTATCACTGAACATTGTGGGTGACGGCACAGCACGGACGATTACGGTGGAGCGGGAAACGGGTTATGTCCATTCTTAGCGCTTTTCTGTGTTTCCTGTCATCTCGACCGCAGGGAGAGACCTTAATAATCTTAAGATCTCTCCCTGCGGTCGAGATGACAATTAAATAGATCGTTTCTTATGAAACACACTACCAGAAAAAACGGATACAAACAGGCAGGGATTTCCCTGATTGAACTGGTGATGTTCATTTTGATTGTTAGCGTGGGTATAGTCGGCATCCTGTCAGTGATGGACATTACGACCAAAGCCAGTGCGGACCCGATGCTGCGTAAACAAGCGTTGTCTATCGCTGAATCTTTACTCGAAGAAATCCAATTACAACCCTTCACCTTCTGTGACCCAGACGATGCAAATGCGGCGACCGCAACCAGTACCGCAGGCTGCGCAACAACCGCAGAAGTGGCGCCGTTGGGGCCGGAAGCGGGTGAAACGCGCTATGCGGCACCCCTGTTTGACAATGTGAATGACTATCACAACTTTAGCTTGCCTGCGCCGCCCGGCATCCGTGATATTACGGGTGCAAATATTAGTGGGCTTGCGGGATATTCTGCCACTGTCACCGTCGCTGAAATCCCCTTGGGCGCCATTCCAGCGGCAGCATCCCTGTTTATTACCGTTACTGTCACCCCGCCCTCAGGGGCTGCCGATAATGTGATGCTCAGTGGGTATCGCACGCGCTATGCGCCCAGGGCCGTGCCATGACACCCCCTACTATGATAAAGCAAAAAATAAGCGTCCAAAAAGGATTCACGTTGATAGAAGCGGTGATGGTGATCACCATCACCGGCATCATCGCATCAATGGTGGCGGTATTTATTGCGTCCCCCGTCAAAGGGTATTTCGATAGCGCGCGGCGCGCGGAATTGAGCGACACCGCCGATACGGCGATTCGGCGGATTTCGCGGGATGTGCATTTAGCCTTGCCCAACAGCGTGCGGATAGCAAGCCCCCAGGTAATGGAATTCCTGCAAACCCGCACCGGTGGCCGTTATCGGACCGATGGCATTGATGGGCTGGATTTTACCAATCCCACCGATACAACCTTTGATGTGCTGGGCCCGGCTGTTACATTGATTGCGGGCGATCAAATTGTGATTTACAACCTGGGGATTCCTGGCGCAGATGCTTATGTTGGCAATAATCGGCGCGCATATAACGGTGCGGGAGGCAGCGTAACCAACGTACCGATTATTTCAACCAGCGCCTTCCCGCTTGATTCCCCCGGCCATCGCTTTCAAGTCGTGGATACGCCGGTAACCTATATTTGTGACATACCTGCGGGTACTTTGACGCGCTACTGGGGCTATACCATCGTCGATCCTCAGCCTAATCCTCCCTCAGGAGGTAACAATGCGCTGCTGGCAAAGAACGTGAGTAATTGTACTTTCACCTACACACAAGGCGTCACCGAACGCAGTGGTCTGGTTTCGATACAGCTTGCGATCACGCAAGACAATGAAACAGTGAACCTTTACCATGCGGTGCAAGTCAGCAATGTGCCCTGAACCGCCGCATACCATCCGACACTACCGTGGCCACTCGGGTGGATTTGCCATCGTTTCCGCTATTTTCCTGTTGGTGATATTAACCTCCCTGGGCGCGTTCATGGTTACCTTTTCCACCGCACAACACGCCACCTCGGCCCAGGATGTGATCGGCACCCGCGCCGCGCAGGCTGCACGCGCGGGAATCGAGTGGGGTAGCTATCAGGTGCTGACCCCTGTTGCTGCGCCTGCTGCAGCCGCATGCACCATTAACCCATTAGCGCTGGCAGGGAATCTGGCAGGCTTAACCGTCGTTGTCGCATGCACCGCCTCGGGGCCATTTGTTGAAAATGGAAACTCAATAACTATTTATAACATTACTTCCACAGCGAGCTCTGGCACGGTGGGCAGTATCACGTATGTGGAACGGCAATTTCAGGCGACCCTTAGCCGGTAATCAGGCGCAGAGGAGCCACTATGAAAATGTCAAAAATCAAATCATGGGAAATAAAAATGACTGGCATCGCGACTTCAAAAACCCGTTGCTTACACCCGCTGATCCATCCTGTTTTTGGCGTGTTGCTGGCGTTATTGCCTAGCATTACCCTTGCCGCGTGGTTTGATACTACCTGGAATTACCGTATTCCGGTCAACGTACCTGCGGGCGCAAGCGTAAACAGCACCATCAAAGTGGACGTGGATTTCAACGCGTTACTGACAGCGGCGGGAGCGGCGGGTACATTTGACATCAACTCACCCCGTGTCGTGCGCCCAAATGACGCCGTGAGCGCGATCCAGGAATTTACGGATGCAGTGTATGCCGGCGCGACTGACGCGACTGGCGATGGCCAGGGCGAAGTACGATTTATTTTGCAGGATGCGGGTCCGGCCACTTACTATTTGTATTTTGACATCACGGCAAATGGTCCCAAAGCTGTGAATCCGCAGACGCCGATCAACGGCAATTTTGAAAAAGGTGCCACAGGAACAACCACCCCGCAAAGCTGGAATGCACCGACCAAAACCAATACCAATATGGATGCCCAGGTCAGGCCCAGTGAATCCCCAAACATCACGGGCATTCCCGCGGGCTCGATAGATAGTCCAAAAGTCACTGATGGCTCGCCTAATACTGGACAATTTTCCTATCTTATGGGCTATCGTAGTGCGGGAAGCATGGTAGCAGGGAACCCCGGTGTAACGTTCACCAAAACCATCGCCGTGCCTTCCACCAACTTTGGAACATTGGCCGTGCGGTGGCGTCCGGAAGGCTGGGACAGCTCTGCCAATGGCGCGACGGGCTTTGATTTCTTACGGATTGACATCCAAGGCACTACCACAACCGAGATTGTTGGCCCAACGGCCGGAAATTATGTACTCCGTCCCTTCAGCCCGAATTTCACAACAAATGCTGCAAGCACAACGACACCTGGTTACAGGCAATACAACGGTTTTGACTGCAGTACGAATAATATTCATAGGTACGGAATGACGATTGCTTGCGAATCCGAACCCTGGTTTACCCAAACTGTAAGCCTAGCCGCCTGGGCAGGACAAACCATTACGCTACGTTTCCGCTTTTACAGTGATGGCGCCAATGACCGCACCTGGTTCCACATTGACGATATAGAATGGAGCGTAGCCACCGCCTCATTGGGCACGCCAGAACCACGCGTAATTAATCCCGGTGGATTCAATGCGCTGGAAGTGGGAGTGGCCGCCTTTCCGTTAGCGGGCGCCATCATCAAGACCAAGGTCGCGGCAACCAGTTTCAACCTCGACCTGGTAGCGCTGGATACCGCCAAAACAGCCATACTCACCACGTTCACTGGAACGGTAAAAGTCGAACTACTGGATGCCAGTCCCGGCGGGGCGCTTGACGCAAACGGTTGTAATGCAAGTTGGGCAACCATTCAGACATTGGCGACCAACCCAAATTTTGCGGCGGCGGATAATGGTCGCAAGACGGTGGGATTCAGCGAAAACAATGTTTGGCCCAATGTGCGGGTGCGTATCACATTTCCCGCCTCTGGGGTAGCTACCGCGATCGGATGTTCGACCGATAATTTTGCGGTACGGCCCAGCGGCTTGGTGAGCGTCAATGCAACGGATAATACCTGGGCTAGCGCCGGTACTACCCGAACCTTGGCCAATGGCGGCGCGGGCGGAGGCAATGTACACAAGGCAGGACAACCATTCACATTGCGCGCCACTGGCCAAAATGCCTCAGGCATCACGACCAGCAATTACAATGGCAGCCCCACGGTCCAAACGCTCACCTGCACGCTTCCCACGCCTACCTGCGCCAATGGCGTATTGACACCCGGCACCTGGAGTGCTGCCAGTGGCATTGTGACGACCACTACCGCCGCTTATTCCGAAGCGGGTTCATTTAATTTGACATTGGAAGACCAAACCTTTGCTGCCGTGGACAGCGCTGATTCCACGCTTCTGGAGCGCACCATCCCACAAGCGGCAGCCATCACAGTTGGCCGCTTTATCCCGGACCATTTTATAATCGCAACCAACAACACCCCTGTCTTCAAGACTTTTAACGTAGCGGACAGTGCCTGCTCCACCCTGCCCCGCTCGTTCACTTATGTCGGCCAACCGTTCGGCTATGTTACTCCCCCCCAGGCATTGGTAACTGCGCAAAACGCCGCAAATGCCACCACGACCAATTACCGGGGAAATCTTTGGAAAATTTCGAGCACGGCCCCATCTGACATAACCCAGACCTACACGCATAACCCTGTAAAAACTCTTGACACAACATTAACCGGCCTGCCTACGGTCACGCCCAACAACGATGGCACTGGCACAGTTACCGTCAATACCGCCGATGTGATTGGCTTTACCCGCAACCTGACAACGCCGGATGCGCCGTTTATCGCCGATTTGTCACTTTCCATGAGCGTCGTGGATGACAGTGAAGCGGGTGCGAACCAAGGGACTATCACCACTACAGCTCCGGGAGCCGTGTTCAACGGCGGCGGCAGCGGTATCGCCTTCGATTCTGGTAACGCATTCCGCTATGGCAGGTTGAAACTTGCCAACACCCACGGCTCAGAGTTGCTGAATTTACCGGTTCCGATGGAAGCACAGCACTGGAACGGAACCACTTTCGTCACTAATACGGCAGATCATTGCACCACAATTGTGCCGGGCAATATCTTGCTAAGTAATCCGCGTAAAAGTTTGTTGGTCGGCGAAACAGGGATCACCGTCAGTGGTGCGTTCCTTAATGGACGATCTACAAATTTCAGGCTCAACAAACCCAGCGGCGGGGATGGCATTTACAACGGCAGCGTGGATATCTGTGTCGATTTAGGTGTAGATACGCCATCAGCGGCGGCACCCCTGTGCGTTGCAACCACCCCCGCCAACCAACCTTGGCTGCAAGGAAAATGGTCTGAAACTAATTACGATGACGACCCGGTGGCGCGCGGCACTTTTGGTATCTACAAAAATGCCAATGAAATTATTTATATGCGGGAAATCTACTGAAATAATTTGAAGTGCCGATAGTACCAGTGGGGAATGTGGAATCCATTAGTTTTTAACAAAGGTATCCAACTTTAAATAACTTTTTATTGAAATATTAACAACGAGTGGTTATGGATTTTCTCAGGAAAACGACAAGGACGGCTGGATGGATGGCTATTAACTGCCAGGATGGCGGTGTTTATGTCGCGCATATCCAGCGTGCCGCCAACACCCTGCCAGAAGTGACCCTGGCAACTTTTCATGGCAGCAGCGACCCTTCTGTAGCCGCAACACTGATAAAATCCGCGAAAGAATGGCGCGCGAACCGCTACGTGTGCACCACCTTGGTGGCTGGCGGCGAATATCAGGTATTACCGGTGGAAGCGCCCAATGTACCTGCCGAAGAATTGAAAACAGCGGTCCGCTGGCGCCTCAAGGATATGCTCGACTACCCTGTCGACGAGGCCACACTGGATATCATGAACATCCAGCAGGATAAAAATACCCCGGCTAAAAATAAACCCATGTATGCCGTTGCGGCGCGATCTAAATCCATAGAAGCGTGCCAGTCTTTATTTGGGCAAGCCAAAATTGCTTTACACGCCATTGATATTCCTGAAATGGCACAGCGTAATATTGCCATGTTGCTGAAAGCGGAAGACCGGGGTGTAGCGCTGCTGTCATTCAATGCCGAAGGTGGGCTTCTCACCATTACTTTTGCCGATACACTTTACCTGTCGCGGCGCATTGAGGTCACCCTGTCCCAACTTACGCAACTTGGCGATGAACAGAAAAACGCCTGCTATGAAAAAATTACCCTGGAACTGCAACGTTCTTTGGATTATTTTGACCGCCAGTATAATTTCATTACACTGTCAAAACTGGTGCTGGCACCCTTGGCTGAGGCGGGCGCGGGCTTGCAGGAATACATGGCCACCAACCTGTATATTCCGGTGGAAATATTAAACCTTGAAACCATTCTCGACTTTTCTAAAGTACCGGCATTGAAGGATCCTAAGCAGCAGCAACGCTATTTTATGGCGCTGGGCGCCGCGCTGCGTGATGAAGGGCAGACATCCATCAGCCTCTACAATCCACTGCTGCTGAAACAGAAAAATTATTTTCCCGCCCACACCATGGCCCAATCACTTGGCCTTATTTTCATTGGAATTATGCTATTTTATGGGTATGCCCGCCACTACGTTGCCGAAATGAAAAAACAGGCGGCACAAAGTATTGAAATGCACGGTTCCACCCAGGCCAAACTGGCGCAATTGACCACCGCGCCGGGCGCAGCCACCACCAGTAAACTATTGGAAAATGAAGTGGCGCAATCAGAAATGCAACTCAAAGCGCGCCGCCAGATTTTGGAAATGATAAAAAAAGGCAATCTCGGCAACACGCAGGGATTTTCAGAATACCTGCGTGCCTTGTCGCGGCAAACTACAGAGGGGTTATGGATCACGCGCTTCCAGGTATCCGGGGCCGGGGACGACATGATGATCAGCGGGCGTACCTTGCAGCCTGATCAAGTACCGGTATTCATCCATCAGCTTAAACAAGAAAAAGTGATGGCTGGAAAAACCTTCGGCCTATTGGAAATGCACACGCCCGCGGTGGTTAATGGTGAAGTTAATGCTGGGAATACACGCGCGCCACCCCCCCCGCATATCGAATTCAATTTGCATAACACCCCGCCGGGGCAAGCGCAATGACGGCGCTGCGGCCGCAACTGCAACGCCTTACGGAGCGCATCAACACGCTAGCCCTGCGCGAGCGGGTGCTGATCTTTATGGCGGTGGCACTGGCACTTATCGCCGCCCTGTATGGCGCGTTAATAGATCCCCTGTTGAAACACCAGCGGCAGGTGGCGCAAGAAATCACCGCAACCCAAGGGAAAATAACGGATCTGCACCGCCAAATCCAAGCGCAGCTAGCGGCAGGGAATGTCGACCCGAATGCCCCATTGAAGGCACGCCTCGAACAGCTCAAAACAGACTCCACCCGCCTCAACCAAGACTTACATGACTTCAAAAACGGGCTGATTACACCGCAGCAAATGCCCATGTTGCTAAAAGATATTTTGCGCAACCATCATTCCTTGCGCCTTATTTCCATGAAGACCCTGCCAGCGCAGCGCCTCAGCGAAAATAAGGATGACGCTAAAACCACAAACAATACTGCCACTCCTGAAGCTGAAATAGGCGCCTACAAACATGGTTTCGAGATTACGTTGCAAGGTGGATATCTGGATATGTTGGGATATTTGTCCGCCATTGAGGCCTCACCCTGGCGGGTATTTTGGGGGAGCGCCCATTTGGATGCCAGCACTTACCCAAAAACCTTGCTGACAATCAAGCTCTATACCTTAAGCATGGACCAAGAGTGGTTAATATTATGAACATCAGCGTAGTTATGGCAAGCGGCGGGGTATTGATCAATAAACTGCAAACACGCGCCTTCTTATGTTTTTGTATTGCGTTGACCCTTCTGCCTTGCCACATGGCGAAGGCGGAAGTTTTTCGTGACCCTACCCGGCCACCCAACGTGCGGCCCGTCGCACTGGATAAAGAAACTGGAATAACGCCAAGCGGCCTGCAATTACAGGCGATAATCATTTCAGAAAACCGCCGTTCAGCAATTATTGGCAACCGCAGCGTCCATATGGGAGATAGCATTGGTGGCGCGAAACTTATCAGCATCAATGAAAGCGAAGTGGTATTGAAAACAGGTGGAAAATTACAAATACTAAATCTCTTTCCAATCTCCTCAAAACGCCAACCCTCAAGCGATCGGGCCGTGACGCGCTAAGCTAAATAAATGTAACGCTAAAAAATGGAACATACAGCTATGCAAACATATAATTTTTATAGTCCCAGCGGCGGGGAACCAGCCTCAGTATCCGCCAGGATTAAAACATATATTCTTGGCTGTATATTCATGGCGGTTACCGGCTGCGCCACGCACCCCGCGCAAGGCACAGGGGCACTTGACCATATCAATACTGAACTCAACAGCGCCCTTGGCGGCAAACCCGCCACCGCGCCTTCAGATGCCGCCGTGGGCGCCGCATTACTGCCACCCCTCAAGATTGAACTCCCGAAATCCAGCCAATCACCCAAACCAGCGTTGGAACAGAAGTTTGACCTTGCCGTCAACAAAGCGCCTGCCCAGCAGATATTCATGGACATTGTTTCAGGAACCCCCTATAGCATGCTGGTGCATCCGGAAGTAGTAGGAACCCTGTCGCTGAACCTCAAAGATGTCACGGTGTTTGAAGCACTGGACGCCATCCGTGAAATGTATGGCTATAATTACAAAGTGGAAGGCAACCGGATTTTCATCCAGCCATTGACCATGCAGACACGCATGTTCAAAATCAACTATATTGCCGGACAGCGTAAGGGCAGCTCTGAGATACGTGTTGTTTCCGGTTCGGTGAGTGATGTGCCCTCCTCCTCCGGCACTACCGCTTCGGGTTCCTCTAGCCCCGGCAATACCGCCAGTCAAGCCGTAGAAACCAGCCGGATCACCACTACCACAGACAGTGACTTCTGGAATGAACTGAAAGTGTCACTGGCCTCTATCGTTAATGACAAAGACGGCCATCATGTAGTGCTCAACCCGCATTCGGGCATGGTGCTGGTGCGCGCCATGCCCACTGAAATACGGCAGGTGGAAAGTTACCTGAAAGCCATGCAATTGATAGTTGACCGCCAAGTGATGCTGGAAGCAAAAATCATTGAGGTGCAACTTAATGATGGACATCAAACGGGCATTAACTGGGCTGGTTTTAACAAAAATAACCAACATGGATTTTCGGTGGGCGCCAATCCTGATAGCTTCTTGGTGCCGGGCGGCCTGCCCGTAGCAGGAAGCACGCTGGGGAGCATATTGGATACCAGTGCAACCGGCAGGTTGCTCAATATTGCGGTCCATTATTCCAATTTTGCCGGGCTGCTGTCGTTTCTTGATACCCAAGGCACGGTGCATGTGCTGTCTAGCCCACGGATTGCCACCATAAATAACCAGAAAGCCGTGCTCAAAGTCGGCACCGATGATTTCTTTGTCACCAACGTCAGCTCAACCACTACGACCGGCAGCGGGAGCGCCTCGTCAACGCCGAATGTTACCCTGCGGCCCTTTTTCTCGGGCATTGCGCTGGATGTAACGCCGCAGATTTCGGAAGATGGGCAGATCACTTTGCACATCCGGCCTTCTGTCAGCCAGGTTACTGAGCAACAGAAAGTCATTGATCTTGGCACCTCAGGCAGGATCAACCTGCCCCTGGCGTCAAGCACCATCTCAGAAACAGACAGTATCGTGCGCGTTCAGGATGGGCATACCGTAGCCATCGGTGGATTGATGCGGCAATCCATGAATGACGGGCAATCTAAAGTGCCTTTCGTGGGCGATGTGCCCCTGTTAGGCGCGCTGTTCCGCAGCACTAAGCAAACCACCCAAAAACGGGAACTGGTAATTTTGCTGAAAACAACGGTAGTGCAAGGTGACAGTGACTGGACGCAAGATTTGCTGCAAACACGTGAGCGCATCCAGAAAATGCAGGGTGGCGCCCAATGAGGGGGCTGGCAAAAATAACCGCCTGCCGCGCCTGTAGGGCAAGCGGAAGTTAACCATGTACCTTACCCACTTCGGTTTTTCTGAAGCACCGTTCGGCATCACGCCGGACACTAGTTTCTTCTTTGCCTGCGCGGATTATCAACAAGCCCTCAATACCTTGTTGGTTGCCGTTAATGAGGGTGAAGGGTTTATCAAAATCACAGGGGAAGTAGGCACAGGTAAAACCCTGCTATGCCGGCAATTCCTGGCAAGCATCAATAATGATTGCGCTGAGGGACAGCAACGCTTCATCACCGCCTACATCCCCAACCCATACCTGGAACCACGCACCCTGTTGCTGGCACTTGCCGAAGAACTCGGCATTGTGCTGCGCAAAGATGCCGATCAACACCAATTGCTCAAATCACTGACGCTTTCGTTACTGGATTTTTCCCAGCAGGGCAAGCAGGTGGTATTGTGTCTTGATGAAGCGCAGGCGATGCCGATGGAAACCCTGGAGGCGGTACGCCTGCTCAGCAACCTGGAAACGGAAAAACGCAAACTGCTGCAGATTGTGTTATTTGGCCAACCCGAACTTAATCTGCGGTTACAGCAGGACTCGATACGCCAATTAAACCAGCGCATCACATTCCATTACCATCTTTCACCCTTGAACCGCCGTGACCTGGACCATTATCTTGCCCATCGCATCAGCATTGCACAAGGAAACACTGGGGTAAAATTTGCCAATGGCCGGTTGTTTAGCGGCCATGCCGTACGCCTCTTGCATGTAGCGAGCGGCGGCATTCCCCGGCTCATTAATATTCTTGCGCATAAGGCGTTGATGCTAACTTATGGAGAAGGCAGGCAACAGGTTGAGGCACGCCATATACGTGCCGCCGCACGGGATACGGAAGCCGCTAAACAGGACCTGTGGCGTTGGCTGGCGATGCTGCAATGAGCATCATCAATCAAATGTTGCGCGATCTGGAAAAGCGCCGCCCACAAGGTGTGACGCCTGGTGCGCAAGGAACAATAATGGGCCCGCCCGGTGTGGTAGGTAATATCCTGCTTACCTCCCCGGCGAAACGTAGCCCGTGGCGTGGCGCGCTGTGGATCTTGCCATTACTGGCCCTTGGCCTCTCTATTGGGATATTGGTAATTCGTCCCACCACTCTTGAAACGATGGGGATGACGCCACCCGCCCGCGTGATGCCCAACACCTCCACACTACCAAACCAACCTATTCCAGTACGGCCTGTGTCAGGCTCCATGATGCAGGGCAACCCATTGCCCATACCATCCCCCGTGATCATACCTGAACCTGAATTGGCCACAAAAGATAATAACGCAATAACCTCCATGGTGCCGACTGAGGCAACACCACCACCGATAACACCTCTACCTCTACTGCCGATGGGATCCCTATCTGCGCCAGGATCGGGTACCCCGCTCAACCCGGTACCATTGCAATCGGTTGCCGTAGAGAAGAAGCTTCCATCTATCGCTCCGTCAGTGCCCACGCAATTACCTGACAAGCAGCTTCGTACCTCTTCAGAAGAAGCCGCTGATGCAAGCATCCCCAATAAACGCATCAAAGAAACCACGCCCGGCCAGCAAGCCGAAAACGAGTACCGCAAGGCAGTGGGATTATTGCAACAGGGACGGATGGCGCGCGCAATGGAAATCCTCGCCCAGGCACTGCAACTGGATGGCAGTCACGCCGCCGCACGGCAAACCCTGGTGGGTTTGCTGGTGGAAACAAAACGTTTTGATGAAGCGGAGCAGCGGTTGCAGGAAGGTTTAAAAGTTGACGCGGGCATTGATGCGAACCGGCCTGGCCTGACGATGATGCTGGCACGGCTGCAAGTGGAACGGGGCGACGCCCATGCCGGATTGGAAACACTGCAACGTGGTTTACCTGACGTACAAGAAAATGCGGCGGAACATGCCGACTATCAAGCATTCCTCGCCGCGCTTCTACAACGCGAAGGACAGCATGGGGAGGCCATCGGCCATTACCTTCAAGCCCTGCGCAAAACGCCCCAGGCAGGGAAATGGCTATTGGGGATTGGCATCTCGCTGCAAGCGGAAAACCGCATGCAGGATGCCCAGGATGCCTTTGCGCGGGCCAAGGCATCCAATACCCTCAGCCCTGAACTGCTGGCGTTTGTGGAACAGCGGTTAAAACAGATTAAGCGGTAAAAACCTCACAACCAACTCATGGTCTGCGGCGGCATGGCTTTTTCCATTTCCATCACCGCCTGTTTCCATGCGGGGGCGGCATGCAGCTGCGTGCGGGTAATGGCATGGCGGCCATGCATGCGCATCAAGCGGAAGTGTGATGCGGGATCATTGTGGATACGCATACCGTCAAGGAGTTGCGCCATGGCGGTGAAATCATTACATGACAACACCATGTCACATCCCGCATCCAGTGCGGCATGGGCGCGGTCCACAATATTGCCTGCCACGCTGGCGCCTTCCATTTCCAGGTCATCACTGAAAATCACACCTTGAAAACCCAGGCGCTTGCGCAGCACTTCCTGCATCCAGAACGGTGAAAATCCCGCAGGCTCAGGGGCGGCTTGCGGGTAGATGACATGTGCAGGCATGATGCCTGCCAGGCCAAAGTGCACCATGCGTTCAAACGGCACTACATCTTCCAGATAAATGTCATTGTAGCTGCGGTCATCCAGCGCAATGGCTATATGTGAATCTGGCGCCACGGCCCCGTGCCCCGGAAAATGCTTGCCCGTCGCCGCCATTCCCGCACGCTCCATGCCGATCATAAACGAGTGGGCAAGATCCGCGACAATTTCCGGGTTACGATGAAACGCACGGTCACCAATTACGCCGCTGACGCCATAATCAAGATCCAATACCGGCGTAAAACTGAAATCCACGCCCACTGCCCGCAGCTCCACTGCCATCAACCAGCCAATAATGTCAGCCAGGTGTTTAGCGTGTTTGATGTCGCGCTCATACAGCACGCCCAGTTCGCGCATCGGTGGCAAGCGCGTAAATCCTTGGCGAAAACGCTGCACGCGCCCACCTTCATGATCCACCGCCACCAGCAAGTGTGGCTCACGTAACGCGTGGATATCGGCCACCAAGGCCGCGACCTGCTCTGGGTCAGCATAGTTACGCGTAAACAGAATCACGCCACCCACTTGCGGATGCCGCAGCATTTCGCGCTCTTGCGCGGTGAGCACCAACCCGGATACACCGAGCATGAGAGGGCCTAGAGACATTATTGGGTAAACTCCACTATTGTCATTTCTCGCGTTGGGAGAAATGACAACTCATCTATTCTGAGCGTCAGCATGGGAGTCACGAACCTCCCAACTGATATTTTCTCACGGCATTATTATGCTCTTGCAGCGTTTCAGAAAAATAATGCGTGCCATTGCCACGCGCGACGAAATACAGTGTTTCTCCTGGCGCAGGGTGCAATGCGGCATGAATCGCACCACCCCCTGGCATGGCGATTGGCGTCGGCGGCAGGCCTCTGCGCAAATAGGTATTATAGGGGGTATCGGTTTGTAAATCACGCTTGCGCAGGTTGCCGTCGAAGCTATCGCCCATGCCGTAAATCAGAGTAGGATCCGTCGCCAGCGCCATTCCGAGGTTCAGGCGCCGCACAAATACACCCGCGATTTGCGCACGTTCTTCAGCCGCACCCGTTTCGCGCTCGACAATAGATGCCATGATCAGTGCTTCATAGGGTGTTTTATAGGGGACGGTGCTATCACGTTGCGGCCATTCACTGGCCAAGCGTTGTTCCATCATGCGGTAGGCGCGTTGCAAGAATGCCACGTCACTAAAACCCCGTGAAAAACGATAGGTGTCGGGATAAAAACGCCCTTCGGGATGTTGGTCAGGCCAACCCAGCCTAGCCATGATCTGGCTGTTAGTAAGTCCCGACAAGGTATGCGTGATGACGGGGTGAGCATTGATCGCTGCCATCATTTGCTTGAACGTCCAGCCTTCCACCAGTGTCAGCGAATACTGCACCACTTTACCCGCCGCCATGTTATCCAGTAATTGACCCGCTGTCATGCCGGGAGCCAGCGCATATTCGCCGGCCTTAATAATATACGCCTTGTTTTGGATCTTGCCCTGAAAAAGCGCCCACCACACCAGGTAGGTGGGGCGGCTCAACAGGCCGCGGCTCCCCAGGTCACGCGCCACATCACGCAGGGTAGCGCCAGATACTACTGTATACGACAGGGGCGGCGCATCGCCGCCATTCACATCGGCCGGAATATTCAATGGCGTTTCGGCGACGCTGCTAATGTCCATATAAACCCATACACCAGCAAAACTACCGATGAGGAGAAAGATGCCGACCAGTTTTAAAAAAATATTGCTCATGATACAGCGCTGTCCCGCAATTTTGCCATGATATCTGAGGTTATCGGTCCATTCACCTGAAAACTGCACCCCGGAATACCCATGATTTCACGCACTGGCCATATCCCAATCACGCTATTGCACAAAAATACCTCGTCAGCCGAAATGACCTCTTCTAACGCCAGGGCGGCAATGGCGCTCGGTATACCTGCCGTACGCGCATAGGCCAAAATCCAGCTACGCATCACACCCGCCACGCCACACTGCGATACATCCGGTGTTAACAATTGCCCGTTGCGCACCACAAACAGGTTAGTCATCGTGCCTTCAATTACGTTACCCTGAATATCGAGCATCAAGCCTTCCGGCACATTCGCATCATCCCATTCACTGCGCGCCAGCACCTGTTCCAGGCGATTAAGATGTTTGATGCCTGCTAGCGCTGGATTCCACCCCAAACGCGTGGCACACACACGCACTGCCACACCTTCACTCCAGAAAGCCATGGGGTAATCCGGCCAGGGGTAGAGCGCCAAGATGCGCGTAACCTGAGCGGATAAGGGCGGTGGCGCCCGGTAGCCGCGTCCGCCACTACCACGAGTGATGATGATTTTCAGCACGCCCTGCGTTTCACCACTACATAACGATAGCGCCTCGCTACGCAGCAGCGCCAGATCAGGCCCAAGGAAATTAGGAAAGTTCAAGCGTTGGCAACTCAACCGCAAACGCTGCATGTGCCTATCCCACAGCGCAGGCTCACCGTTGATCACCGCAAAAGTTTCAAACAGGCCATCGCCATAGTGCAGACCGCGATCATGCACATCAATGCAATTAGCAGGAACGCCATTGACCAGGGTGGTCGTCACCCACTCGCCCCCAGCGCCAACAACAACCCCCGCGCCTTGGCGCGTGTTTCCTGTAACTCGGCGTCAGGAACGGAATCCGCCACAATCCCCGCGCCGACACGAAATTGCACATCACCATTTTCCACCAGCATGGTACGAATCAAAATATTCAGGTCCATATTTCCATTATGATTCAGGTAACCCATTGCGCCAGTATATGGCCCACGTGGCGTCTGCTCCAGCTCGGCAATGATTTCCATGCAGCGCACTTTGGGGCAGCCCGTAATGGTGCCACCCGGAAACACCGCGCGTATCACTTGCCCCGGCGTCACCTCAGGGCGTTTAATGCCGCGCACATTGGAAACAATGTGATGCACATGGGCGTACGATTCCAGCACCATCAATTCATCCACCTGCACGCTACCGGGTACGCACACACGACCCAGATCATTACGTTCCAGGTCGATCAGCATCACATGCTCGGCACGTTCTTTCGGATGCGCCAGCAACGCCTGTGACAACGCAACATCTTCATCACCCATCCCGCGCGGACGTGTACCGGCAATCGGCCGCACCTCAATGACATCACCCTGCACCCGCACCAGACGCTCGGGCGACGAACTCAAAATCGCGCTGGCCGCTCCCGGCGTCGTGCCTCCTGCGTCGTACATGGATGTACAAGTGTCGCCAGAAGCAGGATACTGGAAGCGATCGGCACTAGCAGAACCCTTCGCTTCCGCTCTTCCCTGTGCGTCGCCCTTATAGAGCGCGACACCCGCAAACGGCGCGGGATTGTTTTTCCGCAAGCCCTGGTAAAGTTGCATATAACTTACATCAGGCGCCAACGTGGCGCGATATCCCCGCGACAAATTTACCTGAAACACATCGCCTGCCACGATATATTCCTTAATACGCCGCACACCGTCCAGAAAACGCGTGGGATCATCCTCCTGCAGTGCGCTTATCGGCGCGGCCACTTCGGCGTGAGGTTCCACTGTTAAATGCTCAAGGTCATGCGCCATCCTATCGAGCAATACTGCATCTTCAGCCACAAGGAAGGTGCATTGGACATGATGATCAACAATCACTGCCGCGGGAATACGTGTAGCAAACGCGATGGGCAGCCGTGATGTGCTGAGCGGCTCCTGCCCGCTTAGCTCCTCCCGCGCTTCCCCGTGCGTTTCGGCGCCGGCCAATGCCAAGCGCGGCTCAATTTGCGCTGCCAACCCATACCCCAGATAAATAAACCAGCCGCCGGAAAACGGCAACACAGGGTCCACCTCAGTAGATGACAGCGCCGCCTCATGCGCCCACGCATCGTCCAGTGCCTGCAAAAAATTCGCCGCACCGGGGACGAAGGGAGCTGCGAGCGCCAGAGAAGACGGGGACCCGGAAGTGGCAGAAACGTGGGACGTGGCATTACCCGCCAACACCAAGGTTTTGCCAGGAAAGGCGAACAGTATGTCATAACGCGCAGGCAGGATGCCGGGAGCGGCCGACGTACCATGCGCCACACTTTCGAGCAAAAAAGGGTAGCGTTCGGCATGGGCGCCATGCAAACGCAGAAGATCAGGATAGATAGGTAGTTGACGTATCACTTTAAGGGCTTTTCTAACATAGGAAGCATGTTGTCATGTTGCTGGAGGCAGCCGCTCCGGCTGCTGCGCCGCCCATGGATGGGCCAGTGTCGCCAGAAGCAGGATGCTGGAAGCGACTGGCACTAGCACATCCGTGTACGTCGAGTGTCAAAATACTGAAGAATGGGGGTGATAACAAGTAATGACGCCTTCCATTGCACAAACAAGCTACTCAACCACCACAATATTTACCAACTTTCCCGGCACTACAACGATCTTTTTGATCTGCTTACCACCCACAAAGCGTTGCACATTTTCATCGGCCAGCGCGGCGGCTTCGGCTTGGGCGCGGTCGGCGGAAGTGGGGACGGCGACGCGGGCGCGTAGTTTGCCATTGACTTGCACGACCAACTCGACGCTGTCTTTAATAAGTGCCGTGGCATCTACCTGTGGCCAGCGTGCGCTGACGACGGCTTCGGTATGGCCTAATTCATGCCATAGGGCATGGCTGATATGAGGCACGATGGGCGATAGCATCAACACTATTGCTTCCAGTGCTTCCTGCATGACGGCGCGGCCTTGCGTGGTGTTGTCTTCAAAGCGGTATAGCGCGTTGATCAGCTCCATGCAGGCGGCAATGGCGGTATTGAAGGTGTGGCGACGCCCGACATCATCGCTGATTTTGGCGATGGTTTCATGCACCTGGCAACGCATGGCGCGTTGCATGCCATTCAACTCGGGCGTATTCAAGACAGATGAAGCGCCACCACTAACATGATCGGCCACGCGCTTCCACAGCCTTTTGAGAAAGCGCGATGCGCCTTCCACTCCAGTGTCCGACCATTCCAGTGACTGCTCGGGCGGTGCGGCAAACATGACGAACAAGCGCACGGTATCGGCGCCGTATTGTTCCACCAACGCTTGCGGGTCGACGGTATTGCCTTTGGACTTTGACATCTTCGAGCCGTCTTTCAACACCATGCCTTGCGTGAGCAGATGGGTGAACGGTTCACTGCTTTTTACCAGACCAACATCACGTAGCAGCTTGTGAAAAAAACGCGCGTAGAGCAAGTGCAGAATGGCGTGCTCGATGCCACCGATGTATTGGTCTACCGGCAACCAGTAATTGGCGCGTTCATCGAGCATCCCATCAGTATTGTCGTTACACGTAAAGCGCGCGTAATACCACGATGATTCCATGAAGGTATCGAAGGTATCGGTTTCACGCTCAGCCGCGCCACCACAGCACGGGCACGTGGTATTGTAAAATTCCGGCATGCGCTTGATGGGCGAACCGATGCGCTCAAAGCTGACATTTTCCGGCAGCACCACGGGTAAATCCTTATCCGGCACGGGCACTGCACCGCAGGTGGCGCAGTTGATAATGGGAATCGGTGCACCCCAGTAACGCTGCCGCGATACGCCCCAGTCGCGCAGGCGATAATTGACACGCACCCGTCCCCTGCTCTGCTGCGCCAGCGCCTCGGCAATGGCAGTGAAAGCGTGTTGTGAGGTCATGCCATCAAACGTGCCAGAGCGCATCAATACCCCCTTCTCAACGAAGGCAGCACTTGCAACATCAACCACCGTGCCGTCTGCGGGACTAATAACCTGCTTAATACCCAAGCCGTATTTACGGGCAAATTCATGGTCGCGTTCATCGTGCGCGGGCACGGCCATGACTGCGCCGGTGCCGTAACTCATTAACACAAAGTTGGCGACCCACACCGGCACCGCGTCGCCAGTGATGGGATGAATAGCCATTAAGCCCGTGGCCATGCCACGTTTTTCCATGGTTTCCAGCACGGCTTCAGCGGTCTGGGCATGGCGGCATTCTTCAATGAATGCGGCAAGCGCGGGGCGTGTTTGTGCGGCCTTTAATGCCAACGGATGTTCGGTAGCGACAGCGACATACGTCACACCCATGAGTGTATCGGGGCGGGTGGTGAATACGGTGAGCGGCTCCGTTGCGTCGGGCACCGCAAATTCCAACTCCACACCTTCAGAACGGCCAATCCAGTTACGCTGCATGGTTCGCACTTGCTCGGGCCAACCGGTGAGCGTATCCAGATCAGCCAGTAGTTCGTCGGCATAAGCGGTGATTTTCATGAACCACTGCGGGATTTCTTTCATCTCGACAAGGGTGTCACAGCGCCAGCAACGGCCATCAATCACTTGCTCATTGGCCAGCACGGTGAGATCTTTGGGGCACCAGTTCACTGGCGCGGTTTTTTTGTAGACCAGGCCTTTTTGGAACAGGCGCGTGAACAACCATTGCTCCCAGCGATAATATTCCGGTTTGCAGGTGGCTATTTCGCGGCTCCAGTCATACGCAAAACCCAGCCGCTTGAGCTGGTTGCGCATGTAGCCAATATTTTCATAAGTCCATTTGGCGGGCGGCACGTTATTCTGCATCGCGGCATTTTCGGCAGGCAAGCCGAAGGCATCCCAACCCATTGGCTGCAACACATTTTTGCCGCACATGCGCTGGTAGCGCGCCATCACATCGCCAATCGTATAATTGCGCACATGACCCATATGCAAACGGCCACTGGGATAAGGGAACATCGCCAGGCAATAATATTTTTCACGCGCGGGGTCTTCTACCGCCTTGAATGTTTGGTATTCGGCCCAGTAGTTCTGTGCCTGCGTTTCAATATCTGCGGGGTGATAATGTTCTTGCATTATTTTTTTGCCGTTGGTTTTTGTGGGTGATTTTTTATGGAAAAAAACATGTGTTGCTACGCAACGCCTGGCGGGTTACAACCCGCCCTACATTGATCAGTCAACATGACAATAGGGTGTTAAGGCTCATTCTCATACGGTGACAGCTTGAGCGTTTTCAGGGCTTTTTTCAGGCCATCGAGGCTAATGGCTTCTACAAAGCCATCAATACCGGCTTCTTTGGTCGCGGGGTCTTTGGCTTTTACGGCGAGCGCCGCCGCTTTTAATTTTTCCGCCAATGCGGCATCCACATGTTCTGTCGCCATTAAAAACCATTCGGGATACAGGTTCGTGCTATGTAAATGCGGTAGCTCATCATGTTTTTGATCCAATACCACAATTTTGCGCAAGTCGATCAAACCAGCTTTTGCCATGCTCTCCAGCACGCCACTCCTGACCAAGCCCGCATCCATCATCCCTAGCTCTACTTCCAGCGGAATTTCATCCTGGCGGCGCGCTTCTTTGAACAGGGCAAAATCCTTGTGCGGGTCAATACCTTTTTTCATCAAATGATACGCCTGAAATACATACCCCCCCGCCGAAGTGCCAATTTGATAGCCCATGACTTTTTTACCTTTCAAGTCGGCGACACGCATAATACCACTGCGCTGGCTGGCAATAATAACCCCCGCAAAATAAGGCGTGCCCTGCGCTTTCACCGTTGCCAAAGGTTGCGCATGGTATTTCTCAGCGACAATCACGGCCGACACGGGATTAACCAACGCAAAATCCACATCGCCATTGCCAATGGCCTCGGTAATTTTTGCGGGGGCATACGGCATGATCAGGATATCCTTGCCGATTTTAACGCCAAGTTGTTTAACCAGGGCTTGCCACTTGGCGGTTTCCACCGAACCCCGCGGCGCATTGATGGCCAGCTTGACCGTATCAGCCTGGGCCACGCCCCAGCATACGCCAAACAGCATAATAACCATCGGACCAAAAAAACGGATCTTCATAAGGTGTTCATCTCAAAATTTCCATCCATTTTAACTTTTTATTTTACCTCAGGAGGAGGCTTGATGGGCGTATATGCCCTGCCAGTATAAAAAATGCCCGGGTTTTCTATACCTATTGGCGTATGATACCCTATATTACCTGATGACTCTTAAGGATATTGCCATGAAGCCGCGCAACGAAAAACATCTGCACGCCTATGACCATATGATGGAACAGGTGAAAACCCTGGCGGATCATCTGGGCTATCAAAACCTCAAGCATGCCATCCAGATTGCCAAAAATAACGCCGTGGAAGTGGGTGAGTTGACACGTGAAGAGGCCGAGCTCATTGGTGATTACCTGATGCGTGACCTGGAAGACGCGGGCCACTATCTGGCGGATAATGGCGGCGAACTGAAAGATTGGTTGCGTTTCGATTTGGAACTGATTGAAGAACGTTTGCTGGAGATGTTTGCGCTGGCGGCAGACAAAACCAAACTGGAGTTCATGCAACTCGCCGAACGTGCAAGGCGCGCGGACGAATACCACACCGGCAGTATTACCAGCATTGGGACTTTGGAGTGTACAAACTGCGGCGAGCTATTGCGCTTTCATGCCACCAGCCACATTCCCCCCTGCCCAAAATGCCATGGCAGCGTTTTCAGGCGGGTTACGGCGTAATTACGGGGAGATGCCTGTTTCGTTCGTCATGGGGTGCCGCAGGTTCACCGCGCGCCACATAGGTGGCGGCCACCAGATCACCCGTCACGTTTAGCGCGGTGCGGCACATGTCGAGAAAGCGGTCGATGCCCAAAATCAACGCCAGCCCTTCAACGGGAATGCCGAAGGTCACCAGGATCATGGCAATCACGGGCAACGAACCCGCGGGGATGCCTGCCGTGCCAATACCGCCCAGCACACAGATCACCATGATCAGAAACTGCTGGCCCAGACCCAGCTCCACACCAAACAACTGCGCAAGGAATAATACCGTGACGCCTTCAAACAATGCTGTGCCATTCTGGTTCATGGCAGAGCCTGCGGTGAGCACAAAACGGCTAACGTGGCGCGGCAGGTTCAAGTTTTCTTCAGCAACCTTGAGCGCCGTCGGCAAGGTTGCGCTGGAAGATGCCGTGGCAAATGCGGTGACCATGGCAACGCGCACACTGCGAAAAAACATCAGGGGTGATCGCCCGCCGAGAAAGCGGATCGCCAATGGGTACACCACAAACATTTGCAGACCCAGGCCCAGCAACACAACGCCCACATACGACATCAGATACGGTAATAGCTCGGTGCCGAGCCGCGCCGTCATGGTGAAAATCAATGCGGCAACACCGTAGGGCGCAAGTTTTAAAACGCCATGGATCAGCGTCATGCTCACATCATAAAGACCTTCTATCGTTTCACGCAGGCGCAACGCGCCGGGGGTTTGCGTAAACGATAAGCCCACGCCGAAAATCAGCGAGAATAAAATCACGCCGATCATCTCGCCATTCGCGGCGGCCTTGATCGGGTTATCGGGAAACATCGCCACCAGCAATGCCACGCCTGTGGTGTCGGGCGGTTTGGGCACGGTGAGCGTCGCACTGTTGGCCGTGGCCAAGCTGCGCAATTCTTCTGGCAAACCGGCGCCGGGGCGTATCAAGTTAGTCAACGCCATGCCGATCAATACGGCAATCAATGACGCCACCACGGTATAACCCAGTGTACGCGCGCCCATCCGCCCCAGATGTTTTACGTCCAGCCCGCAGATGCCAATCACCAGCGCCGAGAACAGCATCGGGATCACCAACATGAACAACAGGCGCAAAAAAATCTGCCCCGCAGGCAGGGTGATATTATCCACCACCCACGGCAACCACACCGTGTCATGCGCCAACGTTTTGACCACTAAACCCAATCCACCGCCGATTACCAGGCCAATGAGAATTTTCGCGCTTAAGCTGGCCTTATACATCAATTCTCCGCCAGCACCATTTCCAGTGCCGCCCTCCAATCGGGAAACGTGATGCCGAAGGTCTGCGCCAGTTGTTCGTTGCTCAACACTGAATAGGCAGGACGTGCGGCAGGTGTCGGGTAATCGTTGCTGGGAATAGGTTGTAATTGCGTGGTTGCACCCTCCAAAATGGCATTGGCAAAGCCGTGCCATGATGTTTGACCTGCGCAGCTCATGTGATACACGCCGCTGTGCTGCCGGATATAACCGGTCACACTCGCCGCACAGGGACGTGCAAGTGTCGCGGAAGGCAGGATGCCGGTAGCGACCGCCGCACCGGCATAATCGGTAGCGTTGTCCCGACCTCGATCCAACCCTTGCGCGACAATTTGCGCCGTCGCCTCGGCCAGCAGCCGACACCAAGTGGGCGCGCCGACCTGGTCATCAACCACTTTCAACAGTGGCCTTTCACTGGCTAGACGTTGCATGGTCAGCAAAAAGTTTTTGCCACGCCGTCCATACACCCAGGCGGTGCGCAGAATAAGGTGCGGCACATCCACGGCCTGAATGGCGCGTTCACCCGCCAGCTTGGAGCTGCCATAAATGTTTTGCGGATTCGGGATATCCTGTTCGGTATAGGGCGTATTTTTGCTGCCATCAAATACATAATCTGTGGAATAGTGTATTAATGCCGCGCCGAGGCGTTGTGCTTCTTGCGCCAGAATCCCCGGTGCGGTGCCGTTAATCGCCAGCGCCAGTGCCGGCTCGGTTTCAGCTTTATCCACCGCCGTATACGCCGCCGGGTTGACAATTAAATTCGGCTTTACCTCACCGCAGATTTTTCTTATCGCGTCAGGGTTGGCCAGATCCATGTCGGCCTGCCCCAGCGCGATGACCTCACCCAAGGTGGACAAGGTGCGTTGCAGTTCCCAGCCTACCTGACCGTTTTTCCCGGTGAGTAAAATTCTCATGGAAACGCCTCGGCCGCCTTAAACGGAACACCCACTGCATCTTTGGCAGATAACGCGGGCGCGCCGGACAACGGCCAGTCTATGGCAAGGTCAGCATCATTCCATAACAAAGAGCGCTCATACTGCGGCGCATAAAAATCCGTGGTTTTATAGAGAAATTCAGCATGGTCGGACAATACCAGAAAGCCGTGGGCAAACCCTTTGGGTACCCACAACATGCGCTTGTTGGTGGCCGACAGGTGCATACCAACCCACTGGCCAAACGTGGCAGATGCACGGCGCATATCCACAGCCACATCATATACTTCACCCACCACCACCCTCACCAGCTTGCCTTGTGGCTGCTGGATCTGGTAATGCAATCCGCGCAACACATTCTTCGCGGAACGGGAATGGTTGTCCTGCACAAAGCGCTCGGTGATGCCAGCCCCGTCCGCCAGTTTTTTCTCGTTGTAGCTTTCATAAAAAAAACCACGCTCATCACCAAACACCTGAGGTTCGATAATCAACAAATCTGGAATTGCTGTTTTTTGTATTTGCATCATTCACCCGACCTTTAAAAAATCCGTTCTTTCAATAACCCGAGCAAATAGGCGCCATAACCATTCTTTGCCAAGGGCTGCGCCAAGGCTTCCAATTGGCTGGCGCTGATGTAGCCTTTGCGGTAAGCGATTTCTTCGGGGCAGGCGATCTTGAGTCCCTGACGCTTTTCGATGGTCTGGATAAACAGCGATGCTTCCAGTAACGATTCGTGCGTGCCGGTATCCAACCACGCCATGCCGCGCCCCATCACTTGCACATCCAGTAAACCCTGCGTGAGATAGTGACGATTGACATCGGTGATTTCGAGTTCACCGCGTGGCGAAGGACGGATGGCGCGGGCAATATCGACGACCTGATTATCATAAAAATACAGGCCTGTGACCGCATAACGCGATTTCGGAACGGTGGGCTTTTCGACGATGCTGAGGGCTTTGCCAGCCGCATCAAACTCAACGACGCCATAGCGCTCAGGGTCTTGCACCGGGTAGGCAAAGACGGTGGCGCCCGTTTTCTTTTGCGCGGCGTCCAGCAGTTGTGGCGATAAATCATGGCCGTAGAAAATATTGTCGCCCAACACCAGCGCACATGAACCGTCACCAATAAAATCACTGCCAATAATAAATGCCTGTGCGAGGCCATCGGGCGAGGCTTGTACCGCATAGGTGATGCTGAGTCCCCACTGCTGGCCATCCCCCAACAATTGTTCAAAACGCGGCGTGTCCTGGGGGGTGGAAATGATGAGAATATCGCGGATCCCCGCCAGCATGAGGGTAGTCAGCGGATAATAGATCATGGGTTTATCATAAACCGGCAACAATTGCTTGGACACCGCCTGGGTGACGGGATACAAACGGGTGCCGGAACCCCCGGCGAGAATGATGCCTTTCATGGAATGGCTCCTGGGTTGTGGGGGGTATTTGTGCCGGTTCGGTTGGCATAATTCTGCGCCACCCAGTGCTGGTAATTGCCGCTGGTGACATTCCCTACCCAAACTTTATTGTCCAGATACCAGCGCACGGTCTTGCGCAAGCCGGTTTCGAAGGTTTCCTGGGGCACCCAGCCCAGGTCGCGCGCGATTTTGCGGGCATCAATGGCATAACGGCGGTCGTGGCCGGGACGGTCTTTGACGTAGGTGATGAGTGATGCGTGGGGGACATGCGCCGCATCAGGGCTATATTCATCAAGAAGGGCGCACACGGTATGCACAACATCGAGGTTGGTTTTTTCATTCCAGCCACCAATGTTATAAACCTCGCCAATTTTGCCCTGGGCCAATACGGCACGGATCGCCGCGCAGTGATCCCCCACATACAACCAGTCGCGGACATTTTGGCCGTCGCCATACACCGGCAAAGGGCGGCCTTGGGTGGCGTTAAGGATCATCAGGGCAATGAGCTTTTCCGGAAATTGGTACGGGCCGTAGTTGTTGGAGCAGTTGGTGGTTAAGGTGGGCAGGCCGTAAGTGTGGTGATAGGCGCGCACCAGATGATCGGAAGCGGCCTTGGAAGCGGAGTATGGGCTGTTTGGGGCGTAGGGGGTGGTTTCGCTGAACGGCGGATCCTGCGCGCTTAGGGAGCCGTAAACTTCGTCGGTGGACACATGCAGGAAACGGAACGCGGCTTTTTCATCGCCCGCTAAAGTGTTCCAGTAAGCGCGCGCCTCTTCGAGGAGATTAAAAGTGCCTACAACATTCGTTTGGATAAAATCGCCGGGGGCGTGGATAGAACGGTCGACATGGCTTTCTGCGGCAAAATTCACTATCGCGCGGGGGCGGTGGGTAGCAAGTAACTGCCGCACCAACACCCGGTCGCCAATATCACCTTGCACAAAAATATGCCGGGAGTTACCCTGCAGGCTGGTCAGGTTATCCATATTCCCGGCATAGGTCAGCTTGTCCAGATTCACGACTGAATCCGCCGCACACGGAGGTGCCAGTGGCGTGGAAGGCAGGATGCCGTGAACGGCCGCCGCACACGGAGGTGGCAGTACTGCCCCAGGCCGGGTGCCGGAAGCGTCCGCCTCCTGGGCGATCCAGTCCAACACAAAATTCGACCCAATAAAGCCTGCACCACCTGTGACTAGAATCATCCCCGTTTCCTCCTTTTGTTGAAATTCCATAAACATCCCCTACCCCTACCCTTCAGGCAGGAGGCATATTCCCTGTTATTTGTGCGGTGCCGCAAATGACAGGAAATGATGATAATCAACGCTGAGCCAAAATGGTTGCCCTGAGGAACCGAATAAATTTAACCCATGCAAAATTAACTACTTTTAAATCAGCACCTCAGGATCATTCAACAATTTATCTTAAGCAATAGTTTAGCATGTTGCCTACCTTCGGCTGGATCATTTCCAACGCCTGAGGCAAAGGCAAGCCACCGCGATGAGGCGAAACTTCAATTATTTTTAAGGGTTATGCATTTTTTAAAATTCGCATCTGGCTAAAGTATAACCGCTTTCTGCCGCTAACCTAATCAAGAGTATTTCTTTGACCTCCTTAATATTAGAATTTACTAACACTAAGAGAGTTGCCTTTAGCCGCAGATGGGCGCTACTCATACCAGGATAGATAATGCAGAATCTCAGCAAAAAACTATTGATGTGGCTACCGGGATGCATTTTGCTGGCGTTCAATACGGCATCCCTGGCCGCAGATTTTTCTTTTAACTGGACACGTCAGACTTCCCCCTCCTTTAATTTCGGCTATCTCAACTGTAACCGGGGAGATGGATCCAGTAATTGCGGCCTGGGTTTCGGCAGCGATGCCGACAAAACACCGTTCCTTCAAGAAGAAGTCACCATTGGCGGGGTAAATTATTTTCATGTGATCATAGGCGCCACGGATAGCGCCGGTAATCCCATCAACCCAACCACAGACAATCTGTCGACAATTCCCTTTGCCCAGGAAGTCTTCATCCAAATCCAGTCGGGCACCGACTGTAATGCTACCGCCTGCTCTTTCAGCGGTGGGGATATACAATCAGGCTTTGGTGGGGGGGGCAGCGGTGATGATCCTTTACGTAACAATGTGGCCTTTACCGGCAACGCTACTGGCTTTCCTACCCGCATGGGAATGAAACAAGTAATCAATGAATCTGATATGGCGCAAACTTTCCTTAAGCACAGCCTTGCCCTTAAACCCAAAATCACGCAAACCATCACCACCGCTGACATGGTAGCCAACTTCGGCCTGGATATGACCAACAGTAATTACAGCACCAATACTACCCCCGGGCTGATCACTAATACCGTTACCTTGATCGGCGCCAACGCTGGCATACAGGGCAATTTCGATGCCACTGCCGCCGCTACAAATTTCACTACGGCCAATGCGCAAATCTCCAACATCACCGGTGGACGCTATACCTATGTTGCAGGCTCGGGTTGGAATGGCATGACGACAACATTCACGCCCGGCACCTACACATACGTAGATAATGGCAGCGCTAATTTGACGACGCTGGACTGGAACGCGTTCCGCTCACCGACAGATAATTTTATGCGGTTCGGCACTACCCCTGGAACCCGTCTGCGGGGAGGAAGTGACTGCAAGAGCGGCGGAGCGACAACGCCTCCCGCTGGCTGCTAAATCGCACATCCATCAGCATGACGGGAAAGCTGAATCCGACGGATGGAGATTAACCGGGCAAAGCTAACTCAATGAGGTGGTTTCTGCATTAATTTGTCAGTGTAGGCCATGGCCACGGCCGACACCACGAAGGTAAGGTGGATGATCACTTGCCATTGCATGGTTTTTTCATCAAGGTGTGGGGCATTGATAAAAGTTTTGAGGAGGTGAATGGAGGAAATGCCAATTAAAGCCATGGAGAGTTTGATCTTCATGGTACTGGCGTTGACATGGCCCAGCCATTCGGGATGATCAGGATGGTCTTCTTTATAAAGCCGTGAAACAAATGTTTCATATCCGCCAATAATTACCATAATCAATAAATTGGCGATCATCACCACATCAATCAAGCCCAACACGATGAGCATTATCTCGGTTTCACCGATAGTAGCGGTTTTCACTACAAGATGGGCAAGTTCTATCATGAAATGATAAACATAGACCCCTTGCGCGATGATCAACCCCACGTAGAGGGGCGCTTGCAGCCAGCGGCTCCAGAAGATAAAGGTACGCAATAGATTCATTGATTGTGAGGAGGGAGCTTTATTTTCCATAAAAATATTGTAGTGATTATCCTGTGGGTTTCGTCATTCTACCTTATTTGATGAGGCCCGCACCACCATATCCAACGCGGCCTGAAGCGCTGCCTCCAAGCTCCCGGTGTCAGCCTCGCCGGTTCCCGCCAGATCCAGCGCCGTGCCATGGTCCACGGAAGTACGAATCATCGGCAAGCCCAGCGTAATATTGATGGCGCGGCCAAAACCGGCGTATTTGAGCACCGGCAAGCCTTGGTCGTGGTACATTGCCAAGACGGCGTCTGCGGTTTGTAAATACTTGGGGATGAATAAAGTATCGGCCGGCAACGGGCCTGTAAGCCGCATCCCCACTCCCCGCAATTTTTCCAGCACAGGCGCAATAACCTGAACCTCTTCGGCGCCCAGGTGGCCGTTTTCGCCAGCATGGGGATTCAGCCCGCAGACTAAAATATGCGGGTCATCCACCCCCAGCCGGGCGCGCAGGTCATGGTGCAACACGCGCAACACCGCCTCCAGGCCCTGCGGGGTAATGGCGTCGGCCACATCGCGCAGCGGCAAGTGGGTGGTGGCTAGCGCCACCCGCAACCCGGGCACCGCCAGCATCATTACCACTTGCGGAGCCTGGGTAAAATCCGCCAAAAATTCCGTATGGCCGGTGAAGGCGATGCCCGCGTCATTAATAATGCTTTTTTGCACCGGCCCGGTAACCAAGGCATCACACTGACCACCCAGGCACGCGGCACCCGCGACCCGCAATGTCTCCAGCACATACGGCGCGTTGGCCCGATTTAACTTGCCGCATTGCACAGGCGCGGCCAAGGGCACGGGCACTACCTTAAGCGTGCCAATACCGTGCTTTGTCCCCATCCGGCAACGCGACTGCATGGCATCGGCATCCAACACTTGTAATTGCAGCGGCAAGCCCAACTGCCGGGCACGCTGCGCCAGCAAATCAGGGTCGGCCACTACCACCAGCTCGGCATCCCACGGCCGCTGGGCGATGCCTATGCACAGGTCGGGGCCGATGCCGGCGGGTTCACCGGGGGTGAGGGCGATGCGGGGGATCATGGCTTAGGATTATCCTAAAAACATCAGTTGGAACCTACAGCGAGCGTCCATGTTTTTAGGATTATGAAGCCGCACCATCAGTGCGATATTCCACATACGCTTCATCGCGCAGGCGCCGCAGCCAGTTTTGGTATTCTTCTTCGATCTTGCGGCTGCGT
Organism: Gammaproteobacteria bacterium; assembly: GCA_020053945.1. Taxonomy (GTDB): domain Bacteria; phylum Pseudomonadota; class Gammaproteobacteria; family Ga007554. The sequence continues at coordinate 34,907 of JAGVME010000032.1, forward strand.
AACGCTTCCTGGGCCTGGTTACGCGTATACTCTTCAGTATTGTCATGCTCACGGCGTTCTTGCACCTGCACAATGTGCCAGCCAAATTCACTCTTGAATGGGGAGCTGACCTGTCCAGGTTGCAAGCCATTCATGGCCTCTTCAAAAGCGGGCACCATATCACCCGGGCTTACCCAATCCAGGCTACCGCCTTTTGCGGCGCTGATTGTGTCATCGGACACGCTACGCGCCAGTTCGGTGAAATCCTCGCCTTTTCTGATGCGTTGCGCCAACTGCTCCAAACGGATGCTGGCGTCATCGTCGGTAACCAGTTCAGAGGTGCGGATTAAAATATGCCGTGCCAAGGTTTGCGTGACCGTATGGCGCTTGCCGCCCCGGTAATCGAGCAGTTTAATGATATGAAAACCGCTTGGGCTACGGATAATGCCGCTTAACGCCCCAACCTTCATGCTAAGCGCCTGGGCAGCGAATAATGAGGGTAATTGCCCCGCGCTCCGCCAGCCCAAATCACCGCCTTCGAGCGCCTGCTGGCCATCGGACACGGCGATTGCCGTTTCTTTAAAATCAGCGCCGCTTTCTGCCCCACTATCTACTTTGGCTTGCAATTTTTCGAGGACTTTTTCAGCTTTTCCCCGTGTCGCCTGCAATTGCTCAGGCGTGGCGGCTTCCGGCAAGGCGATTAAGATATGCCCCAAACGGTACTCGTCGTCTGATTTGCCTTGGCGTGCCTGCGCGGCAAGAAACTGTGAAACTTCCTGGTCCGTCACGGCGACGCGGCTATCTACCTGACGCTGGCGTAGCCGTGTGACCGTAATCTCGTCACGGATGTCTTCGCGGAATTTATCAAAACTGAAACCATCTTTTTCAAGCACGGCGCGAAATTCGGTTAATGACAATTTATTTTGCGCGGCAATCCTGTTAATGGCCCGGTTCAATGTGTCATCATCCACGCGTATGCCCGTATTGGCGGCCAACTGCAACTGCAAACGGCTGGAAATCAACCGTTCCAGAACCTGTTTTTGCAAAACCTCCTCCGCCGGAGCGGGGGTGTTTTGCTGGCGCAATTGCTGTTTGATGACAAGCGTCCGGTCATCCAGCTCACTGCGCGTAATCACCGTATCATTGACGATAGCCACAATGCTGTCTATTTCCACCCGGGTGCCAGAGGGCGATGAAGAGGGGGCGGCCGCTATCGCCAGTGGGGACGCCAGTTGGGATAGTAGCAACGCCAAACCTAACAACATTTTCTGAATCATTTACTTTGAACCCTCTTCCTAACCCTCTCCCACCTTACGGGAGGGGGTTAAATATATAATTGGACACTCGCTTAAGGCTCATCCTGATAGCCTAAAATACCACGTTCCAGCACCGTTCTAACGGATTGTCCGACACTCATCAGGCCTTTGAGTTCCAATTGCATAAGCAGCGACCCGCTCATCTCCCCGGTTGAGGTCAGATTGCGGCGGTTGACTATGGTAAACGCCCAGCAGCAGCTATTATATTCCAATCCTGCCAGTGATTCTAAAATACGGTTGTCCGGCAAGGAATAATACCAGCGGCCGATGAAGTTCCACTGCCGGTGCAAGGGGAAAAAGGCCGATATGTCAACCTGGTCAGATTGATCGCGGCGGTACCGGTAAGCCAGGTTAAGAATACTGTTTTTATGCGGATTATATTTCATCTGCAGCGAGCCGCGTTCAATCTGTTCAAGGTACGGATTCCAGTAGGCATCCGCCGTGGCTCCCCAGTTGCGCGATAACGCGGCCGCGGCCTCTGCCACCACATCTGAAGAAGGGCGCGTTTCTATAGCGCCACCCGGAAACACCACTCGCCGGTCTTGAAAATAATAAATTTGCCCCAGGCTGAGCCGCATATACTCCACCCCACTGTCCTGCCCGAGGACCCGCGTGGTAAGCGCCGCACTGGCTTGATTGGCATCACCGACACGGTCCACCCCGCTAAAGCGATTGTCGCGAAACAGTTGTAAAAAATTAAAATCCATGACGCCGCTGTCAAATACCGGCAAAGCTGACTGGTCGCGGTAAGGTGCGTACAGATAAAAAAGGCGCGGTTCTAGGGTGTGCACTAAGGAGCCCTTCCCTTCCCCGTCACGGCCCCACGCCATATCACGCTCGAGAAAAAGGCCATTATCCAGCGTGACCACCGGCACAGTGCGTGTCAATGCGGAGGCTGTGCCGGGCGCGGGATTATTGAGGCCATAACGCGTATAGCGCAGGCTCACCCGGGGTATCACAAACCCTGCCGCACGCTGGAGCGGCCAACTCAGCTCAGGTTGTAAATCCAGGCGTGACCCGGTGAGGCGATCCTCCTGGTCGAAGCGTACCCATTCACTTTGCAGGCGATACGCCATCCCCGTATCAAACTGTGCTTCATCCACCGGTTTATCATAGGTAAACACCATTTGTGGAACACGCCGATAAGGGCGCGCGGCTGAGGGCACGGTATTGTCCACCGGCTGAAAACCCTGCACGCGCCCCAGAAAATAAATATTTTCCCGCAGATAACTGAGGTCAAGACGGCGCTCCATATGGGTAACGCTGGCGATGTTCAAGCCACTGCCAAAATTACTCAGGTAATCTTTATCGGATACATAATTAAAAAGCAAATCGCTGTTCCAGTACGGCGTAAGATTAACCCTATGCTGGTAAGCGGCGGCCAGGCGATCTTTGCCGTACAGCTTGTCGCCCGACAAATAGCCGACATTCATCTGCCCGCCGCTGCCACGGTTAAGGTAACGGAACTCCGTATCCACTAACACACCGCGCTCCGTCATGATGCGCGGCGTAACGGTAGCGTCCCGGTGTGGCGCAAGGTTCAGGTAATAAGGGATACGCACATCGATGCCCGATAGCGATGAGGTACCAATCTGCGGAATCAGAAATCCGGTTTTGCGCGCATTGGTAATCGGAAAAGAAATATACGGAATATATAAAAACGGCACGCCCATAAAGCGCACTGTGGCATTGTAGGCTTCACCCATACCGCTCTCTTGATCAAGCTTCACGCGCGGCGCTTTTAACAGCCAGGCTTCGCGGCCGGGGTCACAGGTGGTATAAGCCGCGCCTTTCAGCCGCGTTACGTTCGCATTATCCCTGATAACAACCCGGGCACTGCCGCGCGCATGCTGTTCCGCAAAACGAAACCGGGCATTATCAAAATGGCCTTTTTCGGTTTCCAGCTCCACAAAACCCGCATCACCCGTCACCTCCATCACATCACTTTGATAGTGGACATTGCCATTCGCCTCAGCGGTATCTTTGGCTTCATCATAAATAACCGTATCCGCCGCCAGTTTCTCTGTCGCACGGCGCAGTAAAACATCACCGCTAAATACCGAAAGGCTATCATCGCGCATCACCGCGTTATCTGCATCCACCACCGTGGGGAACTTTTCTGGGGGAGAGGGGGTCAGGCTGCGCGGTTTGGGGGCGGCATGGGTATGGCATAACGCCCAGGAGGCCTCACTCGACAAAGGTGTGGCGGCAGAAACCGCGGTCATAGAAACCCATAGCCCAAAAAAAAGGCAGCATTGGCCTGCGCGTGTGGATAAAGGATAGTTCACAGTTCCGCCATATTGATTGGGAATGGACTTAAATTGGGCGGAATAAAATTAAACCTAGATTTTCCAATAGCCCTGTACTACGGCCGCACCAGGCGCTGAATCTGCGCGGTAAAAATTCAATTGCCAACTGCGCACGGGGAGTGGACCCCTCGCTACGCTCTCCCCGTGCTTGCTCAAGGGGGAGAATCACGATTCTCCCCCTTGAGAATCCCCCATCGCCTTGTCCCCGCAGCTTGCTGCGGGGAATTTCAAGATTAAAAAAAACCTGTCACCGTAGAGTGACTACGCCTCCTCTTATTCTGGTGTGCCCCTGTCGGGCTTAGGATACATTATACAAATCAATCATGGACGCTTCGGCATCACGGATTTGCGCCATTTTATTCAAATCACTGCGGCGCTGTTCGAGATGGTCGAGATACTCTTTAGTCACATCCCCCGTCACATATTCACCCGTAAATACCGAGGCATCAAAACGCTCCAGCCGGGGATTGCCTTTGCGCACTGATTCTATCAGGTCGGCAAGATCCTGGAATATTAAACGGTCGGCGCCAATTTCTGTCGCCACTTCCGCATCGCTTCGGCCATGGGCAATGAGCTCCACCGCAGCGGGCATGTCAATACCATAAACATTGGGATAACGCACGGGCGGGGAGGCAGAAGCGAAATAGACCCTACGGGCACCTGCTTCACGCGCCATTTGAATTATTTGTTGCGAGGTGGTGCCGCGCACAATCGAATCATCGACCAATAACACATTTTTGCGCTTGAATTCGAGGGGGATCGGGTTAAGTTTCTGGCGCACGGACTTCTTGCGCTGCTTTTGTCCGGGCATGATGAAAGTGCGGCCAATGTAGCGGTTTTTAATAAATCCTTCCCGGTAATTTACATTGAGGCGATTGGCGAGTTGCAGCGCGGCGGTGCGGCTGGTATCCGGGATGGGGATGACAACGTCAATGTCATGATCCGGCCATTCGCGGAGGATTTTATCGGCAAGTTTGTCGCCCATCCGCAGGCGCGCTTTATATACCGATACGTCATCAATAATCGAATCCGGGCGCGCCAGATAAACATATTCAAAAATACAGGGCGTATACACCGGAGCGTCTGCGCATTGGTGTGTATGCAAACGGCCTTCCAGATCCACCGTAACAGCTTCACCTGGGGCAATGTCGCGGATACGCTGAAAGCCCAACGCATCGAGGGCGACACTTTCAGAGGCGATCATATATTCCGCGCCGACGTCGGTATCACGCTTGCCAAATACGACCGGGCGTATGCCATAGGGATCGCGGAAGCCCACAATGCCATACCCTGCAATTAATACCACCACGGCATAGCTACCGCGGCAACGGCGGTGCACACCCGCCACCGCATTGAAAATATCACGCTCACTTATTTTGAGTTTGCCTTGCGCCTGTAATTCATGGGCGAAAATATTCAGCAGGATTTCAGTGTCGGAATCCGTGTTGATGTGGCGGCGGTCTTCAATGAAGAGCTCTTGCTTAAGTTGCGGGGCATTGGTCAGGTTGCCGTTATGCGCAAGCGCGATGCCAAACGGTGAATTGACATAAAAAGGTTGCGCCTCGGCAGAGTTAGAACGTCCGGCGGTAGGGTAGCGTGTATGCCCAATGCCCATGTTACCGCGCAAATTCATCATGTGCCGTGAACGGAACACATCCCGCACCAGGCCGTTATCCTTGCGTAGATAAAACTTGCCGTTGGCATCACACGTAACGATGCCTGCGGCGTCTTGCCCGCGATGTTGCAGCACGGTGAGCCCGTCATACAGGGACTGATTAACATTGCTGGTGGCGATGATACCGATAATGGCGCACATGGGGGGGTTACCTACTGTTGTAAACCAGGATGGTCCGAAATAATTTAACGGTGGAATCTTTCAATAAAACTACGCGCGGCGCCGTGCGGCAACACGTCGCCCACCCATACCAGCAGCGTTTGAAAATAATCGACAAATATAGAGGCTTCCCACCACGGCGCGCGCACCAGGGGTGTCACATTCATTAGCATCACCAGCACGGCAATGATAACCACGCCACGCGCCAACCCAAAAAACATGCCGATGGAGCGGTCGAGGCTGCTCAGGCCGGTTTTGCGTACCAACTTGCTAATGATGTAGCTAATGACCCCGCCAAGGACCAAAGTCACCAAAAAAAGAATCACAAATGACATCACCAGCCGCGGCGAGGATGCCGTTATGACATCAACAAAAAGATCGGCAAGTTTAGGCGTATATTCGAGCGCCACCCAGAACGCCAGCACCCATACCAATAGCGACAATACTTCGCGGACAAAACCGCGCAACACACCCACCAGCACGGAAAGGCTGATGATGGCGAAAATGGAAATGTCGACCCAACTCATGTCCAATTCACGCCTGGCTCTAAGCATGAAGCTGGCGCATCATTGCGCCCCGTAGTCACTATCCATGGATACCGCAAAAAATCACCCTGCATTTAAAACAATCAAATACCGTATTGCTGTGCACTGACCACAATGCCCACGTGCGCTGAAAACGATTTTTTAGCCCACTGAAAAACCCTTATTTTAGCAAATTGCGCACGATTTGACAAAGAAAGGAAACCACTGACGAAGGGATTATGGGAATCCCTAAAAATTCGATCGCCGTGCAGAGGATCACACGCGATAAGCCAATAGTTACAAAGGCTTGTGCCCTTCTAATCGGCAGCCCCAAAGTTGCGCCGCTTCGCTATGCAGCTTTGGGGCCTGCGAATTGACGGACTTGTCAGGCGGCTTTGATCGCCTCAATGGTGGCCGATACCACGTATTCCGTGATATCCGTTCCTGGCGCCCAATCCCGGATGAATGATTTACTTTCGTCTTTTGGGGCTACGCATAATTCTGTAAATCCACTCGCCCGCAACATTGCTTCGACTTCCGATACCCTGGAAGCACCGGCCATACAGCCTGTGTAAAGCGCCCTATCATGCCGGACCGCCTCCGGCAACTCGGCGAAGGCGACGATATCCGAAATTGCCAACCGCCCCCTCCGGCTTCAAGACCCGATACGCCTCACTGAATACACGGGACTTATCGGGCGAGAGATTGATGACACAGTTTGAAATAATCACATCGACGGTGTCATCCGCCACGGGTAAGCGCTCGATTTCGCCGAGGCGGAATTCAACGTTCTGGTAGACGCTCTTTTCCGCGTTATCCCGCGCCTTAGAAACCATCTCAGGCGTCATGTCGACGCCGATCACATGGCCTAAATCGCCTACCTGACGCACGGCAAGAAAGCAGTCGAACCCTGGGCCGCTGCCAAGATCAAGCACCGTTTCGCCGGGCTTCAGGTTTGCTATCGCCTGCGGGTTACCGCACCCCAACCCCATGTTCGCGCCCGCAGGCACAGAATGGATATCCTCGGCGGTGTACCCGAGCCGCTGTGACACGGTAGCAGTGTTGACCAGCGGCGCATCGCAGCACCCCTGGCCAGCGCCACACCCCGCATCCCCCGCCGCCACGCGGCCATATTGTTGGCGCACAGCCTGACGTACGCTGTCGTTTGAAAAACTATCTCCATTTTTCGAGATAACGACGCTTATTTCTTCTGGCAGTGGGCTACTGGTGCAGGCAGAAGGTGAAGTGCTTGCTTGAACTGGCGCAGTACCACAACCGCAGCCTTCTGCGCCGATGGCTTTCGCTTCGGCATCTTTGACGCAACAAGCCACGACACCCACGGGTGCCGGTCCACCACAACATCCTTCTCCCGTCGATACTGCGTTGTCATCTTTTTTCGGTTGCTTTAACGTGCTCATAATGTCTCCTGTCGTTTAGGGATATGCCATACCTCATATCTAAAGACGGGGATGCAGCGAAAAAGACGCAAATATTCGATCAATCGCAGCCGCACTTGCGGTTTTTGTCGCGCGGCTCATACCCGGTGATGCCACCGCGTCCGGTTTCTATATCACAGCACTCCAGCAAACGCTGACGTAGCTTTTCGCGTCCGCGTTGTACCCTGGATTTTGCTCCGGAGAGGGAAATACCCAGACGGGTGGCCACCTCTTTCTGGGGCAAGCCCTCCACCTCTGATAATACAAGGGCTGATTGGTAAATCTCTGGAAGATCCGCGATCAACGGCTGAAGGCAGGTCGCCAACTCGGCGACATAATCACGCTCTGGCTCCGGTGCAGCAAGTTCATCAGGAAGCTCATGCCACGGTTTGAGCGACCGGTAGTGGTCGGCAATGGCGTTTGCGGCAATACGGAACAACCAGGCGGCGATGCTACCCGGTGATTTGACTGTATGCAGGCTCGTATGCGCCTTGACGAACACCTCTTGGAGAATGTCGTCGACGGCATCGTGTTCTCGTACGCGTTGGGCAATATAGCCACGTAACCGGGCCTTGTATTCTTGCCAGAAATCAGGCATCGTCTTGGCGCTGTCATTGTGGGTGATGCTGCTTTTGACTCCTTTCACTGAGGCCTTTGCGGTCTTCATGGGTTTTAAGAAACGGGTCGATCTTGTGGCTGACACGGTCGAGCTTTTCTTTTGGGGACGCGTTGTTTATTTACCCCTGCTTACTCACCGCGCATGGCCCCTTAAATTCCTCCGGCACATTGGGTGGGCACTCCCCGCACTGTAGGTTGCCGGGCACGGCAAATTCCATTTTTTTTGGGTAAGGTAAATTCAAATTCTGCATGATGCTAACAAATTCCTGCGCGGTTTTACCACCGAGCCGCGGGTTACGGGTTTTTTCCTGGCCGATGGTGGATATTTGCCGTTGGCTATAATCATGCGCGGGATACACCAGGGTTTCGTCGGGCAGGGTAAAGAATTTTTTCTGGATGGATTCGTAAAGCGTGGCGGCATCACCGCTTTGAAAGTCAGTGCGCCCGCAACTATCAATCAATAACGCATCGCCCGTGAACAGCAATGTGTGTGTGCCATTGTCGAGCAGATACGCATGATGCGTATCGGTGTGGCCGGGCGTGAACAGCGGATGGATTTCAATCGTGCCGACACGGAACAGTTCGCCTTCGCGCAGTCCAACATCACGGCAGGTGATGTTATCAAGCGCCGGCCCGGCGATTTTGCTGCCCAGTAAATATTTTAATTTGCGCGCGCCGGTGAGATGGTCGGCGTGGATATGGGTTTCTACGCAATAAGCGAGCTTCAGCCCGAGTTCCTGTAGTACGCGCTGATCGCGTTCTACGGTTTCGACTACCGGGTCAATGAGCACCGCTTCTCCGGTATCACGGCAACCCAGCAGATAAGTGTAGCTTGATGAATTGGGTTCGAATAATTGCTTGAATATCATATTTAATCTTGGCTCCGGTTATTTAGGCGACCATTCCAGATGCAGTGTCTGTGCCCACGCCTGCGTCAAAACATCTTTGATGTCCTGCGGTGTCACCGCCGTTAATTGCGCCAAACGCTCTTCCATCGACCAGTGATGCTGTTGATAGATCGCCTCGCGGGCCAATCGTTCCATGCACTCTTCAGGGTCATCTTCCGCAATCAGCATGCTGGCGCGCAAATGATCGCGCGATATTTCCAACTCATCGGCGGCCGGGCCATCACGCATCAGTTGTTGCAGCGCATCTTCCACCGCGCGGCGGCATTCGTCAACACGCCCGGGTTCGCAGGCGGTTTGGATCATCCATAGGCCGCTGTCGGAATATAAATCCAAACGTGATTGTATGGAGTATGCCAGGCCACGCTGTTCACGAATTTCCTGAAACAAGCGCGACGATGCGCCACCGCCCAGCAGGTGGTTGGCGACCACCAGGGCGGGATAGTGTGCGTTGTCGGTCAGCGCGGGGGCGTTCATGGCCCATACCAGGTGGCTTTGCGCCAGATCTTGCTGGGCGCGGTCGTGGCCTGCCTGGAAACGGGGCGCCCAAGAGGGTGGCCGCTCACCCGTGGGCAAATGGGCAAGGGGGGAGCAGGCGTGTATCAGGGCGGCGTGGTCAACGGCGCCGGCTGCTACCACCCACAAACGGCCACCCGTCAGCAGGTCACGCAGGTAAGTGTGCAACGCGGCGCTGGTGGCGTTTTCGATGACCGCCTCACGGCCCAAAATTGGCCAGCCCAGGGGATGATCGGGCCAGACCCGCTCCACAGCGGTTTCTTCGATGGCTTCTTCAGGGGTATCGGCGATCATCGCCACCTCTTGTAGCACTACCTCGCGCTCGATCCCCATGTCTTGCTCATCGAAACGCGGATGGGTCAGCATCTCAGAAAATAACCCAAGCAATTCATAAATGTACTGTTTTGGCACCAAGCCATGCAGGGCGGTGAGCTCACGGCCAGTATGGGCGTTGATTTGTCCGCCCATGGCTTCAAAGCGGCGCGCCAGACCCAGCGCGCTGTGCGTGGCGGTGCCTTTGAATAGCATGTGTTCCAGCAAGTGCGCATAGCCGGTTTGCGTCGGCGTTTGATGGCGGCCACCGTTGAGGATCCACACCCCCAGCGACGTGCTGTGCGCGGTGGGCAGGGTGCAACTGATAATGGTCACGCCATTGTCCAGGCGTGTGGTATTGATGTCAGGGGTCAAATTGGTATTGTCCTTAGGTTAAACCTGAAATATAGGGCACTTCTAAAAATTCGATCAAGGCGCGAGGGCAAGGCGCCATGATATAGTAAGGGTGCGCGAAAAAGCGCAGTGTACACGTAGTACATGAGCATTTTGAGCGCCCCCTGTATAAAAGGGCAACGCCGCCATCGTGGCTTCAGCGAATTTCTAGAAGTGCCCTATGGCCAAAATGATAGCCTACACTGTTTTGGGGGCTAGGCCACCCCCCTGGTTTATGGAATAATGGTGAACAGGATTTAAGTATTGTAGGGCAGTTGGCGATTCGGGTTAAATAAGGCACAACAGGTGAACATGATGGAAGACAACAAGCGCAAGGCGCTCAGTGCAGCGCTGAGCCAGATTGAAAAGCAATTCGGCAAAGGTTCCGTGATGCGCATGGGTGACGGCGGTGTCACGCGTGATATTGGGGTGATCTCCACCGGCTCCCTGGGCTTGGATATTGCACTGGGCATCGGCGGACTGCCGCGCGGACGCATCGTGGAAATCTACGGCCCGGAGTCTTCCGGTAAGACTACCCTGACCCTGCAAGTGATCGCGGAGGCACAGAAGCTGGGCGGCACAGCGGCGTTTGTTGACGCAGAGCATGCCCTTGATCCCACCTATGCGAAAAAGCTCGGCGTCAATGTCGATGATTTACTGGTATCGCAGCCGGATACCGGCGAACAGGCGTTGGAAATTGCCGATATGCTGGTGCGCTCTGGCGCGGTAGATGTGGTTGTCATCGACTCGGTGGCGGCGCTTACCCCCAAGGCTGAAATCGAAGGCGAGATGGGTGATTCGCACATGGGCTTGCAGGCGCGCCTGATGTCGCAGGCGCTGCGCAAACTCACCGCCAATATTAACCGCTCCAACACCATGGTGATCTTCATCAACCAGATCCGCATGAAGATCGGCGTGATGTTTGGCAGCCCCGAAACTACCACGGGCGGTAATGCGTTGAAATTTTATGCTTCAGTACGCTTGGACATTCGCCGCACTGGCGCCATCAAGCGCGGTGATGAAGTGGTGGGCAGTGAAACCCGCGTTAAAGTGGTGAAAAACAAAGTAGCGCCGCCGTTCAAGGAAGCTTGTTTCGAAATTCTTTATGGCGAAGGCATTTCACTGCAAGGCGAGCTGGTGGAGTTGGGTGTAACACACGGCTTCGTTGAAAAATCTGGCGCTTGGTATAGCTGTGAAGGTGAGCGCATCGGCCAGGGTAAAGACAATGCGCGCATTTACCTCAAAGAGCATCCCGCGCTGGCACGCAGCATCCAAATTGGTTTCGTGCGACGCCTTGACATAGGTGCCAATGCCGCCAAACCACAGTAAATCAACTTCCGCGCCAAGCAGCGCATG
>JAGVME010000113.1 GCA_020053945.1 Gammaproteobacteria bacterium
CTCTTCCGATCTGATTTTCATGATTACCGCACCTTTGCTCACCCAGGGTGTCAAAGTGGAATTACCGAAGGCGGATGCGGAAGCCGTGGAAAGCGCCAATGACGAGCCATTGATCGTCACGGTCGATGCCGCGGGAAATTACCACCTGAATATTGGTGATGATACGCGCAAGGGCATTAGTGCGGAGGTATTAAAAAAACGCGTCGCTACAGTGCTGCGGCGCAAGCCCAAGATTCAGGTGCTGGTGCGCGGTGACAAGGACGTGAATTACGGCAAGGTCGTCCGGGCCATGACGTTGCTGAAACAGGCCGGTGTAGAAAGCGTGGGATTGGTGACAGAGCTTGCCGATAACGCATCAAAATAATCATCTTGCCGAAAACGGTGATTGGAATCCACGCGTCCGCATGACTACCAAGGCATTTTCAAATTCACCCGCGCTCATTTACGCAATCCTGGTGCATGTGGCGCTCATTGCCTTGTTGGGGGTGAGCCTGGACTGGACGCCTAAAATAACCGCGCAACCACAAACCCAAGCCATGAATGCCGTGGTTATTGATGACTCGCAACTGATTGAAAAAAAGCGTGCGCAACAACAGGCTGAGCAGCGTAAGCAGGAAAGCGAACGCTTGCAGGCGTTGCGCGAACAACAGCATCTTGAGGAACAGAAGCAGCAGGAACGCAGTCAAGAAATAAAAGAAAAAGAACAGGAAAAACGCGCGCTTGCCGAACAGGAAAAAATTAAGCGGCAGCAGGAAACCGTGCGCGAGGCAGTGCAGAAAAAACAGCAGGAAGAGGAGCAAGCGAAAAAAATAAAGCAGGCCGACAAACAGCGCGCTGAACTGGAAGTAAAAAAGAAGGCCGAAGCGGAGCGCCAGCTTGAGCAAAGGCGCCGCGCTGAAGACAAACGCCGCATTGAAGCGGAAGAAGACGCTTTGCAGGAACAGTTGGCGGCGGAGCAGCAGCGCCGTGATAGTGAGCGGGAAAAGCTGGCCAATGCCGCGCTGGCCAAGTTCAGCGCGCTGATCAAGCAAAAAGTGCAGCGTAACTGGTTGCGCCCACAAACCGCCCGTGAGGGCATGTCATGCAAAGTGCTGGTGCGTTTGACCGCCAAAGGCGAAGTGCTGCTGGCGCGTGTGGTGGAAAGCAGTGGTGATACCGCCTATGACCGTTCGGTGGAAGCGGCGGTCTATAAAGCCTCACCGTTGCCATTGCCCCAGGATGTAACTTTGTTTGACTATTTTCGTGAGATTAATTTTGTTTTCAAACCTGAAGGATAAGGTCTCCATGCTGCGGAAAATGATGTTGATTTTTTTATTGGCTATGGCGCTCGCCCATCCCGCACGGGCTGCGCTGACGATTGAAATTACCGGCGGCACCGAAGGTGCGCAGCCTATCGCTATAGTGCCATTTGGCTGGGATGGGCAGGATGCCCTGCCGACGGATGTGGCGGAAGTTGTTGCGGCCGATTTGCATCGTAGCGGCGCATTTGCGCCAGTGCCCCGGACGGATTTGATTTCGCAACCCCATGAAGGCCCGCAAATTAATTTTGTGGACTGGCGTGTGCTGGGCGTACCTAATATCGTGGTGGGCAAAGTGCGTCCTTCCGGCAGTGGGTACATGGTGCAGTTCCAATTGTTTGATGTGTTCAAAGGCGTACAGCTCACCGGTTATAGCATGGCGTCGAACGCCCAAGAGTTGCGCCGCACCGCACATCAAATCAGCGATTTGATTTATGAAGTTTTAACGGGCAAGCCCGGCGCTTTTGCCACGCGTATTGCCTATGTCGCTGAAGTGGTGACGAAGGGCAAGAGCCGTTATTCACTGTATGTGGCGGACGCCGATGGTTATAATCCTATCCCCATCCTGCATTCCGCGGCGCCCTTGATGTCACCCAGTTGGTCGCCGGATGGTAAGCGCTTAGCTTATGTTTCATTTGAACGGCGCCGTTCGGAAATTTACATTCATGACCTTGCGACACGCAAGCGCGACCGGGTGGCTTCTTCGCAAGGATTGAATAGCGCGCCAGCATGGTCGCCTGATGGCCAGCGCCTGGCGCTGGTACTGTCCAAGGATGGCAATCCTGAAATTTATATTTTGAATATAAAAGATAACAGATTGCAACGGATTACAGATAGCCCGGCGATTGATACCGAGCCGACTTGGACGCCAGATGGCGCACGGTTGGTGTTTACTTCAGACCGGGGCGGAAAGCCGCAAATTTATCAGGTGAATGCTAATGGTAATGGCGGTAAACCACAGCGTTTGACGTTTCAAGGCGACTATAATGCGCATGGCGTGGTTTCACCGGATGGCCGCTCGCTGGTGATGGTGCATGGGCAGGGGAACCGTTTCCGCGTCGCTGTCCAGGATTTATCCAGCAATGACCTGCGGATATTAACGGATACGCGGCTTGATGAATCCCCGAGTTTTGCGCCTAATGGTGCTATAATTGTCTATGCAACTGAGGTGAATAACCGCGGCGTATTGGCAATGGTATCCTTGGATGGATCTGTGCGCCAGCGGCTCACCCAGACAGAAGGCGATGCGCGCGAACCCGCCTGGGGACCCCGTACCCATCGCATTAAACCTTGATAAGTGTAATACAGAAAAATAGGAGCGTTTTTTCATGAAGAGTTATATGAAGTTGCTGGTGGTCTTAATGCCTGTGGCCGTGCTGGCCGGATGTTCGTCGCCCAAGGTGGCGCAGAAGCCTGCCCCGGTGGAAGACCGTAGCGCGCCTGTGGCAACCCCTTCCACAGCGATGCCTTCAGCCCCCGCTACCCCGGGTGTTGAAGTGCTTGCCGCGCCCGACAAAGGAAATTTTGCGGGAGAGGAGTTGGTTGATCCGTTAAAGGATGCCACAGGTTTATTGGCGAAAAAGACCATTTACTTTGAATATGACAGCAGTGAAATTAATGATGAAGGACGTGCTATTGTTGAAGCCCACGCCGCTAACCTGATTAAAAATCCCAATCTAACGGTAACGCTGGAAGGCCATGGTGATGAGCGTGGATCGCGTGAATATAATCTTGCTTTGGGTGAAAACCGCGCCAAAGCGGCGCAGCAATTAATGCAGTTGAAAGGTGTCCCTGCAAAGCAGCTCGAAGTCGTCAGTTTTGGTGAAGAACGTCCGGCCGACATGGGGCATGGAGATGACGCATGGGCCAAAAATCGTCGTGTTGAACTGATCTATAAATAATTTTCCCTCTCTAACCTTATGGAAAAACGGTGGGTTTACGCACGCACGGCGGCCGTAGCGGCGGTGGCAAGTTTGTGGCTGGTTACCGGAGCTATGACCAATGCCAGCGCCGCGGCGCCGATAGTGAACCCGCCGTCTTCTTCGGTGATTACCGCGGTTCCTCCGGCGCCAGCCGCGCCGGATAAAATAGCGGTGCTTGAAGCGCGTGTTGCCAAGCTGGAGCAGTTATTGGAAAGCCAGGCGTTGGCCGACATGCTGGGGCAATTGACAAAATTGCAAGCGGAAACCCAACGCCTCAATGGTGATGCGGAGTTACAGGCGCACGAAATTGAGGGGCTTAAAAAGCGGCAACGTGACGCTTATCTGGATATAGATCGCCGCTTGCGTGATATTGAACAGGGGCTGGCGGCTAAAGAGGCCACGGCCGCGGCGGAAAAAGAAAGCTCGTCCGCGGTCCCACCCCCGGTTGCCGCGCCGTTGTTAACTGTTCCACCGGGCGCCGCGCCGCCCAGCGCACCTTCTCCATCGGCCACCAACACATCCGATATATCCCGTGAACAAGTCATGTACCAACGGGCGTTGGATGCCTTGAGAAAAGGGCGTCATGATCAGGCCATTAGCGATTTTCAGGATTTTCTCACCCATTATCCCAAAAGCGAATTCGCCAGCAATGCTTACTATTGGTTGGGCGAAGCCAATTATGCCATGCGCCGGTATGAAGCGGCGATAACCCATTTCAAGAAAGTAATGACCGCCTATCCTAGCAGCAGCAAAGTGGCTGACTCGACGCTTAAAATAGGGTTTGCCTATGATGAGTTGGGCGAGCGTGAGCAGGCGCGTAAAATATTAAACGATGTGGTGTCCCGTTACCCTAATACCCGGGTGGCCAAAGTTGCCGCGGAACGTTTGCAGAAAATAAAAAGCGACAATAATTAATTTGCATCATGCCACCCGCACTTCAAGAGACCACCCCAGCCCCGCCGCAATCGACGCAAACCATCCCTATGATAAGCCTGCGCATTACTGAAATATTTTATTCGCTGCAAGGTGAAACACGCACGGCCGGTTTGCCCACGGTATTTGTGCGTCTCACCGGGTGCCCGTTACGTTGTCAATATTGTGATACGGCCTATGCATTCCAGGGTGGGCAGTCCATGTCGTTGCCCGACATATTGACCCAAGTGGCGCACTATACGCCGCACAGGGATGTGCAAGTGTCGTGGGAGGCAGGATGCCGGGAACGACCGCCGCACAGGGATGTGCCGCCGCGCTATGTCACCGTGACCGGCGGTGAACCCCTCGCACAAAAAAATTGCCTCGTCTTGTTAACCGCGTTGTGTGATGCGGGATATGAAGTGTCATTGGAAACCAGCGGTGCTTTAGACATATCTGCGGTTGATGCGCGGGTGAGTAAAATCGTGGATATCAAAACACCCGCGTCTGATGAGTCCGATAAAAACATGTATGGCAATATTGGGCATATTACCGCGCGTGACCACATCAAGTTTGTATTATGCAGCCGGGAAGATTACCTGTGGGCAAAAGATATTATGGCGCGTTATAACTTGCCTGCGCGCTGCGAAATATTGTTTTCACCCAGCCACCAGCAAATATCAGCCACCGTGTTAGCTGACTGGATCCTGCAAGACCGCTTGCCAGTGCGCTTGCAGATCCAGTTGCACAAATACCTGTGGGGCAATACGCCGGGTAAATAACAGAGTGTACACCCAGTAAATTAATGGCCACGTCATGCATGCGATCGTCTGAGCTACAAATAAAACCGCCCCCAAAGAAAGCCGTGGTGTTAGTCTCTGGCGGCCTCGATTCGGCAACCGTGCTGGCGATGGCCACGTCACAGGGCTTTGCCTGCCATGCGCTGAGCTTTGATTATGGCCAGCGCCATAAGGCTGAGTTGGTGGCCGCTGCTGCGCTTGTCCAGACCTTGGGTGCTGTTGAACACAAGGTCATAAAACTTGATTTGGCGGGTATTGGCGGCTCAGCCTTGACGGATGCCTCCCTTGCTGTCCCTGAACATCCGCCGTGCAGGGATGCACAAGTGCCGCCAGAGGCAGGATGCCGAAAGCGGCCTACGCAAGGCATCCCCGTCACCTACGTGCCAGCGCGTAATACCGTGTTTCTGGCGTTGGCGTTGGGGTGGGCGGAAGTATTGCAAGCGCACGATATTTTTATTGGCATCAACGCGGTGGACTACTCGGGCTATCCGGATTGCAGGCCGGAATACATCAAGGCATTCCAGGCATTGGCCAATTTGGCGACCCGCGCCGGTGTGGAGGGCCAACAGATCATGATCCGCACACCGCTGCTGTCACTCTCCAAAGCGCAGATTATCCAGGAAGGCGCCCGTTTGGGGGTAGACTATAGCCGCACCGTGTCATGCTATACTGCGGACGGTCAAGGTCGCGCCTGCGGTGTATGTGATGCGTGCCGCCTACGGGTAGCCGGTTTCCAGGGGGCGGGCTTGCCTGATCCCACCCGCTATCGCCCGATCTGATTTTTCTCTATCATAACGGTAGTCGGACGGTTGTAATGAAGGTATAATGGCGCCGCTTCGAACGTTACTGTCCTGGTGCGTTGTTAGTAAAACCTGTTTCCCCCTCCTATGGGCCGTTAGCTCAGTCGGTAGAGCAGCGGACTTTTAATCCGTTGGTCGCTGGTTCGACCCCAGCACGGCCCACCAATTTTTTCATAAGCTTATATTAACTCCTTCGTTATTATGAAAATATGTGCAACTACCCTTGCACCGTTTTTGCACCAGTCACTA
>JAGVME010000075.1 GCA_020053945.1 Gammaproteobacteria bacterium
AATTTACTGTCATCGCCCTGTTACTTTGGGCGCAGTGAGGGATCTGAAGATTCCTCACATTCGTCCGGAATGACAGATGTTGTTTTTACCGGGAATTGGCATTAATGGGTACTCTCCGGATGCGGCGATGCATTAGATGATGGCTGCCGTGGCACGGACCGTGACACCGCGCCGCAGGCCACGTCTTGCCAATAGACAGCGAGTTTCGAGCACGTATCCTGCAACATGGGACAGTCAGCGTTGTCGGGATGCTCCTCGAACATGCGCAGATGCCCGGCTATCGCTTTGGCGAGGCACGGACAGACGGGTGTATGCGCGCTGTAGTGGCTCATCATGTAAAGCAGGGCCGCTTGCAGTGTTTGCAGTGTTGGCATTTTTTCAGGTACCAATGGTTGGTATGGCATGGCTGAATCTCCTTGTATGTTTATACACTTGTAAATGACCTGGAAACCATGGCTGGCTTAAAAGCTGTAGTGACTTCCGTCATAAAAAGTCGTACCGGACCGACACTTGGGCATTGCGGCCCGGCGCGGTGTAGGCATCTTTGATGGTACTGTTGTCGGCCAGGCCACGCACGTCCGACCAGCGCCAGTAGTACGTGTCGAAGACATTGTTTAAGTTAGCGTTGACGGTGAGATTGCGCATCGGCTTCCAGAAAACACCGAAATCGAGCACGGTGGATGACGATGGAGCAAACGGTGGTACAACAGGTGTTGTCGGGGCGATGCGGTCAGGCTCTTTGCCTTTGTTGTATTGAAGATTGGCGCGTGTACCCCACACAGCCGCGTCGTAACGAGCCGCTAATACAAGCTTGAGCGGATTAACGGTGTCGAGTGGCGTGGTGACACCGTTGATCTTTTTATCGCCCGTGATGTACGCAACGCCTGCATTGGCAACCCAGCGCGGCCCGAATTGCATCTCGGTGCGCGCTTCCACGCCACGAATCTTCGCTGTGCCAAAGTTGACGAACTGGAACACGGTGGGGTTGGCGGGTGTTCCGGCACCGCTTACTCTTTGCGAGCTGATAAAATCCTGGTAACGATTGTCGAAAGCCGCTATCGAGTAACGCAGCCCTTCGAGCTTGCCCCGCAAACCGATTTCGATACTGTCCGCGCGCTCGGACTTGAGATTCGGGTTGCCGGTGGTTCTATAGCCGGACGCGAGATTGGTAAAGCCGTTATTAACTTGATCAGGCGCCGGCGCGCGGAAGCCCTGCGCCACTTGTGCATAAGGCGCAAATGTTGGCGCAGCCCGCCATACCACGCCCAGGCGTGGCGTTACCGCCTGATCGGACAATACCACTACCGCACTACCGGTGTAACCGGTGCTGGAGGGGGTTAGCTCGTAACGATCGAAGCGCAAACCCGGAATGATGCTGAATGCGCCAGTCTCGATCTCGCTTTGCGCGAAGGCGCCCGCCAGGGTGTAAGTGGTGTCCGGGAAGGGCTTGAGCGGGAAGCTTTCACCGGGGGGTGGCGCCGTGCCATCGCGTACTCCGGTAATTTCACTGCGGCTCAAGTCCACGCCATAACTCAGACGTTGCTCGAGCCAGCCGCCCAGATTGCTTTCCAGCAGCGCCGAAACACCGGCGACCTTCTCCCGGTAACTGTTGTCGCGGGTGCGGTCGAGGGCGGTGTTGCGGTCCTCGGTAGCGAACTGGCCAACCTTGGCATCCTGCCAATACACCTGGCTTTCGACCCGCTGCAGCCAGGATGCCTTGATGTCATTGAAGCGGTATTGCAGCGACAGCCGGTCGCGGTCAAGACGATCGCGGGCATCCAGATCGAGCGTACTGGCCGCGGCCAGCGGCGGTACGGCTCGCGCGGAATAGACCTCGGTGTCCTGCCTGCGCTTCTGGGTCTCGAGCGTCACGCCAAGCTGGTGCGTCACAGCCAGCGTCAAGATCGCCTTGCCGAGCAGGTAGCGGTTGTCGTAATCCACCGGATTCGGCGCGGTGCGGGTGACATTCAGGGCGTCATTGCTACCCTTGTTGGCGGTTTCGTTTCCCTGCCGCAGCGTGCCGAGCAGCAGACCCTGCCATTGCCCATTCCGCCGACCCGCCACACCGAGCGTGTTTGCCAGGGAGCGATCAACCGTCGCATAACTGGAACGTATAAAGCCGCCGAAACCGGCCCCGGACTTGAGCAGGTCACCCGGATCGAGCGTGCGAAAGCTCACCGCGCCCGCCAGACCATCGCTGCCGAACTGGGTCGAGGCGGGGCCGCGCAGCACCTCTACGGCCTTAATGCCGTCCACATCCAGAAAATCGCCGCGGCCGCTGGCAAACGCGCCGAAAGAGAAACTTTTCGGCACGCGGACGCCGTCCACCAGCATCAATACCTGATTGCCTTCGAGGCCACGGATATTGATGCTCTCATTGCCGGCGCGTCCGGTTGAACCAAGTGCCGCCGTAAAGCGGGTCGGTGCGGCGCGCACCGTTACGTCGATCTCGTTGCGGAACACGTCCTTGATGTCGCGCGCCCCTTCCCGCTCTATCGTTGCGCCGGGGATCACCGTGACGGTATTGGGTACGTCGTCGACACGGCGTTCCGTGCGGGTCGACGTGACCGTGATTTCATCCAGTATCAGTGGTGGTGGCGTACCGGTCTCGGCAACTGCTCCATGCGTTGCTCTACCTCGTCCATCCATGGACTCGTCTTGCCCCCACGTAACAATGGGGGTTAAAACAAAAAATGCGGTGGATACACTGCACACCCAACCGCGGAAATCAACCATGCCATTCATAAAACCTCCTTTTACATAAATCATGTCATTCCGAGCATAGCGAGGAATCTTAAGGTTTCTCCCGGCAACTGCTCCGGGCGGTTCTTGCGCATCCTGCGCCCACCGCACCTGGGCATCCTGCCCGGCGCGTTGCTCTACCTTCCGCCGTGCATGGATGCACAAGTGCCGCCAGAGGCAGGATGCCGAAAGCGGCCGCCATCCATGGCGGTCGCCTTCGGTCGAAATGACAGCCTGGGGAGAATCGAGTCCTCTCGTTATTGTCCCTGATGCAGCCGTATGAACGCTCCGGTCATCTCTGACAGTGGAGCCAGCATGAGAGGCGTCCACAAGACCAGGAGGCCAGCCAAAGCGGTGGCCAGGATGAGTCCCCATGCCAGAAAATCCTTCCTGTGCCAATCCCCTTTCCGTGGAACACCCGGGACAGTGTATTTGTGAGGGTTATTCATAGTGTTTCTCCTTGCTGTTGCCTTGCTGTTGTGAGCATTCTTCAAAAATTCAAGATCGAACACCCGATCGGTTGCCCGTTCCTGTTTACTGCAACGCGGTGCGCATTGACTGTGCCTGAGCGCTCATTTCCCTGACTGCGTTTTCTATCCCTTGCTCCAGCCACCGCGTGAGCGCCGGATGCGGGGCGAATCCCTTGTCGTTCATCACAAAGGTTTCCCCTTTCAGCAGATCCCGGTAGGGACCGCCGCCATGGAGGCGGTTTGAGATAAGCAGTACTTTTCCACCCTTCTGGCTGCCCTGCTGGATCATTTTCCTGAGCCTGGCGAGCGCCTCTTCACGCTTTTCCGGCCAGTCTTCGCGGATGGTTATGGCCTGTATCGCGCGGAACCGCCGGTACTCCGGCTTCTCCGTCAACCGTTTGATATGACCATTTATCACCGCCAGCCAACGCTCATTGTCTGTGTCGTCTTCAGAGCCATGGGCCACCAGAATCACCGTTTCTGTGGCTGGATCCTTGCTGATCTCCCTGATCCGTTCATCAAGAATTCCGGCCAGTGACGGCGCTTCTTCATAGCCGCCGAAGGTGGAAAACACCGCCTGGCTGCGCACCTGAAGGGGCGGAGGATTGAAGGCGGCGCCGGCGCCATGTGCGCCGCCGTTACCGTGGCTGGCGTGGCCATCCTCCGGGGGGATGTCCGACAGCCCCAGGATGTAATCGCTCACCCCTTTCATCTGGGGTGAGAGCGCGTACATGCGGACAAAAACAATATGTCTGACGCCCTGGGCTTCCAGTCGTACCACGGACCTTCGCAACGTTTCTGCATCGGCCATGCCATAAGCCATCTCAATCTTGTAGCGGGATTTCAGAGGCGCAATGACCTGTTCGACGGCATCGTTGTATGGCTGGTTAGCGCCATGCGGCATGATCACGATGCCGGTCTCTTCGCGTGCGCTGTCCAGAGAGTGATTCGCGGTCTTTTTCAGCCACAGCAGGACATTCGGATGGGGGAGAATCTCCTGCGCGTCATAAGCCACATCAAACTCTGCGAACTTCATCTTCAAGCCATGCGTCATGGACATATGGGAGTCATGTTTGGCGCCGATGAAAAACGGGATGAGCAGGGTCTTGCCCTTGCGGGCGGCGGCTTTGATCACCAGATCGTCTACGGCCTGGTTTTTCTTTTCCCGTAAACCCGCTTCCGCGCTGCGGTCATAGTAAATGCCGATCCGGGTTTCCCGGAAGGGGAGATAACGCGCCACATACCGGCTCATCTGTTCCAGATCGGAACGGATAGCCCGCTCGCTGTCCTCATCCACCGCGCCCAGACCCACGATCACCAGGCGCTCCTGCGCGGGACCCTGGCTCAACGCCGCCGCCCGATCCAGCAGGATCTGCGCCGCAAGATAACTTTGCGCCAGGGGGGGTGCCCAGCGCACTGTGATCCCGGCTGGGCTTGCAGCAGCATGGGAGGCAAGACGTGCGATGGATTTTTTAAGCAGCGGATCCGCCGCCGCAAGGAACAGCGGTATTGCCACGATGTTGCTGGCTCCGCCGCGCTTGAGTTCCTCGATGGCTTGGGTTAAATAGCCCGAATAATCCCCGCCCGTCCCGCTGTGTTCGCGGCCGGTGAAGGCCAGCGCCGCCGGGTAGCCGCGTTTGAACTCCGCGAATACGTCATGAATATCCTGATTGCCGAGAAACCCGCGATCCGGGGCGATCAGCAGAAAACCGGTTTTTGATTCTATTTTTGCCGGGGAAGGTTGTTTTTCCACAGCATTGACGGCGCTTCCCGTCGGCAGGAATAAAAAACAAACCCATAACACATTGATAGTCCAGAAACGCACGAATTCCTCCTTAATAAAGCGGGTGGCAACCAAAAATCTGCTGGCTGGCTACCTTGCACCGGAGGGGGGCGTGGATGGCTGGCTGATGAGGTACTTTAGATCTCCGGATTTCTCAAGAGACCGGTTTACTTTGTGAGAATCAATTTTCCTTTACTGGTCAGGCGCAGGCGGTATTCCTCACCGGCATGTTCGATAACCAGCTCACGCGCCCCATTGAGCAGGGCCATGCTGAGAATGCGCTGTATAACAGGCACCTGAATGGCTTCAGGAACCGGCGTATATTGTGGAACTTTTCGTTCCTGCTCACCATACTTGAGTAGGCTCGAATGTATTCTTTTGCCGGGAGGCTGATGGTGCTGGGTCATGAAACATATCCGCCGCTTTATTGATAATGATTATCATTTACAAATTTAATTTTGTCAAGCGGATTTAATCGTGAACATTTGTACTGTTTGCGCCTATGACACAGTAGTGGGATGGCGGAATGCAAACCCCTGGCGTCAACCCCCTGGACCATGACCTCCGAGATCCGGATGCAATCCTATCAGTATCTTGACTATGCGGATCTCGGCGACATGAAAATGATTCCTTCGTGAAGAATGTGGTGGGCTACAATGAAGGATTGCATCACAGGCATTAACACGGGCGCTTTTCGTCGCGTCCCACCCCTGCCCACATGCTTTTCATCGCGACGATGGGGCATCTCACTATTGAGTCAACACCCGTCGATGAACTATCAACCTTGTTTAGATTCAAACATTGTTATGCGTATTTGAGTTAACTCCTCCTCCGTCAGCGGCCGACTCTGCCCCTTGGGCAGCGTCCCCAGTATCACCGGGCCAATCGCTACGCGTATCAGTCGCAGCACGTCGGCATCCAGCACCGCAAGCATGCGGCGAATCTGCCGATTGATGCCTTGGTGCAGCACCATTTCCAGCCAGCAATTCTTTTGCCCAATGCGCAGTACTCGCGCTTGTTCAGCACGCGCAAACACCGCGTCATCAAGCACCACACCGTGCTGCAACTGTGCCACCTCATCGTCGGTGAACAAACGGTTGGCCTGCACATGATAGGTTTTAGACAGATGACTGACGGGATCAAGAATGCGTTGCGCCCACGCAGTATCATTGGTAAATAAAATCAGGCCTTCACTGCTCTTGTCCAAGCGCCCCACTGGGGCCAGCCAGGCGCGCTGATCGTCTTCGCTCAGGCATGTATACACCGTGGCGCGGCCCTGCTCATCGCTGGCCGTCGTCACCAGCCCACGCGGCTTGTTTATGGCAATATAACGTTTGGGAATTTCAGTGAGCGGTGTATTGTCCAGGGCGATGCGATCGCGCGACATGTTAATACGCGCCTCAGGATTACGCAGCACTTGGCCATTTACGCTCACCCGCCCCGCCTCGATCAACACGGTGGCGGCGGTGCGCGAGGCAACACCCATCTTCGACAACACCCGCGCAAGGCCAACGCCTACGCCACGGCAGGCGGTGTTTGCCTCCGTGGCGGCGGGATACTTGGCATTAGGATGTGGCATGGCTGACAAACGGCAACCCATGACGCGGACGATCAGCCGCGCTCAAGTAACTCGCGCTCCAAGGCCGCCACATGCTTCTTGATCAGCGCATGAAAGCGCGCCGTGTTGCCCACATCTTCATAAATGGGGTCACCGCGGTCATCTTCCGCAATCGCGCGCGCGCCCTGCACGTAAGGCATTGCCACTTCCAACTCATCCAACGCCGCAGACAACAAATCGCTAACAATATTGGTTTCCGTAACGGCAGGATACATCTCGCCTAAGGCGGCAATGCGCGCCGCATCGGGAAGGGAAAGCCTGACCTGAAACTCGCGTGCCGCCAAACGGCTATCCGCCGTGTTTTCCCATTCCCGCACCAGATCTTTCACTTTCATCAGTCTCGCCTCAATATTTACAACCCGCCATTCAGTGCAGCACTCTTACAATTATAACATAAAACATTAAAATCAATAATTTGTGATTAAAAATCCGGCTCGCTTCTGGCATAAATGCGCCCGTAGCCACCGCCAATCTTCTGCCGGGAAGCGCCTGCTTCTGGTAAAATCCCCGTATGGACGTTTCTTATATTCTCGATGATCTCAATGATGCCCAGCGCGACGCGGTAAGCGCCCCGCCCGGCCACCTGCTGGTGCTGGCGGGTGCCGGTAGCGGCAAAACACGGGTGCTGGTACACCGCATTGCCTGGTTAGTGGGCGTAGAAGGCGTGCGCCCCCACAACATACTGGCCGTCACGTTCACCAACAAAGCGGCGGCTGAAATGCGTGGCCGCATTGAACAACTACTTAGTGTGACGGGTGAAAAGGTCGGCGGTGGGCAGTTCCTGCCCAGCCCTGCGTCCACTGCATTCGGCGGGCGTCCTGCCCAGCAAATGTGGGTCGGCACATTCCACAGCCTGGCGCATCGTTTATTGCGCACCCATTGGCGCGAGGCCGGATTGCCGCAAGCCTTCCAGATCCTCGATTCCGATGACCAATACCGCGTGATCCGCCGCATACTCAAGGCGCTGGAACTGGACGAGGCACGCTGGCCACCACGACAGGCGCAAGGCTTTATCAATGCCCGCAAAGATGAAGGCGTGCGAGCACATACGCTGCATGATAACGCTGATCCTTATACGCGGCAGATGATGCGTATTTATCAAACCTACGAAGATACCTGCCAACGCAGCGGCATGGTGGATTTTGCCGAACTGCTGTTGCGCGCGCAGGAATTATGGCAGAAAAATCCCGAGATACTTGCCCATTACCGGCAACGTTTCGGCCATGTGCTGGTAGACGAATTTCAGGACACCAATGCCATTCAATATTCCTGGGTGCGTCTGCTGGCGGGCGACTCGGGAAAACTATTCATTGTCGGCGATGATGATCAATCTATTTACGGCTGGCGCGGTGCGCGTGTAGAAAATATTCGGGAAATTGAACGCGCATTTACGGGCATGCGGGTGTTGCGCATGGAACAGAATTACCGCTCCACCAGCACTATCCTCAACGCCGCCAATGCATTGATTGCTAATAACCAGGGCCGCCTCGGAAAAAACTTGTGGACGGCAGGCGGGGCAGGCGAACCGATAATTGCTTACACTGCCTTTAACGATCTTGACGAAGCACGCTTCATCGTCGAACGCATCAAGCAATGGCTGGAAAGCCGCTCCTGCGTTTCCAGCACTTCCGCCATCCATGGCGGTCGGATAGAACAAGGTAGTGTGCACTATGGCGCTGGGGCGCCAATGCGGCGCGATGTCGCGATCCTGTATCGCTCCAACGCCCAATCACGGGTGTTGGAAGACGCCTTGCTGAATGCCAGCATGCCATACCGTATCTACGGTGGCCTGCGTTTTTTCGAGCGTGCAGAAATCAAGGATGTGTTAGCCTATTTACGTCTGATTGAAAACCGTGACGACGATGCTTCTTTTGAGCGGGTAGTGAATACACCAACGCGCGGCATAGGCGAACGTAGCGTGGAAATAGTGCGCGAGCATGCCCGCCAACACAGCGTCCCGCTCTGGCAAGCAGCGGCCGTTATTACTGGCAATCGCCCGCTTACCGCATTTATTGAGCTTATCGAAAAACTGGCAAGTGAAGTAGCGACATTTAATCTTGCCGAGCAAGTTGATTACATGCTCACGCACAGCAAGTTAATTGATCATTACCGCAAGGAAAAAGGCGAAAAAGGCCAAACGCGTATTGAAAATCTCGAAGAACTGGTAAGTGCCGCACGCCAGTTCGAATACGAGACCAGTGCCGAACTGGCAGAAGGTATGAGCCCACTGCAAGCGTTTCTTTCACATGCTGCGC
The DNA here is from genome assembly GCA_020053945.1 of Gammaproteobacteria bacterium. Lineage (GTDB taxonomy): Bacteria > Pseudomonadota > Gammaproteobacteria > Ga007554. Next base: position 8,869 of record JAGVME010000075.1, read on the forward strand.
TGGAAGCGGGTGAAGGTCAGGGTAATGCGTGGGATGACTGCGTGCAACTCATGACATTGCACACCGCCAAAGGTCTGGAATTCCCTCTGGTATTTTTATGTGGTATGGAAGAAGGTTTGTTCCCGCACAAAATGTCTACGCAGGAACCCGAACGCCTCGAAGAAGAACGGCGCCTGTGCTATGTCGGCATTACCCGCGCTCGGCAACAGCTTTTCATCACCTGCGCGGAGCGGCGCAGACTGCATGGCACAGAAACCTATGCGCCACCCTCACGCTTTATCAATGAAATCCCTGCTGAATTGATACGCGAAGTGCGCCCACGCGCTTCTGTTATACGCCCCATGGCGGCTGCGCCCAATTACTTTGCGGATGACGCCCCGTATGATACCGGGGATGACGTCATTGTCCGTCCACGTTTGGGACAACGGGTGCGCCACGGCAAGTTTGGTGATGGCGTAATATTAAGCTATGAAGGTGAGGGTGACCGTGCCCGTGTGCAGGTAAACTTCAAAACCAGCGGTAGCAAATGGCTGGTAATGGCCTATGCCAATTTACAGATGGTGTAGTTCAGGTTTTATCAGGATACCACGCACCTTATGATCCCCCTTCACGACGATAATCCCACGCGGATTATTCCCGTCATTACTATTATATTAATTGTGACCTGCATATTGGTATTCCTGTGGCAGCAATTCCTGGAACCTGAAGCCCAACAACGCCTGGTGTATAGCCTGGGTGTGATACCGGCCACACTCCTGGGTGGGCAGGTCTTGCCGCCTGATCTGGCATTGATCCCCACTTGGACAACCTTATTTACGTCAATGTTTTTGCATGGCGGGTGGATGCACTTGATCGGCAATATGTTGTACCTGTGGATATTCGGCAACAACATAGAAGATGTGATGGGGCATAAACGTTTCATTGTATTTTATCTCACCTGCGGGCTCGGCGCGGCATTGGCGCAAGCCTTGCCGGATGCCGGCTCTACCATCCCCATGATCGGCGCCAGCGGGGCGATCTCCGGCGTATTGGGCGCTTATCTGTTGCTATACCCCCGCGCCCGCGTGCTGGTATTGATTCCGCTGGGGATTTTTACACGGATACTGTACCTTCCCGCCATGGCAGTATTAGGTTTTTGGTTTGTATTGCAGATTTTCAATTCGCTGATGGCCGGGGGCGGCCAAGGAGGCGTAGCCTGGGGCGCGCATATTGGCGGTTTTATAACAGGAATGGCATTGATTCCTTTTTTCAAGCATCATGACATACCCTTTTTTAATCCGGGGCATGGTTCAAATCGTATAGATAATTAATTCATCAATACCGCGACGAGCGAAATCCAAATTAATTTGCATGTCGCGGCTTCCTCCCGTGGCCCCTCAAAAAACCCGCATCACCTGCCGCTAACGTTTAAACAGCAACCTACCTGTCATAAGCCACGCTGCGCGGAGATTACAATGGACGTTACTGAACTACTGGCCTTTAGTGTCAAAAACAAGGCTTCTGACTTGCACTTGTCTGCCGATTTGCCACCCATGATTCGCGTCGATGGCGATATCCGGCGCATTAACGTGCCGCCGCTCGACCATAAAGCGGTGCAAGCCATGCTCTATGACATTATGAACGACCGGCAGCGCAAGGATTATGAAGAATTCCTGGAAACCGATTTTTCCTTTGAAATTCCCGATCTGGCGCGGTTCCGCGTTAACGTATTCAACCATAACCGTGGCGCGGGCGGTGTGTTCCGTACCATTCCTTCCACGATTCTATCGTTGGAAGATCTGGGTTGTCCGGCGATTTTTAAAGAAATCGCTGAGATGCCGCGCGGCCTGGTGTTGGTAACCGGCCCCACGGGCTCCGGTAAGTCCACCACGCTGGCGGCGATGATTGATTACAAAAACAATACTGAGTTCGGCCATATCCTGACGATTGAAGACCCTATCGAATTCGTACACACCAGCAAAAAATGCCTGGTTAACCAGCGCGAAGTGCATCGGGACACCAAGGGCTTCAGCCAATCCCTGCGCTCTGCGTTGCGCGAAGATCCCGACGTTATCCTGGTGGGTGAAATGCGTGACCCTGAAACCATTAGCCTGGCGCTGACAGCCGCCGAAACCGGCCACGTGGTATTCGGCACCTTGCATACCAGCTCGGCGGCAAAAACCATTGACCGTATCATCGACGTATTCCCGGCGGCGGAAAAAGAAATGGTACGTTCCATGCTGTCAGAATCCCTGCGCGCGGTCATTTCCCAAGCTTTGATCAAGAAAGTGGGCGGGGGCCGCGTCGCGGCACATGAGATCATGATCGGCACCCCGGCGATACGCAACCTGATCCGCGAAAACAAGGTTCCGCAGATGTACTCGGCCATTCAAACCGGCCAAGCCATCGGCATGCAGACGCTCGATCAATGCCTCACAGAGTTAGTTAAAAAAGGCGTTATAAGCCGTAGCGACGCACGCGCACGCGCCGCCAATAAAGATGGGTTCAAATGACAGATGGGCACTTTTGTCGCTCCACGAGGCTATTCAGCGACAAAAATGCGCCGTCCCTGCGCTTCAATGCAATGCACAGGATGTTTATAGAGTTTCCCAAGATTCTCCCGCGTCAACATTTCATCGGTTGTTCCAGACAAAATATTTCCATCACCGATCAGCAGCGCAACGTGGTCACAATAGCGCATCACCATATTGACATCATGCAGCACCATCAGCAACGCTTTGCGGGCCTGGCGGACGTGCTGCACCAGTAAATTCATTACCATGATTTGATGATGCAAATCCAGGTGATTGGCAGGTTCGTCTAATAAAAACAGTTGTGGATCCTGCGTCAACAATGCCGCAATCGCCACCCGCTGCCGCTCACCGCCTGAGAGTGTCTCTACCTGGCGTGACGCCACGTCAACCAACTCCATTTGCGCAAGCGCGTCGCGTGCGTGCCGGCGGTCTTCTTCACCTTCCCAGCGCCAGGCGGTTAAGTAGGGATGACGCCCAATTAATACCGTTTCTTGAACCGTGCTGGGAAAAGGATCCTGGCTATGCTGAAAAAGCACGCCCACACATTGGGAGATGTGACGGCGCGACATTGTGCTGAGCGGCTGATCTTCCACATGAAGGGTGCCGGCCTGCGGCGCGCGTAAACCCGCCAGTGTGTGTAACAAGGTGGTTTTTCCCGCGCCATTCGGCCCCAACATGCCCCAGCATTCACCGCGTTTAATGACAAAATTCCAGTCATGGCACACCGTCTTTCCGGCAACGGTAACCGTCAGGTTTTTAGCTTCCAAAAAAACCGGCGCCATCAACGGTGCCCGCGCCGCAATAAATAAAGAAACACCGGAACACCAAGCAACGCCGTGATCACGCCCACCGGTAATTGCTGCGGCGCCACTACGGTACGCGCCAAAGTATCGGCCACCGTAAGCAAACTGCCACCTAACAGTACGGCGGCTGGTAACAATATCCGCTGGTCATTGCCAATCACCAAACGCAACAGATGCGGCACGATCAAGCCCACAAAACCAATGCTGCCCGCCAATGTCACCGCAACTGCCGTGAGCAGCGAAGCAAGCACATACACTTGCAGGCGCAGGGGTTGCACCGCCACACCCAACGCGCCCGCTTGTAATTCACCGCGCGACAGCGCATTAAGTTGATGCGCCAAAGGCAGGCACACGATCATACCCAGCAGCAACACTCCCCATCCCACACCCGGGTTCTGTGCATGGCTCAAATCACCCATCAACCAGAACAACATGCCACGTAAATGAGTATCAGGGCTTATGGCGAGAATAAAACTGATCACCGCCCCCCATCCCGCCGCAATTACCACGCCAGTCAATAACAACCGCGTTGATGTCCAGCTGCCGTGGCCGCGCGCCAAGGTAAACACCAGCATCATGGATAACAACGCCCCGCCGAATGCACTGCCCGTGAACCATACACCGCCCGCGCCAATAAGCATGGAAGATAACGCGCCCACGGCAGCGCCGCCGGAAATACCCAAGATATACGGATCGGCCAATGGATTACGTAGCAAGACTTGCATCAGCGCCCCAGCCAATGCCAGCATGCCGCCGGTAGCAAACGCGGCCAACGCGCGCGGCAAGCGCAGATCAACCACCAGATTACGGTAAAGCCCTTGCCCTCCCTGCGACACCGCCCATAAATCCTGCCAATGAAGCGTGACGCTACCCAATGCCAATGCGGACAGCAGGCTGATTCCAGATAACAGCAATAAACTAATGAGCGCTACGCGGGGGGGCATCACCGCAGGCTGATGATGGGCCAGCCACGCATACGGGCATGATCGGCCAACGTGTCGTCAGGGTCTACCGCAACAGGGTGTGTCACCATTTCCAGCAGGGGTAAATCATTGAGCGAATCGCTGTAAAACCAGCTTGAAGCCAGGTTCATGCCCGTGGCCTTTAACCATAGTTTGAGATTTTCCACTTTGCCTTCGCGGAAGCACGGAACGCCACTGACATTACCCGTGTAACGGCCTTGCTTTATTTCTGGTTCAGTAGCGAGCAAATGCTCCACACCCAACCTTGCGGCAATCGGCTCGGCCACAAAGCGGTTGGTGGCGGTGATGATCAATAATATATGGCCTTGGTCACGGTGCCTTTGCAATAGCGCGCGCGCGGCAGGCAACATGATGGGCTCGATTTTTTCTTGTATAAAATTTTTGCGCCACTCATGCAGGGAAGCCATGCCGTGCTGTGACAATGGCTTCAGCGAGAAGCGCAAAAATTCATGGATATCCAGCGTGCCTACTTTATATTCTTCGTAGAAACGAAGATTTTCACGCTCATAGTATTCGCCATCCACCAAACCCTGCTCAATTAAGTAGCGTCCCCACAGATAATCGCTGTCACCCCCCAGCAAGGTATTATCAAGATCAAAAATCGCAAGGTTCACAACACCACCCCAAAATAAAAAACCATCCACCACTCATCAGGCTGTTCACGCCACATAAATTTTAGTAGAGTGTCCCATACAAAATTTTGCGGCGCCCCATGCTGGGCAAACACACGAAAGGAACCCCCGCCATGCGCATAACCACTTCCCGTTTTCTTCTGGCATTGTCATTATTGATGCCTGCCAGCGCCTTTGCGCAACCCTATAGCGCATTATATATCTTTGGTGACAGCCTGTCTGACTCCGGTAATGTGGCGGCCTTAACCAGTGGCATTCAACCGGGCCCCTCCACTGCGTATACACAGGGCCGCTTCACTAATGAATTTAATTATGCGGATGGCCTTGCGACGCGGCTGGGCTTGGCCGCAGCGCCTTCGTTACTGGGCGGCACCACAACGCTTTTGGTGGAGCCCGGACCAGCAGCCACCCCAACCTTGGCGCGGGCACCAGCGTGTTAGGGCAGGTCAGTACCTTTATTAGAGCCTATTCCAAATCCCACTCAAGGGATGCAGCGCAAGGCGGAAACGGGCGAAAAAGCGGAGTGTACACGCAGTACATGAGCATTTTGAGCTTGTTTCCAACGCCGCGATGTGCCCTTCAGTGAGATTTGGAATAGGCTCTTAGCCAACCCGGCAGCGCCGATGGCAATGCCTTGTACGTAGTACTGGGCGGCGCCAACAGCGTGCGCGATGCGATTGTGGGCGCCAGCCCCGGCACGGCGAACAACGCCGCCAATGATATAACCAACGCCATCCACGCGCTTTACAACGAAGGCGCGCGGCACTTTCTGGTAGGCAACAGCCCTAACCTGGCACGTGTTCCAGCAGTCAACGCGCAGAACAACCCGGCGCTCTCTGGGTTTGCAACTTCCATGTCGGTGTTATTCAACACTACCCTCAGCAATGGCCTGGATAATCTAGCGCTCGTTGATATTGGCATCGACATCCGCCGCCTCGATATTTTCGGCATCCTTGAAGACGTGATAACCAATAGCGCCGCTTACGGTTTCACCAACTCCACGGCGCAGTGTTACACCGGCGACGACCAAAACTACACCACACCCGCCAGCGCCGCTGCGGGGCTTACCTGTTCAGACCCCAACCGCTATGTATTCTGGGATTATATCCACCCGACCTCAGCCACCCACGGTATTCTTGCGGCGCGCGCTTTCGCCGCCGTGCCCGAACCTACCACTTTGACCTTGCTGTTCGCGGGGTGCGCCGCCTTGTTGATACGCAAAAAAACCGTAACCTAATTTTTGCGTCGCTTCAAAAACGGCCTGAGAACCTCTCCAATACCTCACGCGCGGATGCCGCGCGCATCATCCGCGGCACCATCAAAGTATGATACGGGGATGGCGAGACGAAAAAGCATCGTTTCCAAAGGAAAAGTGGTCATTTAATATCCGTATTGTACAAATTTTCCCATATTATTTGCGGCCTATGCACTGATTGCTCATTACACAAATATTCCTTTAATAATCAGCATTGACACACTTGAATTTAACCCTTTAGACTACAATTCCCATCTCCCACTGTCGATAATTATCTTTTTTCTTAACTCCCCTTAACCCTATAAACCTCTTACAAAAGCAATTTGGTAAGCCTAAGCTTCATGCCAATTTTTAATATGTGCCATTAAGCGCGGGGCAATAAAAACAGCCCCAAGTAGGGCATACTATTGCATAATCTTTATGTATAAGGAGAGATCACCCCATGGATACCGCTGCCAGCCATAAATTATCCAGCCATGACTTGGATCCCTCCCTTTTGTTATGCGTATTAATGGCCGTTAAAAAAGGCGATTTTTCAGTGCGCCTGCCCGTGGATTGGGGCGGCATCAACGGCAAAATTGCCGATACGCTTAACGATATAATTGAGATAAATGATAAAACGGCGCGTGCGTTAGACCGCGTAAGCAAGGCCGTGGGAACCGAAGGAAAGTTGGATGAGCGCATGACGCTGATTTCGACGGATGGCGCATGGGCGCGGCAGGTCGAATCGGTAAACCGGCTCATTTTGGACTTGGGCCGCCCCACAACAGAAATGGCCCGCGTCATCGGCGCAGTCGCCAAAGGTGACCTCACCCAAAGAATGATTAAAGACGCGCAAGACCGGCCTATTCAAGGCGAGTTCTTGCGTACCGCAAAAATCGTTAACACCATGGTGGATCAGCTCGGCTCGTTCGCTTCCGAAGTCACGCGCGTGGCGCGCGAAGTGGGCACGGAAGGTAAGCTCGGTGGCCAGGCGCAAGTGAAGGGCGTGGCGGGCACCTGGAAAGACCTCACCGACAACGTAAATTCCATGGCGGGAAATCTTACCAGCCAGGTACGTAACATCGCCGACGTGACCACCGCCGTGGCGAACGGTGACCTGTCGAAAAAAATCACCGTGGACGTGAAAGGCGAAATCCTCGAACTGAAAAATACC
>JAGVME010000026.1 GCA_020053945.1 Gammaproteobacteria bacterium
ACGGCCTGCTAGAACACATCAAACCGCGTGTCCAAGGCCGCCATCCGCTGAACCAATCGCTTTACCTGGAAACCAAGACCCGCCTGCCCAACTGGATACTATGGAAGAGCGATCGGCTAAGCATGGCCCACGGCGTGGAAGCGCGCGTCCCATTTATGGATCATCCTTTGGTGGAGTTTGCTGCGCGCATGCCTCCCGAATTAAAACTGAACGGCATGGATGAAAAATATCTCCTGAAAAAACTGATGGCGCCTCATTTGCCGGAATTACCCACGCAATACAAAAAGAGAGGCTTCTATACGCCGATACGCGAATGGTTTTTTACGCCCGAACGCTATCCCGAGCTTGTCCCCTATTTATCGGAGCAGGCATTGAAGCAGGCGGGGATTTTTTCTCCCGCAGCGGTCAATGACCTCTACCAGCGGATCGCCGCCTGCCCACCCCCGGCGAGCATGAATGATTATTACCAAATCATGCGCCTGGAATGGACGTTGATGACGGTGTTCAGTGTGCAGGTTCTGCACAGACTGTTTGTGCTCGGCGAGGCGGAATCCATGCATGCTTAATCAGAAAAGTCTAATGCTTTACTGTTCCGCGCGGCAGACTTCTTAATAATTAAATTAATATCAATAAAAACAATTTAATATTAATTAATTTCGATTACAATAACACACCAAATAAATGGGGATTTTGTCGCTAATTAGCAACGGAATATAATTAAATTATGAATTTTTTGTGAATCCTATTGACCCCCGAAAAGATCAAGGATTATGATTGACCCGTCCCAAGCAATTGGGGCACTTTGGAAGCATGTTTGATAACTTATTCTATTTAGCTTTGGAGGTTTTTATGGGCGGTATGGGCGGCGGTATGGGTGGTGGTCGCGGCGGCATGGGCGGCGGAATGTAATCCGACGTTTCTGCAGTTGCAGTATCACGCCTCTAGCCATTCTGGCTATTGACGTTTTCAGCCGAAAGGCTGATTTTCCGGAAAGCGGGGGATCTGTTCATACAGGTTCCCCGCTTTTTTGTTTTTCTTGAAGAGTCGTCACCCCCCACCAAGTGTGAAACTCTTCAAACAACCTCTCGCACATAAAACATGACCTGGTCAATCTACCCCCAAGCGTTATGGCCCACGTATAAACGGCTCTTTCAATATGCACATACCGATCGTTGGTTATTGGTTGTTGCCGCCACTATTGTTTTGGGGATCACCGCAACAAACACCGCCATGATCTGGCTGCTTGGACTGCCTTTTGATTTATTGCAAAAAGGGCAATTTGAAGAATTAGGCCGGATTATTATGCTGTTTGCCGGAGTTATCCTGCTTAATCAATCCTGCCACTTCGGCGCGGCTTTTTTTCTGGGGTGGCTGGGGATGCGTTTTGCCGGACGTTTGCGCAATGCGCTGCTCCATCACCTGCTGACGCTTTCTTATGCGGTGGCAGGGCGCTTTGGCAAGGGTGATATTCTTGCCCGTTTAAGCAACGACGTGGGCAAGGTACAGGAACTTTTCGTCGATGTTCCGCTGTTCATGATTTCGCATCTCTTGACCCTCGTCTTTTATGTTGCGATGCTGTTCTGGATTGACGTGCGTCTTGCGCTCTTTGCGCTGTTTTTTACACCGCTCTTTCTGTTGCATCAGCGTTTTTTCTCTTCTCGACAACGGAAAATTTCACAGAACTTCTACGGCAAAAACGGCGATCTGCTGTCTTTTGAAGAAGATACGCTGAGCAACTTGCGCGGCGTAAGCTCGTTTGGTGCAGAGGCACTGATTGGCCGTATGCATCAAAAGATTTTCAGCGGCTTTATGCAATGGGGGGTGCGTGACAAAAGGTTGTCGGCAGCCTTCGATGCCAGCTTTGCAATATTGATCTACTTAACAGGCGTTGCCATCGTCTTTATCGGCATCGACGGCATCCGCGAAGGCACGATCACTGTTGGGCAGCTAGTGAGTTTTCTACTTTATCTGGGCTATCTTTCCGTGCCCGTGCGCGGCCTTACCCATTTGCCTTTTCAATGTCAGGGCGGTGCGGCCGCCGCTCAACGGCTCATTGAGATTTTTGACAGCCATGCGGAAGTGACAGAGACTCATGACGCCCGGCCTCTGTCAGTCACCCACGGTGAAATAGTCTGCTCCAATCTTCATTTCGCCTATCCCCAGGGCAAGCCCGTTTTCAATGGGTTTGATTTAGCGATCCACCCTGGTGAGACGGTGGCGCTGGTGGGGCCAAGTGGCGCGGGAAAATCGACGCTGGCCAAGCTGTTGATGCGGTTTTATGACCCGCAAGAGGGGACTATCACTATAGACGGGCAATCGTTGCGTAAAGTGACGTTGGCGTCGTTGCGCCGCAATGTGGCGGTGGTGTGGCAGGAGCCGTTTCTGGTGAATGACACGATCCGCGCCAATCTGCAGATCGCCCAACCCGACGCGACAGAAGAGGCAATGGTAGAGGCGTGCCGCTCCGCCCAGATTTGGGAGATTATCGTGGGACTGGAGAATGGTCTGGACACTGTGATCGGCACAGGTGGCGTGGATCTCTCCGCGGGTCAACGCCAGAGGTTGTCGATTGCCCAAGCCTTTTTGCGTGCAGCACCCATTCTGATTCTGGATGAGGCCTCGTCGGCCCTGGACAGCGAGACGGAGCAACGCCTCGTCGATGCCGTTGAACGCCTGCGCCAAGGACGCACCACGTTGATTATCGCGCACCGTTATTCATCCATACGCTCGGCGGATCGGGTGGTGTATTTTAACGGCGATGGTGGCATCGCTGTGGGATGCCACGACCAATTAGTAAAAACCCATGAGGGTTATCAACGCGCGGTGCAATGGCAAAGCGGGGCCGTCCTGTAGCGTTTGCGCGTATTCACTCCAGCCCGTAACCCATCGTTAACACAGGGGCACGCCAATGATGAAGCCAGAGCCTGCGCGCTACGTGAAATTGTTGGGTGGGCAAACGGTTTTTTGTTTGCCCACGCGGACAAATGAACATGGCGCATGATGGGTGGTATGGTTGTATTTTGGTTCTCTGTGTTTGTCCCGCGTGGGCACAAACTGCGTACCCACGCTACTTGGTTCCCACTCCCCTACTGCCCGCCGCGCACGGGCCAGACATAATTGCCAGCGTCGAGGGGTTGGTTCTTGGGAGAAGACCGCACGGTGCCGCTGGTAATGTCGACGATAAACGCATCAACCGCCAACGACCCAGCCGAAGTCGACGACCAGTAGCCCGATAGCACACGCCCATCCTGCACGTTCAGGAAGCCCTGGGTTTGCAGATAGATTGGCAACAATGTTTTGCTGACGGCAAGATGTACCAGGCTGTCAAGCTCGTTGATATTGGGTAAGCGCCAGTCGCTGTAGCCACACAGGGTGAGGTTGCCGGCATTGGTCATTGCGGTAAACCAGTCAACCTTCGTGGCACTGGGCGCGCGCACCCACATGAGTCCGGTGAGATTGTCGGTGAGGCAGTCATCGGTGCCGGCGGCGTTAACCGTAAAGCGCGTGGTGGGCCAGGGCCAGGGCACGCCGGCTTTGATGTCGCGATCCTGGCCAGTGCCACCGCAGAAAATGGGCGCGCCGTTGATGTCATAACAGTTAATCTGCCCGGTTGCGGGCAGCTTGACCGGGGCATCGGCTGTCTGCCCGGCGCGCACTGGCCAGACATAGGTACCGTTGCTTTTATCGTCGGCTCGTACATGATTCGGAGTGTAACCAGGGTGTATGCCTATGGCCCATGCCTGCGCCGGGAAAGTGGCATTGCTTGATGATGACCAGTAAATCCCCCACCCGCCTGGTGTTGCGTTGAAACCCAGGCTGCTCAGTGACGCACCGGGGGAGGTGGTTGCGCCGTAGCTGTAGATATAGAGACTGAGCAACTCTTTGCGGTTGGGCAGTCGCCAGTCGCTAAAACCGCAGAGCGTGAGGTTGTTGGCGTAATCGAGCGCCTGTTGCCAGTCGCCCGCGCCAAATGAGTTGGCGTTGCGCGG
>JAGVME010000091.1 GCA_020053945.1 Gammaproteobacteria bacterium
GCATCCGCCGTGCAGGGATGCACAAGTGCCGCCAGAGGCAGGATGCCGAAAGCGGCCTGCCCGGCGAATTTATCTGGCGGTTTGCCTGGGCTTGGCCGGGCTGTGGCCGCTGATCAGCGCCGCAATGACCGGGGATAAGGAGCAGCCCATCACCATTGAAGCGGACCGCGTCGATATTGATGACAAAAAAGGCGTGAGTATTTACCAGGGCAAAGTGCGGGTGACACAAGGCAGCCTGGTGATGACGGCCGACACCGTAACCACCTACGTAGTAGGTGACAAGCAGGCAAAACAGCGTGAGCTGGATAAAATAGTCGCAGTCGCGGCGCCTGCGCATTTCCGCCAGTTGCTCGACACCAAAGACCCCAAGACCGGCAAAAATGAAGAAATGCGTGGCCAGGCGCAGCGCATCGACTATTTTGCCCGGGAAGAGCGCCTGGTTTTGCAGGGCAGTAGCCATCTATGGAAAGAAGGCGATGAATTTTCCGGAAATGTTATTGAATATGATGTTGCCCAGGAAACCGTAAAGGCCGCCATGGGAAATGTTGCGGGGCAAGGGGCGGGCGAGGGTGTGCAAGAGCGGGTGCATGCGGTGATCCAGCCGCGCCGCAAAAAAGACCCTAAGGCGCCATGAGGTGGTGTCTGTGAGCTTCATGCCGTGAGTGTTTTAATCGCGCATAATATTGCCAAGCGCTACCGCTCGCGCAACGTCGTAAATGGCGTGTCCCTGGAAGTCAACAGCGGCGAAGTGGTTGGCCTGCTCGGGCCCAATGGCGCGGGCAAGACTACCTGCTTTTATATGATCGTGGGTTTGGTGCCCTGTGAAAGCGGCGCCATCACCCTGGATGGCACGGATATTACCCACTCCCCCATGCACGCCCGGGCGCGCCTGGGCGTGGGCTATCTACCCCAAGAGGCTTCGGTTTTCCGCAAACTTAGCGTGGCTGATAATATCCTCGCGATTTTGCAAACTATCGCCGGATTAAGCCGCGCCCACCAGCAGGAACGTCTGGATCAATTGCTTCAAGATCTGCATATTGACCATATCCGCACCAGTTTAGGTATGAGCTTGTCGGGGGGGGAGCGGCGCCGGGTTGAAATCGCGCGGGCGCTGGCGACCCAGCCGCGTTTTATTTTGTTGGATGAGCCTTTTGCCGGGGTTGATCCTTTATCCGTCATTGATATTCAGAATATAATTAACCATTTATGCGCAAAAGGCATTGGCGTGTTAATTACTGACCACAATGTGCGCGAGACTCTCGGCATTTGCGGGCGCGCTTATATTATGAACGCAGGCACGGTGATTGCCACCGGTGCGCCAGATACCATTATTAATAATCAAGAGGTTAAAGATGTATATTTGGGACACCAGTTCCAACTATAGCAAGCTTGGCAACACGCGTTATACTACACTACCTCCCTATCGTGATCGTGGCGTGATATATTACTGGAATTATTGGCTGGGTCGCCCTTTTTATTAATATGAAACAGTCGCTTCAGCTTCGCCTTGGGCAGCATCTTACCATGACGCCCCAACTGCAACAGGCCATCCGCCTGTTGCAGTTGTCTACGCTTGAGTTGCAAACCGAGGTGCAGCAAGCCTTGGAGTCGAATCCCCTGCTGGATCTCGCTGAAGAAGGGGAGCCGGAATCCCCGGCGGCTTTCGAGCAAGAAATGCAATCTTCGCTGCAAATGGTTGAAGATTTGCTGCAAGCGGCGGAACATTCCGAGGCTCAGGAATACCTGTCTACCGAAATTACCGGTGGCATCCTGGACAACATGTCCACGACATCGTCTACGGGCGCCGACAACACTGACCTGTCCAATGGTGACATGCGTGAAGCCGAAGTGGGCATGCAGCTCTCCGAAATCCCGGATGACTTGCCTGTCGACAGTTCATGGGATGAAATTTATGACTCCTTGCCCCAGACATCCAGCGGCGATCCGGATGCGCGCGAATATGAAACGCAGGGAGAGTCGCCCGAAGCGCTGTATGATCACCTGACATGGCAGATGCGCATGACGCCGTTCAGCGAAACCGACGCAACTATTGCCACCGCCATTATTGATTCCATTAATGATGATGGCTATCTGACCAGCCCGCTGGAAGAGATCTGGACAAGCCTTAAACAGGACCTTGACGTAGATCTGAGTGAAGTCAAATCAGTATTGCAGCATGTGCAAACCTTCGATCCGCCGGGTGTCGCCGCCCGTGACTTGCGTGAGTGTTTGCTAATCCAATTACAGCAATATGCGCCATCCACCCCCTGGCGCGAACAGGCGATGCAGATCGTGCGGGAACATTTGGACCTGTTGGGAACCCACGATTACGCCCAATTGATGCGGCGCATGAAGATCTCCCAGCCAGAGTTGGCGCAGATTAATGGCCTGATCCAAAAATTAAATCCCCGCCCCGGCAGCCCTTATTCCAGCAACACCTCCGAATATGTCATTCCCGATGTTTTCGTCCGGAAAAAACGCGGTGTATGGCGTGTCGAACTCAATACGGAAGCCATGCCGCGAATCCGCATTAATTCCCAATATGCAGGGTTGATCAAGCGTGCCGACAACAGCATTGACAACACCTATTTAAGGAATCATTTGCAGGAAGCGCGCTGGTTTATCAAAAGCCTGCAAAGCCGCCATGAAACATTATTGCGCGTCGCCTCATCCATTGTGGAGCGCCAGCGTGCTTTTCTTGACCATGGCCCCGAAGCCATGAAACCCTTGGTGTTGCATGATATCGCCGAAGTGGTGGGTATGCATGAATCAACTATTTCGCGGGTCACTACGCAGAAATATATGCACACTCCACAAGGGATCTTTGAGCTTAAATATTTCTTTTCCAGCCATGTGTCCACGGCAGAGGGTGGCATGTGTTCGGCTACCGCGATCCGCGCCTTGATCAAGAAGCTGGTGGCGGCGGAAAATCCGCAGAAGCCGCTTAGCGATAGCCAGATTGCCGATCTCCTGGCGCAGCAAGGCATCAATGTGGCGCGCCGTACGGTGGCGAAATACCGTGAAGCATTGGCCATTGTCCCGTCCAGTGAGCGGAAGCGTTTAACCTAAAGTCTAATTATTTAATGTCGGGGTGGATGGGTGTTTTTAGGTCCTGTCACCCTCTTGGCAATAGTGGGCAGTGAGGCCTAAGCAAGACAAGGAATGTCAAGGTGTGTAGGTGACGCATCCCATCGCACAGTTTAATTGGCATACATGAGTCGAGGCATTCCGGAAAAACATGCAAATAGCAGATTTGGTAACCCCTGAGCGGGTTGCTTGCAGCGTTAAAATAAGCAGCAAAAAACGCGCATTTGAATTATTGGCTGAGTTGCTCGCTAAAAACCAGCAGGGATTGGGCCAGGCAGAAATCATGGACAGCTTATTGGCGCGGGAGCGTTTGGGCAGCACGGGTTTAGGGCATGGCGTGGCGATTCCCCATGGCCGCAGTAAAAAACTGAACCGGGCCATTGGCGCTTTTGTGCAGCTTGAAAAAGGCATAGACTTTGATGCTATTGATAATCAGCCCGTAGACTTGCTGTTCGTGCTGCTGGTGCCGGAAAAATGCACTGAAGAGCATTTGCAGGTATTGGCCAGTTTGGCCGAAATGCTGGAGGATGATGATATGCGGGATAAATTGCATGCGGCCAAAAGTTGTGAAGAACTATGCTGGCTGATGGGTGCTTCGGTCGCGCATGTGCCCGGTAGTAATGCGCCTCGTCCCTGAACCTTATGCCTACTTCCCTTTCGACGCGCCTATTATTTGACTTTCACCGTGAAAAACTCGCGCTGGAATGGGTGGCAGGCCACTCCGGCGGGGCACGGCCCATTAATGTGTGTAAACCCTCCCCGGCAACCCCTTTTTCCGCCCCCTCTTCATTGGTAACATCATCCCGCATCCCGGAAAACAAGGCGCTGGTGGGGCGTCTTAATCTTATTTATCCAAACCTGATCCAGGTAGTGGGCATGTCAGAAATGTCTTATCTGGCCGGGTTGGGTAAAAATTCACATGAAGATGCCTTGCGGCAGTTGTTTGAGGGCAAGCCCGCCGTTGTCATAATGACGGATAAGGAGCATGCTTCCCCAGCGTTATCCGCCGAACTGGTTCATTATGCCGAACGAAGTGATACGCCGCTGTTTATTTCCCGGTTGTCCAGCGATGCGATAATCAATCATTTGCATTATTACCTCACCAATCTGCTGGCGGATAAGGTGGTATTGCATGGCGTATTTATGGAAGTATTGGGCATAGGCGTGCTGCTTACCGGAGACAGCGGCGTAGGAAAAAGTGAGTTGGCGTTGGAGCTAGTGAGCCGCGGAAACCGGCTGATAGCCGATGATTCTCCCGAATTTTCTTGTATTGCGCCTGATACCTTAAATGGTACCTGTCCGGCATTGTTGCGCGATTTCCTCGAAGTGCGTGGCTTGGGTGTACTGAATATCCGCGCCATGTTTGGGGATAGCGCCATCAAGAATAATAAATATTTACGGCTAATCATCCACCTCAAACGCATGGGTGATGAAGAGGTACGTAATTTGGACCGCTTGCAAGGTAACCATAGTACGTGCAGGATTCTAGAGGTTGACGTGCAACAAACTTCCTTGCCCGTGGCGCCGGGCCGTAATCTCGCGGTGCTGGTGGAGGGGGCGGTGCGTAACCATATATTATCTTTTAGCGGTTATAGCGCCGCGAATGATTTTGCGGAACGGCAACGGCAATATATGGTGCAAGCAAGCGATGAAACTGCTTATAGTTAGCGGATTGTCCGGTTCGGGTAAAAGCATCGCGCTTCATGCGCTGGAAGACCTGGACTATTATTGTATTGACAATCTCCCCATGGAATTATTGTCCGCTTTCGCCGCGCAAATGAGCGGTGCCAAGAGCCAGTACCATGATGCGGCGGTGGGCGTGGATGCGCGTAATCTTGCCGCCGACTTCCGGGGTTTCCCGCAAACCATCAGTAACATCACGCAAGCTGGATTGCAATGTGAAATATTTTTCCTGGACGCAAATGACGCTACGCTGATCAAACGGTTTAGTGAAACCCGGCGTAAACATCCCCTGACCCGTCCGGATGTGTCGCTTGCGGAAGCGATACGCGCCGAACGTAGGTTACTTGAGCCTATCGCCGCGCTCGCGGATTGGCATATTGACACCAGCCGTACCAATATCCATCAATTACGCAGTTTGATCCAGTCGCGCGTCGCACGGCAAATTTCGCTATCGCTGTCTTTCGTGTCCTTTGGTTATAAACATGGGGTACCCGTGGACGCTGATTTCGTATTTGATGTGCGGTGCTTGCCTAACCCGCACTGGGAGCCGCCGATGCGCTTATTGACGGGGTTGGACACGGACGTTGTAAATTTCCTGGAAAGCCATCCCATGGTCGAACAGATGTTCGGTGACATTAAAAATTTTCTGGAAACATGGATCCCCCATTTTGAAGCTGAAAACCGTAATTATGTAACGGTTGCCATTGGGTGTACGGGTGGCCAGCACCGCTCTGTTTATCTGGTGGAGCGGTTGGCGGCTTATTTTTTACGTACCCGGCTCAATGTATTGAGGCGCCATAGAGAGTTGGCTTGATGATTGGGTTATTGATAATTACACATAATAACGTCGGCGCGGAGTTGATTAAGACCGCCACCGCGATGTTGGGCGTGTGTCCCGTCATGGCGGCGGTGCTTTCAGTGACGCCAGAGAGTGACCCTGACGCCATGCTACGTGAGGCGCGGCATCTCGTCGCTGGACTTAATGGAGGCGCGGGGGTGCTAGTGTTAACGGATATGTATGGTTCCACCCCGAGTAATATCGCGGCCCATTTCGTTAATGAGGAACAGGTAAAGGTTATCGCGGGCATTAATTTGCCAATGCTGGTGCGGGTGCTTAACTACCCACAACTTGACTTGCATCAATTGGCAGATAAAGCGTTAAGCGGTGGCCGTGACGGAATTTTATTATGCAGGCCCCTACCGGAGGCGTAAATTTTTATCATGGTACGTAAAGAAATAATTATTGTTAATAAATTGGGTTTACATGCCCGTGCCGCTTCCAAGTTTGTGATCCTGGCGTCAGGCTTTAAAAGCGATATCCGTTTGGCGCGCGCCAATCGTGAAGTGAACGGTAAAAGCATCATGGGCGTGATGATGTTGGCCGCAGGCCGTGGCACCTCGGTAACGCTGACAGCAGAAGGCGATGATGAACAGGCCGCAGCGCAGGCTTTGGAAAATTTGATTAATGAGCGTTTTGGTGAGGACGAATAAAGATTCCTGGCAGATATTCATGCTGAATACCAACTAATTTTTCAAAGGATTATGGGGCTAATACTGACAGGGGTGGGTGTATCAAAAGGGATTGCTATTGGCAATGCCTGCCTGTTGAACCGTGATCAGTTTGAGATTAATGAGTATGTCCTGCCCAAGCATCTGATTGCGGAAGAGGTCGCGCGCTTTCGGCACGCGTTGGCTACCGCCAAAAAACAACTGAAAGCAATCCATCGAAAAATCCCCCGTAATACTCCCGTTGATATTGCCTCGTTTCTGGAAACGCATTTGTTGATGTTGGATGACAGTGCGTTATCTGAAGTTCCTATAAGGCTGATAAAAAATCAGCAATGCAATGCCGAGTGGGCATTAAAACAGCAGCGTGATGGTCTGGTGGGTGTATTTGAAGCCATGGATGACCCCTATTTGCGCACGCGCAAAGATGATGTTGACCATGTGGTGCATCGTATACTGCGTATCTTGCTGAACCATGCGCCCCAACCTTTTGAGGCTCCGGATAATCGTCTGACAGGTTGTATCGTTGTGGTTGAAGATTTATCACCCGCCGATTCGCTGTTAATGCACCAGCAAGGCATCGCCGCTTTTGTGACGGAGTCGGGCGGCGTGACTTCCCATACGACCATCCTGGCGCGCAGTTTGGGTATTCCTGCGGTTGCGGGTGTGCGCCATGCCCGGCGTGATATTCAGCACAATGCGGTGGTGATTATTGATGGTCAGCAAGGTTTGGTGCTGGTCGATCCTGATGAGCAGGCGTTACGTTATTTTCGTGCCCGGCAACGTGAAGAAAAACGCCATGCGACGCAGCTTGCCAAGCTCAAGAACCAGCCTGCTGTTACCCGCGATGGTGTGACTATTACGTTGCATGCTAATGTCGAACTGCCTGATGACCTCTACGCACTGAAGCGCGCGGGCGCAACAGGTGTAGGTTTGTACCGTACTGAATTTCTGTATATGAACCGCGCGCAATTGCCCAGTGAAGAAGAACAATTGCACGCCTATTTGCGTATTGTGCGTGGCATGAAAGGCGCGCCGGTGACTATCCGCACCCTCGATTTGGGTGCCGACAAAATGTTGAATGGCTATCGCGTTGACATGCAGGGCGCGGCTAATCCGGCTTTGGGGTTGCGTGCAGTGCGTTTATGTTTGAAAGATCTGGCGTTATTTCGCCCCCAGCTACGCGCGATCCTGCGGGCTTCGGCATACGGTGCGGTGCGTATGATGATTCCCATGCTGGCGGCACCGCATGAGTTAGCCCAGGTGATGGTGCTGGTGGCCCAGATAAAGCAGGAGCTCATGGAAGAAGGGCATAAATATGATGAAAAAATGCCGATTGGGGGCATGATTGAAGTGCCCGCGGCCGCGCTGATGGCCGATGCCTTTGCCCATCAATTGGATTTCATGTCCATCGGCACGAATGACTTAATCCAGTACGCGTTGGCGACTGACCGTATTAATGAAGCTGTCAATTACCTCTATAATCCCCTGCACCCTGGTGTACTGCGTTTGATCCATATGACCATTCTCGCCGGGCATAAGACGAAAACGCCGGTGGCCATGTGCGGTGAAATGGCGGGTGATGCGCGTTACACGCGATTGTTGCTGGGCATGGGGCTTAACCAGTTCAGCATGCATCCCGCGATGCTGTTGGAGATCAAGAGTATTGTTCAGGCAAGCAGTCTGGCTGATTTGCGGAAAATGGCGCGCAAAGTATTGAAATGTTCCGATCCCGATGAGATCAATGCTTTGGTGGACAAGATGAATGCGTGGTCTTGATCCTGAAATTTAATTATTCCGGCTGCGTACGGCCAGCCATTCCCGCGCTTTCCCGGCGACAGGCTGCGGTGAATGCCAAGATTTAAAAAGCCTAACTTTTGTTTCCAATTCTCCCGCAAATTTCATACACTTGCTGTCATTCGACGTGCAGGGATGCACTAGTGTCGCAGGAGGCAGGAGCCGGGCGCGACCGACGTGCATCCATGCATGGCAGAGGCACTAATGTCGCACGATGCCGGAAGCGACAACCAGAAAAACTGAACGATGACTGAGCCCTCTCCCCAAGAAACACGTCAAGGACGTATCAAGACCCTTACCGCCGCGCTGGCGGCAGCGCTGCAAAGCGGCGTGCTGGTCAGCGTCCGTAAAATGCTCAATAGCCTGCATCCGGCGGAAATCGCACGGCTTCTGGAGTCGCTGCCGGCGCGTGAACGGCGTTTGGCGTGGGAGCTGATTGAGGTCGACCTTGAAGGTGATGTGTTGTCTTATGCCAGTGACGAGGTGCGCGCCCTATTGATGCGGGAGATGGACACGCAAGAGTTGGTGGCGGCCACGGAAGGGCTGGATACCGACGATCTGGTGGATATTTTACAGGACTTGCCGGATGTGGTTATCCACACCGTGTTGCAGTCCATGGACGAACAGGACCGCCATCGTGTGGTGTCGGCGTTGTCTTATCCCGAGGACACCGCCGGTGGCTTGATGAACACCGACACCATCACGGTGCGTCCTGACGTAACGCTGGATGTGGTGTTGCGCTATCTGCGCCAACGCGGTGAAATTCCTGAGGCCACCGATAGCCTGATCGTAGTGACGCGCGCCGACCAATATATTGGCCTGTTATCCCTGGCCACGCTGCTGACGCGCGATCCCGCGCTCACGGTGACCGAAGTCATGATGCGTGATGTGGCCGGCATTCCTGCCACCCTGCCTGCCACTGAAGTAGCGCACCTGTTTGAACAGCACGATTTGATCTCCGCGCCGGTGGTTGATGTTGATGGCAGCTTGTTGGGCCGCATCACCATTGACGACGTGGTGGACGTGATCCGTGACGAAGCTGAGCATTCCATGATGAGCATGGCGGGCTTGCGCGAAGAAGAAGATATTTTTGCGCCGGTCATCGCCAGCGCGCGGCGTCGCGGCGTCTGGCTGGGCATTAACCTTGCCACGGCATTCCTGGCCTCATGGGTGATTGGCCTGTTTGAAGCCACCCTCCAACAAATCGTCGCGCTGGCGGTGTTGATGCCGATTGTCGCCAGCATGGGCGGTATCGCCGGTAGCCAGACCATCACACTCGTGATACGCGGAATGGCGCTGGGCCGTGTCGGGGTCGCCAATGCGCGTCGGCTGGTAATGAAAGAGCTTGCCGTGGGCGCCTTGAATGGCGTGCTGTGGGCCCTTGTAGTGGCCGCCGTGGCCACTTTATGGTTCCACGATTATAAGATCGGCGCCATCATCGGCGCTGCCATGGTCATTAACCTGGTAGTGGCCGCTTTGACCGGCGCCATGCTGCCTTTATTGATACGCAGAATGGGCGCGGATCCCGCATTGGCGGGCACTGTGATTTTAACCACGGTTACCGATGTGATCGGATTTATGGCTTTTTTAGGTTTGGCGACGATATTTTTGCTGTAGGATATAAGGCTGGAAAGTGTGCCATGGAAAAGGGCTTCCATGGCACACCGCCTATTAAAAACTTCACTGCAATTGATGCGTTTTCACTGTAATTGATGCGTTTTCACCTCGCCGCGCTGGCGATGGGCAAAATCCTGTAGCTGCCGACGCGCCGCGTCAAAGGCATCGCGGATGGCCACATACAGGTCTTCATGTGATTCCCGTTTTACCACCAATTCGGAACCCGGCACCGTTAAGTCGATGCGCACGTTATACAGTACACCCTGATGCTGATGGCGGTGGGGTGCTTCAACCAATACGCGGCAGCCCATGATCTTGTCATAAAACGTATCCAGCTTGGCGGCCTTTTCGCGGATTGATTGATCTGCTATCTCAGAAAGAGAAACATCACGTGCCGTGATCTGTAACGGTAATTTCATATTGATCTCCTTGAAGTTAACAAAGATGTATTGGTACATCGCTTGGACATGCATACATACCTATGCGATGGGCAAGACACGAAGACGGCGACCCCACCCGTTATTTATCGGACATATCTTCGAGAGGTTACCCGGGGCTTTTTCTACCTCCGTCCCCGTTTCAATCTACGTTACTCTAATTGCTGAAAATTCACAAATTTTTAGGGATAATTTGTGCGGTATTTTTGGCATGGGGCGCTCCCAATAACTGAGATGACAAGATAATTTACAAGATCCCTGGTTTAAAAAGGCAGCAGGGAGGATAAATGGTCCAGATGCCCCTGCCCCCGCGGTGCAAGTATGAACAGTGGGCTGAATATACGCTGGACAGAGTGTGGTAAGGTAAGGGTGATCGTACAGATAATCTTTATCAAAAATATGATTTATATATAAAATATACACCTAATATGCGCGTTACCTTGTCGTAAAACGTAGCGGCCCCTTTCTTCGCCCCCTCAAGCCACCTCGGCACGGGCCGATACATAGCTTGAATTGGGGCGTGCCTTGGGCTATAACGTTATTTAAGAAATCAGATCCCTATGAGGTGT
Organism: Gammaproteobacteria bacterium; assembly: GCA_020053945.1. GTDB lineage: Bacteria > Pseudomonadota > Gammaproteobacteria > Ga007554. The sequence goes on from JAGVME010000091.1 coordinate 10,697, forward strand.
TTTCTGATTGGATATATTTAATAGGGGCCTATTTCAGATGATCACGCCTAACATCTTTTTTGATGGAAAAATGGAGGAGTAATGACAATCCCTTTTGAGCCGGTGATAGGTGAATGGTATAAAGTGCCCGAAGGCGCGGTTTTTGAAGTAGTTGCCATTGATGAACATGATGGCACAATTGATGTGCAATACGAAGACGGCACGGTCGGTGAGTTTGATGTCGAAACATGGGCCATGCTGGAGGCTGTGACTACCGTAGTGCCCCCGGATGCTGCGGGTGGGTATGACGACATAGGCAATGATGGTTTACAGGGTATTGAAGAGTTGGATGGGATCCGTGAAGATTGGGCGCAAAATAGTTTTGATGATTTTGACTGAGTAATGGCGGTGAATCCGTACCCAAAACGCGGTGGTTTTTAGGGATTGTTACGGTCAAAAAATATTTTTTAACAATTATGTAGCATAAATGCCTTAAAAGTTACTCCATTCTGTCATCTTATGTTCATGGTCATATGCGAAACTCTTGCTCATTCTGTGGGCAACATGAGAGATCGCTATGCGCCGCGCCCCTTACTCTTCCTTGCTGTGGCCACTGTCATCGATCAAGCGCGCCACAGCACCCGAAACCCCACCCTGTTACCATGCCGTACGCGCGGCGCTTGGGGTAAGCGATGCATCCCCGGAAATATATGCGGCATCGCTGCCGTTTGCGCCGGTTGATACCACTGCCGGATCGGAAAGTGAATTGCAAACAGCGGTGCTGGGTAACGGGCACAATGTTGATTTGCCACTGCATATCCGCAACTCAAGTTTTTTCGCGAATGCCATAAAGCACGCACTGGCGCGCGAGACGCCGAAGAAAGCCATTACCGCCATTGAAACGTACCTCACTGATAACCCGGGCCAGATCTGGGAAAACAGTTGGATACGCTTGCCGTTAAAACAGCTCAACTCGTTCGCGTTGCGGGTATTGAACGAGGATATGCGCGCCGACCGTAACGATGCGCACAGCCCCCCGCGCGATGACAAGCACAAGTTTTTTCTACGGGATGAGCATGGCGCGGAGTATGCGCGCCTGCCAATCAGCTATTTGCTGAAGCTGACGCTGGCACAACTGCTTGGCGCACATGAACCCGTGCCGCGTACTATCTATCACACCGCTTACCGTCTAATGGATCACTACATCAACGACAACTGTTCTCCGGAAACATTGTCGTTTTATGTCACGCCCCTATCTTCTGAGCATGGCAAAGGACATGCAGTTGCGCGCGAGACGGCCAAGCGTTTCCTGCTTACACATCTGCTGTTGCAGTACGCGGACGAAGCCTTCGGCTTGCGCGCTATCGGGCAGCAGGCGCTGGCATATTACTCGCCGTTGCCGCCGTTGCGCCAGAAACAGTTGAACAATTGCGTTTCCGACGCGCTGTATCGCGACCTGTTTTGCAGCCCATGCCTGTCCGGTTGGGATCGCGGTGAGGAAAAATACCGCTATATGCGCCTGTGCCATGAGGTATTGAGCCGTAGCCAGCTCAACGCCATCACCAAACTGCGCGATGCAGGTATCATTACCCGCAACCTGGTCGTGCTTCCCAACACCTCCAACGTGAGCCTGTCCAACAACGGCACGCACATTAGCTTGGGTAGCCTGCGTTTGAAACAGGCACTGGAAGATCCAGGATCGGGTTTCGGTGCGCGCCAGGAAAAATATTTTTCCGATCTGGCTATCAAGATTGTAGAACATTTCCTGCCGCTGTTTGTAGGTACCTACACCGCCGCGCCGCAACGCCTGGACTTCTCTGATTTCCATCCTGAAAAAGTGTTGGGGTTCTTGCCACATCAACTTGATTTTACACAATTGCGCATGCTATGGAGCGGGTGGAAGGATAAGGCTGATTTGAAATTTTTCGGTTACCCGCTCACACCGCTTGGCCCCACGTGGCTCGACCGTACCCTGGCGCGCACACTCAATTTGGGCGGTGACTTTGTGCCCGACATGCGGCTGCTTGATTATTTGGTTGCGTTGGGCAGCACCGACCAGAGCGCAGCGTTAAACGGAATGCCTGGCAACAGTGAACGTTTGAAATTGGATCTCGCCGACATGGGGGTGTTCGATGCGCGTATGTCATTCTATATGCTTTATAAACCGCGCGAGTACGGACAAGTAGGCTTTTCCGGTTTTGAGGGACGTTACTACAGCCAGTTCGCGAGTTTCTCCGGAGACATGAGTCACGCCGTGCAAATGCAGGCGTTAATCAGCGCACTGGCCTATCACTATATGCTGCAAGGAACGACGCAGCATGTTCATGTACCTGACACGCGTGCGGTGGAAAGCGAGCGCCGCCAGATCATGTTCGCAACCGCCATGGGTTTGCCGCATTTTTACGTGCGTAAAGATACCACCAATTTGTTCCTGAAAGAGATACTCGGATTTACCGTCAAGACTCGGCCTAGCCGCCGTTATCGTGGTTATCTGAAAGTTGATCTTGCCGACTATCGTCGGGCACTGTTGAAGAAAATGACTTCTGATGCCCCGGCATTGATTGAAGCACATGGCGCACAAGCTACAGTTGACGACGCACGTCGTCGCATCGAGTTTCCGAGCGAGAGTGCGGCGGGGCGCATAACCGCTGCCATCCTGGCGCAAACAGGCGCCAAATCACCACAGCATTTGAGTGCACCGGAGTTCAATCGCGCCGCTGAGGATTACTATCGTGGCCCACTGCATGAAGGGTTTTTGCGTGAGGCGTTGGGATTCCTCCATGAAGATCTTCATGCGCTGGAAACCGACCCATGTCTCGATCCTGCCCATAGGCAAGCGCTGCGTCACACACTGGTGCATTTGGTACCGACTGAATTCCTGAAAAATGTCGAGGGTGGTGTGCTGCGCGCTACATTGCCCCTCCATGAATTGCAGACGCTCATCGATTTGTTGTTGATCACCGTTGATCGTGATACGCAACGCGCACAGGCTAATAATATTGACACTTCAACTGGCGGGGGTAAGCATGCTGCACCAGTATGTAGATCGAGCTACGGGTAATGTATGCACCGAAACCTTGTTCGCCGATCGCTGGGTGAACTTTCTTTATTCCGCCGCGCGTGAGAATGTGCCAGCGCTGTTTCGCGCGCTCACCGGGCAACGCATATCGGGTTTACTGAGTTACCTCAACTATGACTTTGCCCCGGGTGCAAAACTGTCCGGGCAGAGCCGGTTTTTACGCGAACTGGGCGTGAATCTGTGTGAATGCGTAGATGCCCCTGAAACACTTGACACGCCGCGCAAAATTTTTGAACGCAAAATCCGCTATTGGGACAGCCGTCACATGTCAGACGATCTGCGGGTGGTGGTGTCGCCAGCTGATGCCAAGGTTTTGATGGGATCGCTGGCGCAATACTCCGCGCTGTTCATCAAGGACAAGTTTTTTAGTTACGAAGAATTGCTCGGCGCGGACAAGCCCGATTGGCTATACGCTTTTGATGGTGGCGACTTTGCCGTGTTCCGCCTCACGCCCGACAAGTACCACTACAACCACACGCCAGTCGCGGGCGTAGTGCGCGATTTCTACGAGATTCCTGGGCATTACCATTCCTGCAATCCGAGCGTGGTGGTGTTGCTGGCGACCCCTTATTCCAAGAACAAACGCACCGTGACCATTATCGACACCGATATCCCTGGCGGCACGAACGTGGGCTTGGTGGCGATGATCGAAGTGGTTGCGCTAATGATCGGTGAAGTGGTGCAAGCGTACAGTGAAGTTCAATATCACGAGCCGCGTCAGATAGTTGTGGGTGATTTTCTGCGGCGTGGCGCGCCAAAGAGCTTGTACCGTCCCGGATCAAGTACTGACGTGGTGCTGTTTCAAGCCGGGCGTATGGCATTCGATGCCGATTTGGTGCGTAATCTCAGCCGTCACGATGCCATCAGCCGTTTTTCTTACGGTTTTAGCGCGCCGTTGGTGGAGACGGATGTAAGCGTACGTTCGTCGATTGGACGTGCGGTGGATAACAACACAGATTTATACTAATACTTGGGGGTTTATCATGCTTGAAACACTGTTTATCGTAGCACTCGCTGTGGTTTTGTTCGCATTGTTGAGTTGGGGCTTTCGTACTTTACCGGAAGAGCGTTGGCAAATTGTAGCGACGATACCGTTGATAAAGGAAAGTGGACGTTGGCGCGGCCTCAATCTTACTTACTACGGTGTATTTTCCGCGACTGCACACCTGCTGTCGGTGGTGGTGCTTTTCATTTTACTTGCAGCCATTCGCCTTCCTGTCACTGCCACACTGGCGCTGGCGGCGTTGACGCTCGCAGTGTGTGTACCGGCATCACGTTGGGTGGCACGCGTGGTTGAAAAGAAACCCCACACGTTTTCCATGGCCGGGGCGTTTTTTGTCGGTGTCGTAGTATTCCCGCCATTCGTATGGTTGACCAATGCCACACTCGGCCAGCATCTTGGTTTTACGGTTGACTACCTGCCAGCCATGGCGGCCATCGTGGTGGCTTACGCTTTTGGTGAGGCGTTGGGCCGCCTGGCCTGTATCAGCTTCGGTTGCTGCTATGGTAAAGCCTTGGATCAAACGCATCCGCTGGTTCAGAAACTTTTCGCACGTTGGCATTTCATCTTTCATGGTGAAACCAAAAAAATTGCCTATGCCGCAGGTCTGGATGGAACCAAAGTCATCCCGGTGCAAGGTCTGACAGCGGTGCTGTATGTTGTGACCGGCTTGTTGGGTATGGCGTTGTTTTTATCGGGCCACTACGCGGCGAGTTTCGTTACTACCATGCTGATAACGCAACTGTGGCGTGTTTTTTCAGAAACGCTGCGCGCCGACCATCGTGGCGGGGGTGTCTTGTCGACCTATCAAATCATGGCGCTTGTGGTGTCGGCGTATGCCGTATTTTTGAGTGTATTGTTTGTTGATGCCGCATCGCCGACCGCGAGTTTATACCTTGGATTGAGCGCGCTATGGCACCCTGCGGTGCTGCTCATCCTGCAAATGTTATGGTTAGTGATTTTTATCTATACCGGACGTAGCGCAGTGACCGAAGCACATATGTCGTTCCGCGTGTGCCGGGAAAAAATATGATTGTTTGAGTGTTCACAATGTGCTTACTTCTTTACAGGTTCTAAAGCATGCAGCCAGCGGCTGTAAAGCATATCTGCCACTTTGTGTAATTCGCTGATGCGCACTTGCAATTTATCAGTCATTTGATCCGCGCTTTGTACGGTGGGTGAAGGGTTGACAAACTCATTCGGTGAACTGCGCGCCCATTCTCTTACCATGTCGGCGGTCATTTCTACGTGGCATTGCAAGCCCAACATGTTATCAATGACAAACGCCTGATTGGCGCAATACTGACTTTGCAGAATGCGCGTTGCACCCTTGGGAATCGTGAATGTTTCGCCGTGCCAATGAAATAATGTGACACGCTTGGGCAGATCTTTGAACCATTCCTGAGCCGCCGCATTATTCGCTTGTTCCGCATCAAACCAGCCGATTTCTTTTACCGGATTAGCCGTCACTTTACCACCGAGCGCTTTGCTGATGAGCTGGCCACCCAGGCAATGGCCTAGCACTGGCATACCTGCTGCGGCAGCTTGGCGAATCAATGCCAACTCCTGATCGATCCAGGGTAGCGGATCATTTACGCTCATGTTGCCCCCCATAAAAACCAGGCCACTGGCGTTATTTATATTCTCAGGCACCGTATCGCCTTTATCGATTCGTATCACTCTATAGGGGATGTTGCGCTGCCCTAAAAAATCAGCGAAGTAGCCTGGGCCTTCGTGTTCAAGATGACGAAAAATGTAGATAGGTTTCATGGCGTATGTTTCAGGTTAATTTAATCCTTGCATGCCGGTATATCCGGGCAGTGTCTTAATGCGGCGAATCCATGCCCGTATCGCCGGATAATGTTCCAGCGTAATGCCAGCGTCGGGCGCAAGTGCCACATATGGGAAGCAGGCAATGTCGGCGAGGGTGGGGCGTTCCAGTGCCAGCCACTCACGGTTTTCGAGATGTTTTTCCATCACTTCTAAAATGCCCGTGCCAACAGTTAGATATTCTTGCATATCTCCGGCACGCTTGAAAAGAACCATGGCGCGCGCACGCGCCAGGCCATAGAGAATTTCATTTTGGGCTACTGCCAACCATTGGCTGACGGCCGCTAACCCCGTTGCGTCAAGCGGTAGCCATGCCTCATCACCGTAGCGGCGCGCCAGATACATCAATATTGCTGTCGAATCCCATATTATCAGCCCATCATCTTCCAACACCGGAACCTGCCCGCGCGGGTTAATTTCCAGGAAAGCAGCAGTACGGTTTTCTCCGGCGGTAGCATTGATGGGCATGATTTCATAGTCTTTTCCTAACAGCGAAAGAAATAGGCGGATCTTGTAACAGTTTCCTGAAAGGGGTATGTCATAGAGCTTCATGATGTATGCCTTATGGTTTAGCATGGTTTTTAGCCTGTTGTAGCGCTGCTTTTGCTTCACGCAAGCGAACAACCAGATCCCCTACGTCCACTTCATTAATGATGGCTCGTACCTGTTTTGATAAACCTTTTGCGATATGCTCCAGTTCGTTTTTAATTTTCTTGCTTTCTTTCCCCGGGTAAATGGCGGATTCACGGGCATCCTCGCCCGTGTGTTTGCGCTCCAGAAAACCCCGCGCCGCCAAAATATCAATGAAGCGGGTGACGGTAGACGGGCTGAGTTTTAGCTCATCGGCCAGATTTTTTTGGGTAATGCCCGGCGCATTGAAAACGGCCCGCATTAAATAGGCGTGTGATGGGGATAACCCCACTTTCCGAAAAGCATCTTCCCATAGGCGGTTGACCTCACGAGTTAGCGTATTCAGGTTAAAATAAAGGCAGCGTTCAAACATGGGGCAAGTATACTAATATTTAGTTGTGCATACAAATAATCTAGTGAAAATAAACGGACAGGGTTCCCCGGGTTGTTGCAGCCAGTCTGATTTCCGTGAATGGCGGCAGTACGGGTGAGTTAGCCGTCGAGGGCAGTTTGCTTGGCCTTCATCGCGGGTTCCGTGATGTGATTAACGCCCCACCATGCGCACGCTGTTAAATCTGAAAGCCAAGCTCACGGCTTCTGCGTGCTGGGTAATCATTGAAATAAAGGGGTAATGGTGTGGCGAAATACCCCAATATACATTAGGATGACCCCATTTCCGTAATCCACCACGGGCTATAGACCCACTGACGCCGGACGACCTCGCCAAGTTGCGCTGTGACGCGCAGCGCCTGGCAACGCTGCGCGTCCACAAGGATTTCGGGGAGCGCGTCGGTACCTGCGAGCGCGGACGTGGACACGGGGGTAAGCGGATTAAAGAGGACAACAGGGCATGACACCAGAAACCAAAGCACGCCAACAGATTGACCAAAAGCTCGAACAAGCTGGCTGGGTCATTCAGGACATGAAGCAGCTCAATCTGGCGGCAGGCGTGGGCGTGGCGGTACGCGAATACTCCACCGACAGCGGCCCGGCCGATTACGTGCTGTTCGTCAATCGCAATGCGGTAGGCGTCATCGAAGCCAAAAAAGACAGCGCGGGCGAAAACCTTACAGTCACCGAAAGCCAAACCGAGCGCTACGCCACCGCCAATCTCAAATGGCGCAAGGACAACACCCCGCTGCGCTTCCTGTTTGAAGCCACCGGCCAGATCATCCGCTTCACCGATAATGCCGACCCGGCGCCGCGCTCACGCGAAATTTTCCACTTCTTCAAACCCGAAACGCTGGCGCAATGGCAGGCGCAACCCGACACCCTGCGCCGCCGCCTTGCTGAGCAAATGCCCACCTTACCCGAACGCAACCTGCGCGACTGCCAGATCAGCGCCGTCACCGGGCTGGAAAAGTCGTTAGCGCTGAACAAGCCTCGCGCCTTGGTACACATGGCCACTGGCGCGGGCAAAACTTTCACCGCCATCACCTCGGTGTACCGCCTGCTCAAATTCGGCAGCGCCAAGCGCATTCTGTTTTTGGTGGATACCCGCAACCTGGGCAAACAGGCACATCAGGAGTTCATGGCCTATACGCCGCCGGACGATGGCCGCAAATTCACCGAGCTGTACAACGTGCAACGGCTGGCCTCGCCCAGCATCGACCCGCACTCGCAGGTGTGCATCAGCACCATCCAGCGCATGTATTCCATTTTGAGTGGCGAGCCTATCGACGAGTCGGCCGAAGATGTGTCGCTCAACGAAGTGCAGCAAACGGCCAAACAAGAAAAATTCGTGCGCTACAACCCCGCCGTGCCGGTGGAGACCTTCGACTTCATCATCATCGACGAATGCCACCGCAGCATCTACAACCTGTGGAAGCAGGTGCTCGACTACTTTGACGCCAGCCTGATCGGCCTCACCTCCACGCCCGACAAGCGCACCTTCGGCTTCTTCAACGAAAACATCGTCGCCGAATACACCTACGAGCAATCGGTGGCCGATGGCGTCAACGTCGGTTACGACGTGTACGAGATCGAAACTGAATTCACCAAAAAAGGGGGCGTGGTCAAACAAGGCTGGTGGATAGACCACCGCGACCGGCAAACCCGCAAGAAACGCTGGAGCGAGACAGAAGATGACACCGCCTACACCGGCAAGGAGCTCGACCGCTCCGTGGTCAACCCGAGCCAAATTCGCAAGGTGATCCAGGCCATGAAAACCGCCGTGGAAACGCAGATTTTCCCGGCACGTAAAGAAGTACCCAAAACGCTCATCTTCGCCAAAACCGACAGCCACGCCGACGACATCATCAACATCCTGCGTGAGGTTTACGGTCAGGGCAACGCCTTCTGCAAAAAAGTCACCTACCGCGCCGAGGAAGATACCGACAGCATCCTCTCCAACTTCCGCAACGAATACAACCCGCGCATTGCCGTCACCGTGGACATGATCGCCACCGGCACCGACGTCAAACCACTGGAAGTCTTGCTATTCATGCGCGACGTGCGCAGCAAGGGCTACTACGAACAAATGAAAGGCCGTGGCGTGCGCTCGCTCGATGGCGACAGCCTCAAGCGTGTCAACAACAGCGCCGACGGCGCCAAAACCCGCTTTGTGCTGATCGACGCCGTGGGCGTGGAAAAATCGCTCAAAACCGAAAGCCGCCCGCTGGAGAAAAAGCCCGGCGTGGCGCTCAAAGACCTGCTGCAAGGCGTGGCGATAGGCAGCCGTGACGACGACACCGTGCTTTCTCTCGCCAACCGCCTGGTGCGGCTAGGCAAGCAACTGGACGACAAGGCCCAGGCCCGCATCGAAAAAGTCTCTGGCGGCGTATCAGTAGCCGCGCTGGGCAAAGGCCTGATTGCCGCGCTCAACCCCGACGCCATCGCTGCCGCTGCGCTGGCAACCGCCAAAGCCAAAGGCATCACCCGCAGCGAAGACAGCTTGTTGCCCGAAGAAATCGAAGCCGCGCGCGCCGAGCGCGTGGCCGCTGCTTGCGCGCCCTTCGATCAACCGGCCCTGCGTGAAGAAATCGAAGCCGCCCGGCGCGAAC
>JAGVME010000125.1 GCA_020053945.1 Gammaproteobacteria bacterium
AGATGACGGACAACGCCCCCGGCGTGGCCCAGATGCAGCAGGCGCTGCGGCTCACCCAGGCTTTCAGCGATGCGGCAAGCCTGCACCGCAGCGTGGCGTTTACCAAGCACCTTAATGCGTTGTGCGGCGCCGCACAGGATATGCACCACAGCATTGATGCGGACAATACGCCCCACGACACCGGCCCCGCCCCGATCATCGCCCTCGCCGCCCAATCCAGCTTAGGCCTGGTTGCGGGCCAAGATGTGCAACTGGCCACCGGCGAAACCCTGGCCCTGGTCAGCGGGCAGGACAGCCAGTTCATCACCGGGCATCAGGCAAGGTTCCACAGCGGCCAGGCGATTGGACTGCTGGCCGGGGCGATATCCCCCGGCGATAGCAACACCGGCTTGCAACTGATCGCCGCGCAAGGGGCTATCGACCTCCAAGCCCAGGGTGACAGCCTCAGCGTGCAGGCCAAAGACGACCTCAAGGTGATCTCGGCCAACAGCCACCTCGACTTCGCCGCCGCCAAAAGCATCACCCTGTCTGTGGCGGGCGGAGCCAGCCTTACGATCAGCGGCGGCAACATCACCTTCAGTTGCCCGGGCAAACTGCTGATGCAGGCGACGTTGGTGGAATTTGGGGCGGGGGCGGGGATGAGTTATCCGTTGCCGATGTTACCGCAAAGCGTGTGCGTGGAATGTTTGAAAAAGGCGCAGGCGAGCGGCTCACCGTTTGCGACGCGTTGATATGTCAAGCGCGGAGCAGATTTATCGTGAATTTGAAACATTCTCCGCCACTTCGGCAGACTTGCGCTTCTATGCACTGATCAACCACGGCGGCATGCCTGGCCTTGCGCAGCAGCTTACCCAGGCCAAGCATGATTGGCGCAGTTTATTTCAGGGCTCAACGGAAGAAAACGCGATTTCTGTCGCGCCCATCCTGCTACCGTTGGAACGCAATCCCACCTCAGGCACGGGGCAGCGGATGCTAAAGTGGATAGCTGAACACGGCACTTACTCTTCCAGCGTATTACTGCTGGCGTCGCCGTTAGGCATGGAAGAATTAGCGCCCCGCCTGGCCAGCCGCTTCGACGTAGTACTTCCCGACAACATAAACGTCATGCTACGTTATTTTGATACGCGTATTTTTGCCGAACTGATGACCGTGCTTGATGCCACACAGAAAGCCGCCTTTCTCAGCCCGGCGTCCCAATGGTGGTACGTGGATCGCCGGGGTGCGCTACAAAGCGTTCTCGCTACGTTCACGCCGCACGATCCATGGGCTGCGCCGCTGGCATTGGATATGGCGCAACAAAATAGCCTGATTGACGCCAGTGAACCGGATCAAATTGCCGAATTACTGCAAAACTCCGTGCCCAACGAATACGGGCAGTTGCCATATCAAGACCGCTACGATTTCATTGTGCGACACAGCCAGGCCGCACAGGTTTTCGGCATCAAGACCACGCACGAAAAAAGTTTTTATTGCGCGCTGGCGCTGATGTACGGCGAAGATTTTGCGTCGCAGCCCATATGGAAAAATGGTTTGGCGCACGTCCAGGCGGGCAAGCTCACACTGAAAAAGTTGGTGGAGCAGATAGAAGAGAAAAATGAATAAAAAGTCTCCAATATTTTGCAAGCTCAGCAATGATAAACCCGCACCAGACCTGGCGTGGGGCGGTGCCCGCTGCCGCGCGATAGCATCAACCGTGTTGGGCGTGATGATGGCGCTGGCGGTCACCGGCTGTGATGCGCGGGAAGCCAGCCCGATGATGCCTGCTACCAGAGAATTTGCCGCGCCCAGCGAACCGGATCAAATTGCCGAATTACTGCAAAACGTCCTGCCCGATGAGTACGGCCAGTTGCCGCACCAGAACCGCTTCGACTTCATTACGCGCCATACACAGGCCGCACGTGGATTTGGCATCAAGACCCTGTACGAAAAAAGTTTTTATTGCGCGCTGGCGCTGATGTACGGCGAAGATTTTGCGTCGCAACCCTCATGGAGCAAAGGACTGGCAGACGTTAGGGCGGGCAAGCTCACACTGCAAAAATTGGCGGAGCAGATAGAAGCCACCCAGACGTTGAAGATTCATGGCTACAACTACACTAATCGCTATATTGAACAGTTTTATGTGGACGGTAATGCCGGGGGTAGTTTATTTGTGAGCGGGGCGGGGGGTGGGGGCGGTAGAAGCGCCTGCTGCTTCAGGCACCCCCCTGGTGCCCCGGCCCCGAAAACGGTCAAGGTGAAATGGCCATATGGGGGATGTATATTCAGTGGTACATACTCATCCGGTGAAGTTTATTCATCACTCTATCCTTTCTACAAAACCCTGGACGTCCCCGTCGACCCTAAAGTCCCCGCCAACCCCGGCTACTTCGAGGTGCATTTTTACCCCGACGGCCATGTGGAAGCGGCGATTACCGAGCATAGTTCATCGCCGCGGTTGATATTAAGCGCAGACCGCAAAGACCGTTCCGATTACCCGAGGTGTCCCGATGACCAACAACCAAAAGAGTAAAGGCGATAAAATCGCGCCGGGTCTGGCGTGGTGTGTTGCGCGGTGCCGCGCGATGGCATCAATGGTGTTGAGCGTGATGATGGTGACGGCTGTCACCGGCTGTGATGCGCGTGAGGCAAGCACCGCCAGCGAATTTGCCACGCCCCGCGAACCCGTGGGGTTGACGATTTATGGCTATAACTACACTAATCGCTATATTGATCAGTTTTGTGTCAATGGTAATGGCGGCGGCAATTTATTTGTGAGCGAGCCAGGCGGCGGCGGCAGCGTCTGCTGCTTCAGCTACACCCCCGGCACCCCGGCTCCTAAAACGGTAAAGGTGAAATGGGTAGCGAGTGGCTGTACATATAAAACCATTAACTCTGATAATGAGCATTCGTCACGAGCCCACCATTTCTTCAAAACCCTAGATGTCCCCGTCAACCCCAAAGTCCCCGCCAACCCCGGCTACTTCGAGGTGCATTTTTACCCCGATGGCCATGTGGAGGCGGCCATTACCGAGCATAGTTCGCCGCCGCGATTGATGTTGAGCGAAGACCGTGAAGACCGTTCCGACTACCCGAGGTGTCCCGATGACCAAAAACCCAAAGAGTAAAGGCGACAAAATTGCGCCGGGCCTGGCGTGGTGTGTTGCGCGGTGCCGCGCGATGGCATCAATGGTGTTGAGCGTGACCCTGGCGATGGCCGTCACCGGCTGCGATGCGCGGGAAGCCGCCCCGAAGACACCCGCCAGCGAATTTGCCGCGCCCCGCGAACCCGTGGGGCTGACGCTATCAGGCTACAACTACACCAATCGCTATATCGACCAGTTTTCTGTGAATGGCATAGGTGGCGGGAATTTGCACGTTAGCACCGTCACCTCAGGCGGTACAAATGTCTGCTGCTTCAGCTACACCCCCGGCACCCCGGCTCCTAAAACGGTAAAGGTGAAATGGCAACATGGGGCGTGTGAGTATAAAATAACCACTTCCGATAATGAGACATTTTCAAGAATGCACTCTTTCTTCAAAACCCTGGAAGTCCCCGTTGACCCCAAAGTCCCTGCCAACCCCGGCTACTTCGAGGTGCATTTTTACCCCGATGGCCATGTGGAGGCGGCGATTACCGAGCATCAATCGGGTGGACGATTGCATTTAGATAAAGACCGTGAAGACCGTTCCGATTACCCGAGGTGTCCCGATGACCAAAAACCCAAAGAGTAAAGGCGATAAAATCGCACCGGGCCTGGCGCAATCAAAAAATGCTTTGCAGGCCAGCGCCGCACTCGCCAATCAACCCACGGCGGCAATGGACACTGCCAGCAAAGCGGCAGGGTCTAAAACCGCAAGCAATCTGGGCGCGGCGATGGCGGCGCAAACGGCAAGCCGACCCCCCGTAATCAGTTGCCAGCAACTGCTGTGGTTCAGTTTCTTTTTTGACGGCACGGGCAACAACCTGGACGCCGATTTGGGTACGTTGGAACATAGCAATATTACTCGTCTTTATAGAGTGCATCCCGTTCCTGATCCTGTCACAGGCTTATATTCCATCTACGTCCCCGGCATCGGCACCTATTTCAAGGAAGTCGGCGACAACGGCGGCACGATAACGGGCAACGGATTTGGCGCAGAGGGAAAAAGCCGCCTCGATTGGGCGCTGAAGCAGTTTGATGAAAAACTCGCACCTCATCTCGCCCGCGCCAACAACCCATCGAACAAGATTATCGAAATCAACATCACCGCCTTTGGTTTCAGCCGGAGGGCGACGCTGGCGCGCGCCTTCATCCGCGACCTTATCGCCAAACGTTGCGTTGAAAGCGGCGCGGGCCTGCAACTGAAGCAAGGTAAATATCCGTTGCGGGTGCGCTTCATGGGCTTGTTCGATACCGTGGCCTCGGTCGGCGCGCCCATGAGCGCCAATAATCTCTCAGTAATACGGACGGACAGGATGACTGTGGGAAATGCGGTCCGCGCCCTCGGCGGCGCCCTCAAGTATGCTGTTACCAAAGCACCACCTAAAACACTGCGCGCAGTCGACATCGCCTTCGGCGCGCCCGGTGCAGACCCCGCGCCCGGCATCGCAGACGGCCATGCCCACTGGGCTGACGGGCTGCACATCCCCCCGGCGGTCGAGCACGCAGTTCATTACGTTGCCGCGCACGAGATCCGGAACTCCTTCCCGGTCGACAGCGTATGCGATGGCGGCAGAAAACCCGGCAACTGCAAGGAGATAGTCTATCCGGGCGCGCATTCGAACGTGGGCGGCGGTTATCGACCGGGGGAAGAAGGAAAAAGTGCGGATGCCGTGCAGATGTTGAGCCAGATTCCTTTGCGCCATATGTACGATGAAGCGCTGGATATGGGCGTGCCCTTGTTGCCGGAAAAAGCGTGGCAAAAATTTAATCGAGATGATTTTGATACTTCAAGTGCATTAAAAGAACGCTACAACCACTACATGTCCCTCGCCGGCAGGGGCGGCAAATCCCTCGGCAAGATGATGAACGCGCATATGGCGGTGTACTACGCCTGGCGCTTTGCGCAGATCCGGCGCAAGCAAAAGGGCGATCAATCCCTGGCGAGGCGGATTGAAGGCAATGAAGCGCAGTACCGGGCCGAACGGCAAAAAGCGGACCGCGAGATTGCTGAGTTGACGCGCAAGGAAAAAAACGCGCAGCGGGATGTCGCGCATGCGGAAAGGCAGCGCGGGCTTTACATCTCGTGCCAGAGCTACGGCAGCACCACGCCTGCCAAGCTCAAACCTTATAATGACGTCATTGCCACCGCGCAACAGGCGCACAGCGTTGCCCAGGACGAGTTGCTGCGCGCCAAGGCGAAGCGTGACACTATGCCAGGGGAAAGTGATGCGTTAATCAAAAACCTGGAACAATACGATGCGCAACTGATCGCCGATGCCCGATCCCTGCGTGACGCATGCCTGCAAGACCCCGCCCAGCGCAGCCGGTTACGGCCGCATTACCGGGGCTTGCTCGAAGCCTACGAGAATGAGTTTTTCCTGAGCAAAGGGCTGACCGATGAAAAAATCTTCGCCTTCTTTGAGAACCACATCCACGACTCGCTGGCGGGCTTTGCAACAGACTCAACCTTGCCATCCGATCCACGCGTGGTTTATCTTGGCAAGGACATGAAGTCGCAACATGCGATGAACGAGAAGCTGAACGGATTCACTGAACAGGAAAGTATCCCCGCCTGATACGCGCGGGGCAGCAAGAGCAGGGTCACGTCTCAATGCTGTTCAGTTAACCGTTCGTGGTGAGCTTGTCGAACCACCAGCTACCCACCAAGCGGTAGCTGTCGAGCCTGTCCTTGAGGCTTCTTGAAAATAAATGATTAATGAGCAGACTTGACCCCTTTTCAGCACTGGGTAATTTAACTTCCGATACATACCGCCCCTGCTACCCCGACGGTTCGCTGACGTGGCTTCCATTTCCGGCACATCAGCGTGACAGCCTTCCCTATACAAGCACGAGGTCGGCAACCGCAATGTTAACGAGGCTACATCCAGGTTCACTTACCGTTACGGTCTGCATCTTTGTCGTTAAGAACTCACGACCCTTGATTACTCAAACGCCGCTCTTTCGTACTACCGAGGCGCATGGACAATTCCTCGGACGGGACTTTAACCCGCTAGGTTCTGTTGACGTTTCACGGTTTTGGTAGAATCCGCCGTTTTAGGTTGGCATGGACAGAACCAGAATAAGCGATAGTGAATGGGTGCGCATATTGTCACACTTAACTAGTCGCCCCTGAAAAACACCTAACAAATTGATTATTCTATAAAAATAGCCTTATTTGTGCTATAATTTCGACCCGTTTTTAATGTTTTACCACAAAAA
>JAGVME010000028.1 GCA_020053945.1 Gammaproteobacteria bacterium
CTTCCGATCTGAGATCAGCATCCTGGTAAGTGGATGACGCTTCGTATCCTTCAGCGCGTAGTTGCGTGAGAATCTGTTCAGAGTCGACCAATGCTTTAGGGCAGCCGAGGCTGATGAAGCCAACTTTAGGTGCGGATTGCGTCATGGAAAGTCCTGGATGCGGGGTAAAATTAACACGCTATTGTAGCGTAATTTGTAGAGGACGGAGCGGGTTGGTTAGCTATTGATGCTTTGGGCGCTTTCCACCGTATCTATTTCGAGGC
This sequence comes from Gammaproteobacteria bacterium, assembly GCA_020053945.1. Classification (GTDB taxonomy): domain Bacteria; phylum Pseudomonadota; class Gammaproteobacteria; family Ga007554. The sequence continues at coordinate 264 of JAGVME010000028.1, forward strand.
GGTTGCGTCCCAGGTTTTTGGCGCGGTACAGCGCCGCGTCAGCGCGTTCGATTAATGAAGTAAAGGTTTCTCCGGCGCTATACAAAGCCATCCCCGCCGAGAATGTGGGCATGGGCAGTGCCGTGCCATTATGCAAATAATGGCTTTCGGTAATACGTTTTTGGATTTTCTTCAAGGCGTACATTACCCCTTGGATATCCGTGTTGGGCAATAGAACGGCAAATTCTTCGCCCCCATAACGCGCCACCATGTCATGGTGGCGGAAAGTGGATAATATGTTTGTCGCAAAGCAGCGCAATACTTCATCACCTGTAGGGTGCCCGTATTGGTCATTCACCGCCTTGAATTCATCCAGATCCAATAATGCCAAGGTTAAAGGGCTGCCATAACGCTGTACGCGCCCCACTTCATCTTCGAGGCGGCGCATAAAAGCGCGTCGGTTGGGCAAGCCCGTCAGGTCATCGGTGAGGCTTAGCAGGTGTACCCGCGTCAATTCTTCATTTAGTTGCTGGGTGTCGGTTTTCACGGCCTGCAAATGGGTATGCGTGCTTTCAAGCCTGATGGCCAGTTGGCGATTGGATTCCAACAATCCTTGCGTGGCTTTAACGAGCGCGAGCCGGGCAGCGTCCATATTTTTCATTTTTTCGGCGCGGTAGAGCCGACCCAGCTCAATTTCCAAGTGCATCCTGAACTCTTCGCTCTGGCGTATGGCTTGAGTTATCTCTTCATCAAGCGTCTCTTGGATGCCCTGCATGTTTTTGCGTTTTTCATCGAGGTGTTGGCGATATGCCAGGTCAACGCGGTGATCCACGTGCGGTGGGGTGTTTTCGTGCGCTGTATCGTGTGCGCTGGCTTGGGGAAGAGGCAGGGGAGGCGCGCCAAAAATCTCCAATAAGGGCGCCAGCGCGCCCTCTAGAAGGGTATTTCCCCCCGCCCCGGTTTGGCTAAAGTCATGACCTTGAAGTTCGATGTAACGGCGCAAGCCGCTAATTTCAGCGGCGGAGAGGGGTGGCGTCAAGCGCAATTGGATGAGTTTGAGATGGGTGCGCAACGCAGAATGCGGGGGAAGCTGCCGCTCATAAGCATGTAACATCACACCGAGCAAGCGAATATAGGCCTGCTCAATATCACTGTGTAAGGTGTCGCCATCGGCGAGGATGTGCGTGACATGCTGATGGATAATTGTGCCGGTTTCAGTCTGCTTGAGGCTTTCCAGCAGACGAAGCACTTTGAGTGAGACGCTACATTCGGATGAGGCTTGTTTTGATTCCGCTACCATAATTATGCCGTAAGTACTTCTTCGGGTAGCGGGGTATATCGGCTACCTGTGTTGGTGTGTCCACCCTCCTTAGTCATGGAACTTTATTAAAAGTTGTAGAAAATTATAGCATGGGGAAGGGGTTTTGCCATGTTAAATTGGCTTTAAATTCGCAGCGCTTACCTTTTTGGTGTGGATTTTCCATCAGGCCGTTACTTGCGGGGGTATGGAAAATCTGGATTTAAAGGGGAGGCAAAGTAATGATAGCATGATGCTTTTTCATGATTTTTTGAGGAGATTCGGCTATTTTAAGGCTGGTCAGTCCATGCATGTTGAGCTTGAATCGGTTATCCTATTGCCTTTCCTAATAAAGATTTACAGGGTGGTGTGATGTTTTCGCAAAAGATGACAATTGCCGGTTTTGATGACGAATTGTGGGCAGCCATGCAGGAAGAGGTGGTGCGTCAAGAGCAGCATATTGAGCTGATCGCCTCCGAAAATTATGCCAGCCCGCGCGTGATGCAGGCGCAAGGTTCTGTTTTAACTAATAAATATGCTGAAGGCTATCCTGGCAAGCGTTATTATGGTGGGTGCGAGTATGTGGACAAGGCCGAGCAGTTGGCGATTGATCGCGTCAAACAGTTGTTTGGCGCTGATTATGCCAATGTGCAGCCGCACTCCGGGTCTCAGGCCAATGCCGCCGTGTACATGGCGTTGCTTAACCCTGGCGACACTATTCTGGGCATGAGCCTGGCGCACGGTGGGCATTTAACGCACGGCGCCAAGGTGAGTTTTTCGGGTAAGATTTATAACGCTGTGCAATACGGTGTAGACCCGGTGACAGGCTTGATTGACTACGCGCAAGTTGAGGCGCTGGCGCTGGAGCATAAACCGAAAATGGTAGTGGCCGGGTTCAGTGCCTATTCGCGGGTGGTGGACTGGCAGCGTTTTCGTGAGATTGCCGACAAGATCGGCGCGTATCTGTTTGTGGACATGGCGCATGTAGCGGGTCTGGTGGCGGCGGGTGTGTATCCCAGCCCAGTGCAGATTGCGGATGTCACGACCTCGACCACGCACAAGACGTTGCGCGGGCCACGCGGCGGTATTATTTTGGCCAAGTCGAATCCCGAGATTGAGAAAAAGCTCAATTCGATGATCTTTCCCGGTATTCAGGGCGGCCCGCTGATGCATGTTATCGCGGCCAAGGCGGTGGCCTTCAAGGAGGCGCTGCAGCCCGAGTTCAAGATTTATCAGCAGCAAGTGGTGGTGAACGCGCGTGCTATGGCGCAGGTGTTGATGGAGCGGGGCTACAAAATATTTTCCGGCGGTACGGATAATCATTTGTTCCTGTTGGATCTGATCGACAAGAACCTTAGCGGTAAAGAGGCCGAGGAGGCATTGGGCGCGGCGTTTATTACCGTGAACAAGAACAGCGTGCCGAATGATCCACGCTCACCCTTTGTGACCAGCGGCATTCGCATTGGCACGCCAGCGGTGACCACGCGCGGCTTTAAAGAGGCTGAGGTGCGTGCTCTGGCAGGTTGGATTTGCGATGTGCTCGATGCCATATTGGATAATGGGCGTGACACCGCCACGATTGAGCGCGTGAAGCGCCAGGTGCTGGAAATTTGTGGGCGGTTCCCGGTGTACGGTAAATAAGGCATGGTAAATAAGGCACGATAAATATGCGTTGCCCCTTTTGCGGTGCTGAAGACACCAAAGTCATCGACTCGCGTCTGGCGAATGAGGGTGATGCGGTGCGTCGGCGCCGCGAATGTTTGACGTGCGCGGAGCGTTTTACCACCTTTGAAACCGCCGAACTGGTGATGCCGCGCATCGTGAAACGTGACGGCAGCCGTGTGCCGTTTGATGAAGATAAATTGCGTTCGGGCATGTTGCGCGCGCTGGAAAAACGTCCAGTGCCTACTGAGCGGGTCGATGCGGCGATTAACCATATCAAGCACCGCCTGGCCACGGCGGGTGACCGCGAAGTGAAATCGCGGGGACTGGGGGAATGGGTGATGGACGAATTGCGCCAACTCGACCAAGTCGCCTATGTGCGCTTTGCCTCGGTATACCGCAGCTTTCAGGATGTGAATGCCTTCCGTGAGGAAATTGACCGGTTGGAGCAAGGTCAGGTGCCCACCATCCCCAGTGACAGCGCAAAATAACCGGATTTCTGCTTCCATTGCGACTGGCAGTATTTAAAGCGTATGTCCGGTAATGTATAACGTGACCAGCCTCGATCATCAATACATGGCGCGCGCATTGCAACTTGCCGCGCAGGGTCTTTACACCACGCACCCTAATCCACGGGTGGGTTGCGTGATCGTGCGTGCCGGGGAAAATACTGGCGAGGTTGTCGGCGAAGGTTGGCACGTGCGTGCGGGTGAGCCGCATGCCGAAGTGTACGCTTTGGCGCAGGCGGGTGCGCACGCACGGGGCGCGACGGCGTATGTAACGCTGGAGCCGTGTTGCCATCAGGGCCGTACCGCGCCGTGTGTGGACGCCTTGATTGAGGCGGGTGTAAAGCGGGTGGTGGCGGCGATGATCGACCCTAATCTAAAGGTGGCGGGGCAAGGATTGGCGCGCTTGGCCGCCGCCGGCATCGTCACTGAAAGTGGTGTGTTGCAAGCGCAGGCTGAAGCATTGAATGCGGGATTCATGATGCGTATGCGCGAGCGTCGTCCCTATGTGCGCTGCAAATTGGCGATGAGCGTGGACGGCCGCACTGCGATGGCGAGTGGTGAGAGCAAATGGATTACGTCAGACGCTGCACGTGAAGATGTGCAGCGTCTGCGTGCCAGCAGCGCTGCAATTTTAACGGGCATCGGCACGGCATTGGCCGATGATCCGGCGTTGACGGTGCGTATGGGAGGCGCCGCCCGGCAACCGTTACGGGTGGTGGTAGACAGCCGGTTGCGCCTGTCGCCCCAGGCGCGTTTGCTGAACGCGCCTGGCAGCGCGCTGATTGTTACCACTGCGCAAGACCGTGCGCGGAGTGCCAGGTTGGTGCGTGAAAATGTGGCGGTCAGCGCGCTGCCTGCCGTGCAGGGCGGTGTTGATCTCACGGCATTGATGCAGATGTTGGCCGTTGAGCATGAGATCAATGAAGTGTTGGTGGAAGCGGGGCCGACCTTGAATGGCGCGCTGCTGAATGCCGGTTTGATTGACGAAGTGATTATTTATATGGCGCCGCACTTGATGGGCGATGCCGCGCGTGGTTTGTTTAACTTGCCAGGATTGCAGCACATGAGCCAGCGTATTGCATTGGATATTCAGGACATCCGCGCGGTAGGGCAGGATTGGCGGATTACCGCGAAGATTGTGGGAAATAATTAGCGCGTGTTTACAGGCATTATACAATCCATCGGCAACATCACTGCGCTTGAATCGCAGAGTGCCGACGCGCGCGTGCATATCGCCGCCGGTAAACTGGATTTTACGTATGCACACGTGGGTGACAGCATTGCGGTTAATGGCGTCTGCCTGACCGCGACATCGTTCGCTGATGATGGTTTTTGGGTGGATGTGTCGGGTGAGACCCTGGCGCGTACTACCTTTGGCGAGATAGCCGTGGGCCGCAAGGTTAATCTGGAGCAATCCCTCACGCCCACCACGCGTTTGGGTGGGCACTTGGTGAGTGGGCATGTCGACGGCATCGGTACCGTGGTGAGTTGCTGGGACCAAGGCCGTTCGCTGCGCTTTGTGATCCAGGCGCCGCCCACGTTAGCCAAATACATTGCCGAAAAAGGATCGATTTGCGTGGATGGCGTGAGTTTGACTGTGAATAAAGTAAATGGCGCCTATTTTGACCTGAATATTGTGCCGCATACCTTGCAGGAAACCACGCTGGGTACATGGGTGGCGGGCAGCCGTGTGAATCTTGAAGTGGATATTCTGGCGCGTTATCTGGAACGCTTGCTATTAGGTGAGCGCGCCGCACATGGATGTTCAAGTGCAGCGCTAGGCAGGACGCTGGAAGCTGCTGCCGCGCAGCCCGCCACACCGTTGCAGGGTGCGGGTATCACACAGGGCTTTTTGGTGGAACATGGATTTATCAAAATTTAAGCAATATGCCACTTAGCCCGATTCCCGAAATTCTTGAAGAGATTCGCCATGGCAGGATGGTCATCATTGTTGATGATGAAGACCGCGAAAACGAAGGTGACTTGTTAATGGCGGCGCAATGCGTGCGCGCCGAAGATATCAATTTTATGGCGCGTTATGGACGTGGCCTGGTGTGCCTTACGCTCACGCGCGAACGCTGTGAACAATTGCGTTTACCGCTCATGGTCAGCAATACTAACGATAAGCACTTGACCAATTTTACGGTGTCTATCGAAGCGGCGAGCGGCGTTACCACGGGCATCTCGGCAGCGGATCGCGCGGTGACGGTGCAGGCGGCGGTTGCTGTGGACGCCAAACCTGAAGATGTCGTGCAGCCGGGCCATATTTTCCCGCTCATGGCGCAGCCGGGTGGGGTGCTGGCGCGCGCCGGCCATACCGAAGCGGGGTGTGATCTGGCGCGGCTGGCGGGCATGGCGCCGGCCAGCGTGATTGTGGAAATTCTGAATGAAGATGGCAGCATGGCGCGCCGCCCTGACCTGGAAAAGTTTGCGCAGCAGCATGGTTTGAAAATCGGCGCGATTGCGGATCTGATCCGTTATCGCCGTGAAAATGAAAAAACCGTGGAACGGGTTGCCGAGTGTGATTTTCCGTCAGAATACGGAAAATTCCGCCTCATTGCCTATCAAGATAGCATTGATGGTGGCCTGCATCTGGCTATGGTGATGGGGAAAATAACGCCGGGGCAGCCGACGTTGGTGCGCGTGCATTTGCAGGATACCTTGTGTGATGTGCTGGGTTCGCAGCGTGAAGATTCTGGCTGGCCGCTGCGCGATACCCTGCGCCGTATTGCTGGGGCAGGCGCGGGCGTCGCCGTAGTGTTGCGTAAAGCCGAAGACACCGGCGATCTGGTGCGGCGCATCAGGGATTACCAATTGAAGGATAAAGGCATCAACCTGCCAAAACCGGCAGCGAATATTGATCTGCGCACCTACGGTGCAGGCGCGCAGATTCTGGCCGATATAGGCGTAGGTAAGATGCGCGTGTTAGGCGCGCCGAAAAAAGTACATGGGCTGGCAGGGTTTGGCCTGGAAGTGGTCGAATACGTCAGCAATAAATCCGAGTGAGTAATATCAAAATGAGCGACATCAAAAAAATTGAAGGTGATTGTGTGGTGCGGGGCGCGCGTTTTGCCATTGTGGCGGGCCGCTTTAACAGCTTTATTGTTGACCATCTGGTGAGTGGCGCGGTGGATGCCTTGCTGCGCCATGGTGCCGCAGCGCAAGACATCAGCATCACCTATGCGCCCGGTGCGTATGAATTACCACTGGTGGCGCAACGCTTGGCCGCCAGTAAGCGCTACGATGCGATTATCGCCGTGGGCGCCGTGATCCGTGGCAGCACGCCGCATTTTGATTATGTGGCAGGGGAATGCAGCAAAGGTTTGGCGCATGTTGCATTACACCATGATTTACCGGTCGCATTTGGCGTGCTCACGGTGGATACCATCGAGCAGGCCATTGAGCGTGCGGGCACCAAAGCGGGGAACAAGGGCGTTGACGCGGCCCTGTCGGCGATTGAAATGGTGAATCTGCTGCAACAGATTAGCAAGCCATGAGCTTGCCCCCCACAGAAAAAAATGATGGAAAAACTGTCTCTGCAACGCGCGCGCCAAACAGAACCAGTTTGAGCAAGGGTCGCAACCTGGCGCGCCGTTGCGCCGTGCAGGCGCTATATCAGTGGCATATCACCCAGCAAAATGTCGGCGATATTGATGCGCAGTTTGTCACGGAGCATGATGTCAAAAAAGTGGACATCGCTTATTTTCAGGAGCTCTTGCACCAAGTACCCGCGCATGTCACCGAGTTGGATGCGCACTATGCCAAGTTTCTTGATCGCCCCGTACACGAACTTGATCCGGTGGAGTGCGCCATTCTCCGCATGAGTGTTTACGAACTCGCGTATCGTCTGGATATTCCGTATCGTGTGGTGATCAATGAAGGCGTCGATATGGCCAAGGTGTTTGGTGCCGAGCAGAGCCACAAATATGTCAATGGCGTGCTGGATAAAGTGGCGCACAAGCTGCGTGCGGCTGAAATACAAATGCGATCCAGAAAACCCACGGAGTAGCGCCCTCCAGGAAGTTTTTGATATGTGATGTGCTGTCATTTCGAACGAAGAGAGAAATCCTGCTCATTATTAATAAGAACAAGCATTAAAGAATATTAACAATATAAAAGATTTCTCACTCTGTTCGAAACAAGGATTTCTCCCTACGGTCGAAATGACAAACCCTAAGGTTCACCGAAGAAAAAACCATGCCGCTGTCAGAGTTTGATCTCATTCAACGTTACTTCACGCCCACAACACCGACCCGTGAGGATGTCATCCACGGCGTAGGTGATGATGGCGCGGTGTTGCATGTGCCGATTGGCATGGATCTGGTAGCGTCTGTCGATACGCTGGTGTCGGGCGTGCATTTTTTTGCGGATGTTGATCCCGCTGCGCTGGGTTACAAGGCCTTGGCCGTGAACCTCAGTGATATGGCCGCCATGGGTGCAGAGCCTGCCTGGGCCACGCTTGCATTAACTTTGCCGACGCTGGATGAAACCTGGTTGGCAGCGTTCAGTCGCGGTTTTTTTGAGCTGGCAGAGCGTTATGGTGTGCAGTTGGTGGGCGGAGACACCTGTCGTGGCCCGCTCACCATATCGGTACAAATGCACGGCTTTATTCCCCAAGGCGCTGCGCTGCGTCGCTCCGGCGCCATGCCCGGCGATTTGATTTATGTAACAGGCGCTCTCGGCGATGCCGGTTTGGCGTTGCAAGCCTTGCAGCAGCATCAGGTATTGTCTGAGCCCCAGGCCCATTATCTGAAAGATCGTCTGGAGCGCCCCTCACCGCGCGTGTTTGAAGGCCTGGCATTGCGCGGCATTGCATCGGCCGCCATTGATATTTCCGACGGACTCGCCGCTGACCTGGGGCACATCCTCGCCGCCAGTGGGACAGGCGCCACACTGGAAGTCGAGCGTTTGCCAGTGTCATCTGCCTTTGTTGCCGCCGTGCAGGAAACAGCGTTGAGCGCTGATCAGTATTGGCAATTACCGCTGTCTGCAGGTGATGATTATGAATTATGTTTTACCGTGCCCGCAGAAAAGCAGGCCAAAGTCGAACAGGTTTTTGCACGCTTTGGTTGCGGCGCAGCCCGCATCGGCGTCATCGAAATGCAACTCGGCTTGCGCTGCAAGCTTGCCAGCGGCGAGATGTTAAGGCCAGCCAGTAGTGGCTATCAACATTTCACATGACTAACCCCATGAAAGGGCGCGCCAACACCCCTCCTAGCGTATGGCGTAACCCCATTCATTTTGCCGCGTTTGGATTTGGCGCGGGCGCCATCAAAATCGCGCCCGGTACTTTCGGCACTGTAGCCGCCATTCCCCTTTATATACTCTTGCAAGACCTGCCGTTGTTGATGTATATATCCATCACTGCCGCGCTGTTCCTGTTGGGCATCTGGTTGTGCCAAATCACCACGCGTGACTTGGGCGTACATGACCATTCCGGCATCGTGTGGGATGAAATCGTCGGCTATCTCATCACCATGGCCGCCGCTCCCTCAGGCGGGCTGTGGATAGTGCTGGGTTTTGTCCTGTTCCGCTTATTTGATATATGGAAACCGTGGCCGATTAACCTGCTCGATCAACATGTCAAAGGTGGCTTTGGGGTGATGATTGATGATGTCATGGCGGGAATCTATGCGTGGCTGGTGATGCAGGGAATTTACCTGGGCCTGTAATACCGGAGTGTCCCAGAAAGTTTTGGAATAACGACAACTATTTTAAATCACGAGGAGAAAAAACCATGGGTAAAGGTATGGACAGCAAAAAAGACAGCAAAAAGGCCCCGGCCAAGAGCATGAAAGAAAAGAAAGCCGCAAAGAAAGCCAAAAAAGATTCCAAGTAAATACAGTATTTCTGCGTTTCAAGCCAAGTGAAGGGATACCACATTCTTTCGCTGGCTGCTTTCACCCGCTGGAAAAACCCTCCGAGCACAATATAAATCCAAAAAAAACCCGGGGCAAGGATGCCCCGGGCTAAAGTTAGGATTACATTTGGCGGCGGGGGAGGGGGAGGGGGGTGCCGCCAAGTGTTACCTTGGAGTCCATTATCCTCATTTTCAAGATTAATTCTGTGCGTTACATCACACAACAGGCATTTAACCCAGATTTTCCATTAGCCATCTTCAGCGCCTTATACGCCCTCGCTACGAGCGCTAATGGAAAATCTGGGTTAAATTGGAATTACAGAGGTTGGCCAAAGCGGTTTTCAAAGGTTATGCAATGCTGTGGTAAAATTAATTAAGGAAACGCGAGTAAATCCGCGTTGTCTTAATTTTTTAAAGGAATGGATCCCGGATAGGTTAAGGAATAAACTATCAAAATCCATTTATTGGTTGTGTTTTGCACAAAGCAATGAATGGCAACGGGCATATCAAGGAGTAGACTATGCTTGCTACGTCAACATTACAGCCACACCATATCCCCCAAAACTTTTCCGACCGCTTCGCCCTGGTTATAACTAAGTTATTACGGTTTTTTGCTGATACGGTTTTTTCCCGGCGTTATGGGCATCGTGCCGTGGTTTTAGAGACTGTCGCGGCTGTACCCGGCATGGTGGGGGGCGCATTACAACATTTGCGCGCTTTGCGCCGCATTGAAAGCGATGGGGGGAGGATTCGGATGCTGCTCGACGAAGCGGAAAATGAACGGATGCACTTGATGACTTTTATCCACATTGCGCAGCCGACTAAATTTGAGCGATTCCTGATTTTGATCGCCCAAGGCATTTTCTTTAATCTGTTCTTTCTGCTTTATTTGTTGTCACCCAAAACCGCGCATCGGCTAGTGGGTTATTTTGAAGAAGAGGCCATTTATAGTTATACAGAGTATCTGGCAGGGGTGGAGAGCGGCAGTTACGCTAATATTGCCGCCCCCCGGATCGCGATTGATTATTGGAATTTAGGCCCTGACGCACGCTTGCGCGAAGTCATCATCGCCATTCGCGCCGATGAAACCCATCATCGGGATGTCAACCATCGTTTGAGTGACGAATTCCCATGATCCCAAATAAAATCCATGGCAGCGTCTCACCGCATCAATGCTTAATGTCAGTAAATCTGTGCTTTTTGCAGCCCAAGCAGTATCATAAGGGGGTGTGATAACTGCCATAAACCACAATATAATTATGGCTTACGGCGGCGCATCCTGATACACACATGCTGTGTTCCCCAACTACTAATTCCTGGTTTACCCATGTCTAATATCCTGCGTATCGCCACCCGTAAAAGTCCCTTGGCCCTGTGGCAGGCCGAACATGTGCGTGACGCGTTGCTTGCGGCGCATCCCGGCTTGCAGATTGAACTGCTGAAAATGACCACGCAAGGCGATAAGATACTCGACAGCCCACTCGCCAAAATCGGCGGCAAAGGCTTGTTTGTCAAAGAGCTGGAGCAAGGTTTGCTGGAAGGGCGCGCTGACATCGCGGTGCATTCCATGAAAGATGTGCCTGCGGAATTTCCTGCCGGATTGCATCTGGCGGTGATCCTGGCGCGCGAAGATGAACGTGATGCTTTTGTGTCGAATACCTATGACACGTTGGAGTCGTTGCCGCATGCCGCGCGGGTGGGCACCTCCAGCTTGCGCCGCCAGTGCCAGTTGAGCGCGCGGCGCCCTGATTTGCGGATTCTCACCCTGCGTGGCAACGTGAATACGCGGCTGGCGAAACTGGATGCTGGCGAATACGATGCCATCATCCTCGCCAGCGCCGGGTTGCTGCGTCTCAATATGGCGGATCGCATTACGCAATATCTGGATCCCGGCATCAGTTTGCCGGCGGTGGGCCAAGGCGCGATTGGCATTGAGTGCCGCGAGGGCGATGCGCGCATCCACGCGTTGCTGGCGGTGCTGAATGATGGGCCTACCGCTATCCGCATCACGGCAGAGCGGGCCATGAACCGGCGCCTGGAAGGCGGCTGTCAGGTACCGATCGCCGGGCATGCCGTGCTTGATGACGGTACTCTGACATTGCGTGGGCTGGTCGGCAGCCCCGATGGCCGCGAGATGGTGCGGGGTGAAGTCAGCGGCCCGCAGCGCGATGCCGAGGCGCTGGGCATCAAGCTGGCAGAGGATCTGCTGGCACGCGGCGCGGCGGCGATTTTGAGGGATGTATATGCGGACTAATTTATGAAATCAGTATTTCCGCTCGCGGATACCGTCGTGCTGGTGACACGCCCGGCGCACCAGGCGCAACCCTTATGCGCTTTGATTGAGGCCGAGGGCGGGCGGGCGATCGCTTTTCCGGTGCTCGAAATCCAGGACCTGCCGGACAACAGCGCGGTGGTGCGTTTGGTGGAGCGGCTCGACGAATTTGATATCGCTATTTTTATCAGCGCCAATGCGGTGACAAAAGCCATGGACCTGATCCTGCCACGGCGTGACTGGCCATCCCACTTGCAAATCGCCGTGGTGGGCGCACGCACCGCCGGCGCACTACAGGAATACGGCGTAATGGTCGATATCTGTCCAGAGGAAAAATTTAACAGCGAAGCGTTGCTGGCCCTGCCAGAAATGTGCGCCATAAAAAATAAAAAAGTGGTCATTTTCCGCGGTGAGGGCGGGCGGGAATTGCTGGCGGACACGTTACGTCAACGCGGGGCGGATATTGAATACGCCGAAGTTTACCGGCGCAGTAAACCGGTCGACATGCCCGGATACACTTCGTTGAACTTTGCGGAGCTGCTGGCGGCAGGTAAAATCAATATCATTGTTGTCACCAGCAATGAAAGTTTGCGTAATTTGTGGGAGTTGGCGGGGAGTGCCGGGCAAGAAATGTTAAAGCACATGCCATTAGCCGTGATGAGTGCGCGCATCGCCGCCACGGCGCAAGGGTTAGGCGTCACATCCCCCGTATCGGTCGCCCCCGAAGCCAACGATGATGGATTGCTTGCCGCTATCAAGGCATGGCGCATCACGCAGGAATAAGTAGACGCCATGCAGCCGAATAGCCCAGTAATACCCACATCAACCCCGGCATCCCCATCGCCAGCGGCGGGAGCCGCGCCGGAACCCCTCGTGAACGCCGCCGCCCCTACGGAGGAGCCGCCCCAGGAAAATCGGGTGCCCCCTCCCGTTTATTCCCGGGCATTGTATATCGGGATTTCAGCGATGTTGCTGACCTTAGGCATCGGCGCTTTTAGCGTCTATACCTGGAATGGCCAACGTGGCCTCACGCATCAAATTGAGCAAACCGTGATGGCGTTGCGCGACCTTGATACCTCGCTTAAGGGTGAGCTGGACCAAGGGCTCAAAGAAATGCGCGCCGAGCAGCAGGTATTGCGCGATGTCACCCAGGAAATACGCAATACCCTGGCGCGCAGCCATGACTACACCGTTGCCACCGAAGCGGAATATCTGATGCGCATCGCCCTGCACCGTTTGCAACTGGAGCAGGACATCGCCAGCGCCATCGCCGCATTGGAGGAAGCTGACCGGCGCCTGCAACAAATAGACGATCCCATCCTGTTTGAAACCCGCCGGCAGCTCATCAACGAAATTACTGCTTTGAAGCTTACCCCCCAGGCGGATATTACCGGCGCGTCAATGACATTGCGCAGCCTCGAAAGCCAGATTGACCAACTCGTGCTGCCCACCGCGCCGCAAGCTTCATCTGACATCACGCCCTCAGCGCGTGATGAAGGTTTCTGGACCGCGGCATGGCGTGAACTGAAAAGCCTGGTGGTGATCCGCCGCACCGATCAAACCACGCCGCCGCTGGCACAGCCCGAGCAACGTTTTTTCCTGCGCCACAATCTGCGCCTGACACTTGAAACCGCGCAGATCGCCCTGCTCCGTCGTGATAACCAGGCGTTCCGCGCCAATGTATCCATGGCGCGCAACTGGCTAGGGCGTTATTTCGAGCAAAACGCCACGACACAGCTTGCCCAGGAATCCCTGGCTAAAATTGAAAAAATAAATCTTGCCCCAGCTCTGCCCGACACCACAGGATCGTTCAAAACCCTACAAGCCTGGCTGGCGCGTAACCGCAGCGCTTTGCCACTGCCGCCGGCCTTGCCTGACGCCTCCGCACCCGCCAACCCTGTCCCGCCGCCGATCACGCCCATTACGCCATCCGGAGCCGCGACACCATGAAATTGGCGGCCGTTATACTGCTCGCCTTGTTCGTGGTGACAGGTGTTATCTGGGTTTTGCCTGGGGGCACAGGGACAGGCGCAAACACCGCCGCCGGGCCGGGATACATACAAATCATCTATGGGGATTGGACCATTGAAACCAGCTTGATCGTGTTCGTCACGCTCCTGCTGGCGGTATTCGCCGCCTGTTACGCCCTGTTACGCGTGTGGAGCAAGGCACGCCGCTTTCCAAAACGCTGGCGCGAATTGCAGGAACAACGGCAACTCAACAAGGCGCGCCATGGGCTCACCCAAGGTTTGACGCGGCTCGCTGAAGGCGCGTGGCACAACGCTGAACAACTGCTCATCCAGCATGTTGAGCATAGCGACGCGCCCATCCTCAACTATCTTGCGGCGGCACGCGCCGCACAAGAACTCGGGTCAGAAACGCGCCGCGACGTTTACCTGAACCGTGCCCAGCAAGCCAAACCGGAAAATACCTTTGCGGTGGAATTAAGCCAGGCACGCTTACAGTTTGACTACAAACAACCGCAGCAAGCGTTAGCCACATTGCGCAAACTCGACACCGCCGCGCGCCGTCAGGCTCCGGTATTAAAACTATTCATGAAGATCTATGGTGAATTGCAGCAATGGGAGGCATTGATTGATTTATTGCCGGATTTACGCAAAGCCCATATCATTGATGGCGCGCACAGCGATGTTGTGGAATGTAATGCCTATACCCACCTGTTGGCACGCGCCGCGACCAATCAGGATGCCACCGTATTGCTTAAAGCCTGGCAACAAATGCCGCAAAAAATCCGCGCCTATGAAAGCGTAATCGCCGGATACGCGCGCGGCCTGATCAGCAAAGGCATGAGTGAGCAAGCCGAACTGGCGCTGTATGAGGCCATCAATAAAGAGTGGAATGAAAACCTGGTGCACCTATATGGCTTGGCCGCGGGCGTAGATTCCGCCAAACAGCTCACCCGTGCCGAAGCCTGGCTCGACAAACATGAAAATAATGCCCTATTGTTGCTGACACTGGGTCGCCTGTGCCTGCGCACCCGGCTCTGGGGCAAAGCGCGCCGCTATCTTGAAGCCAGCGTCATGGCCGCCCCCCACCCCGAAGCCTACCACACCCTGGCGCAACTGTTGGAACGCCTCGGCGAACAGGAAAAAGCCCTCGACTGCTACCGTAAAGGCCTGGCGCTGATCACCGACAAAATCGTCGGCCAACCCCCGCTGCCGGCCCATCTGCCGACGACCCCAAGAGAAACCGCGTTTGCGCAACCGGCGGTATTGCCGGTACGTTAGCGGGCTAACAGGTAAAGAACTTGGTGAAGTTGCGGCGGTTGCTTCGTGAAATGAAGGCGGGTAATGCGGTTCGCGCCACGCGGATTGCTTCTAAATGAAAAGGTGGCCTCCGCATTTTTGCGAAAACCTGTTCCCTATCGTACAATGATCCCAGATTCCCCTTTACCTCCCCGTCGGGCAGGGTATCTTATGCAGTCGCAGCCGAGGGCTCGTAGAGAAGCTGGGAGATGCTCCCCGGCTGTGTACACAAGACGCGCCGCCATTTTTTACCTTAAGGGTAGGCTGCGGCGCGACGGCTCCGTGGTTAAAATTAAGTTCAATAAGCACAACAGGTTCTGTCATGGATAAACAAGAGTTTGCCAAGCGCCGCGCGCATCTGGTGCGCCACATTGGCAAAGATGGTGTGGCGATTCTTCCCTCTGCGCCGCAGGCGTTGCGCAACCGTGACAGTGAATATCCCTACCGTCCCGACAGTGATTTTTATTACCTCACCGGTTTTGCTGAGTCCGACGCGGTGGCGGTACTGGTGCCTGGCCGAAAAGAGGGCGCTTATATATTATTTTGCCGTGAGCGTGATCCTAAAATGGAAATCTGGAACGGCCCGCGTGCAGGACAGGAGGGCGCCCGCGCCCTGTATGGCGCAGACGAAGCTTATCCCATTAGCGAGCTTGATAACATCCTGCCGACCCTGCTGGAGAATCGCCGCACGGTATTTTATGACATGGGCCGCCAACCGGCGTTTGATCAGCAGCTATTGGGCTGGATTAACCGGGTGCGCGCCAAGTCGCGCAGTGGTGTACGCGCGCCCGTGGTTTTTTCCTCACTGAGCGAGCCGGTGCATGAAATGCGCTTGTTCAAAAGCACTGCTGAAGTGGCGGCGATGCGGCGCGCGGCGGTGGTGTCCGCCGCCGCCCATCGCCGTGCCATGCAGGCCTGCAAACCCGGCATGATGGAATACCAGGTCGAGGCCGAATTACTGCATGAGTTTGTGCGCGAAGGCTGCCGGTTTCCGGCCTATAATCCTATCGTCGGCGGCGGCGCCAACGCCTGCACGCTGCACTATAACGATAATAACGCGCGCCTCAATGACGGGGAGCTGCTGTTGATTGATGCCGGTGCGGAGTTTAATTACTACGCCGCTGACATCACCCGCACCTTTCCGGTGAATGGCCGGTTCAGCCCGGAACAAAAAGCGCTTTACGAGTTGGTGCTCGCCGCGCAATCTGCGGCCATCGACAAAGTGCGCCCCGGCAACCACTGGAACGAGCCACACCAAGCGGCCGTGCGCGTGCTCACCGCCGGTCTGGTGAAGTTGGGCTTGCTGAGCGGTAAGCCCGCACAGCTCATTAAAGATGAAAGCTACCGCCCGTTTTACATGCACCGCACTGGCCATTGGCTGGGCATGGATGTGCATGACGTGGGCGATTACAAAGCCGGAAAGGATTGGCGCGCGCTCGAACCCGGCATGGTGCTCACGGTGGAGCCGGGTTTATATATCCCCGCAGGCAGCGCCAACGTGCCAAAAAAGTGGTGGAACATCGGCATCCGTATTGAAGACGACGTGCTGGTAACTAAACACGGCAATGACGTGCTCACCCGTGGCGCACCTAAAACCGTGGCGGAGATCGAGGCGTTGATGGTCTCGTGACACAGCAATGACCTCAAACGATTACGACATCTTGATTATCGGTGGTGGCTTGGTTGGCGCCAGCTTGGCGTGCGCGCTCGGCAATCAGCCGGGTTTGCGCATCGGCTTGATTGAAGCGGCGCCGTGGGCGGCAGCGGCCCCATCAATGCCAGTCACGGCATCAGCGGCGTGTATGGCTGCTCTCCAGCTTCCCGCCACTGCGGCGCTTGTGCATCCTGGCACGGCGCAGGATGATGGATGCCCTGAGCCGCCAGCATCTATTCCTTCCAGCTATGATGACCGCTCCATTGCCTTGGCCTATGGCACGCGCCGCATTTTTGAAGGCATGGGTTTATGGCCGCTGCTGGCTGACAGTACCTCGCCGATTAAAAAGATTCACGTCTCAGATCGCGGCCACGCCGGGGTCACGCGCCTGGATTGCGCCGATGAAGGCGTAGATGCGATGGGCTATGTGGTGGTGAGCCGCGTGTTGGGTCAGATGTTGGCGCGCGCGCTGAGAAACGTGCCAAATGTTGATTTGATCTGCCCGGCCTTGCTCACCGACATTGCCATTAACAGTAGCGGCGCCCAGATTGTCATTGATCAAGCTGGCACACAACGCACGCTCACCGCGCAACTGGTGGTTGCGGCAGACGGCGGCAAATCATCAGTGCGCGAACGCCTCGGCATCGCCTCAACCACTTGGGACTACCACCAGACCGCCATCATCACCAACATCACCCCGCAATACCACCACAATCAGACGGCCTACGAACGCTTCACCGAAAATGGCCCCCTCGCCATGCTGCCCATGAATGACAGCCGCTGCGCCGTCGTCTGGACAGTGGCCAGCGGCCAAGCAGCCAACATCATGCGCATGGATGACGACGAATTCCGCCACGGCCTGCAAACCGCGTTTGGTTATCGCCTCGGTAAACTGCAGAAGGTCGGCATGCGCCACGCCTATCCGCTCGCGCTCACCGCTGCCCGCGAACATGTGCGCCCGCACCTTGCCATCATCGGCAATGCCGCGCATACCTTGCACCCCATCGCGGGGCAAGGCTTTAATCTCGGTCTGCGCGATGTCGCCGCCCTCGCGCAAATCGTGGTAGACGCCCGCCGCACCGGGCGCGGCATTGGCAGTATGGATGTCCTGGCGGATTATGCAGATTGGCGCCGCCACGATCAGCGCCGCGCCATCGCCTTCACCGATAGCCTGATACGTATCTTCACTAACCCACTGGCGCCTTTTGTGGTGGGGCGTAATCTTGGATTAGTGGCTGTGGATTTATTGCCGCCACTTAAACATATCTTGGCGCGCCAGACCATGGGCTTGGTGGGAAAGCTGCCGAGACTGGCGCGTGGGTTGGGACTCTAGTCCCGCGATCTAATCAATGTAACGCCGGTCATCTTCGTCATACGTCCCACCCACACAATCTGACACCCCATTCTTTATAACCCACGCGCCTGTTCCGCCCCATTACCAATATACGTTGCAGGTGTCATGGTCAGCAGGCGCGCTTTTTCTGCGTCGGGAATGGCCAGCGTGGCGATAAAGGCGCGCAGGCTGTCTTGGCTGATACCGCGGCCGCGGGTGAGTTCCTTGAGTTTTTCATAGGGTTGTTCAATGCCATAACGGCGCATCACGGTCTGCACGGCTTCGCCGAGCACTTCCCATGTGGCATCCAGGTCGGCATTGATATGCGCGGGATTGCTTTCCAGTTTTGCAATGCCTTTGAGGCATGATTGATAGGCAATCACCGCATGCGCCACACCCACACCAAGATTACGTAGCACTGTGGAATCAGTGAGGTCGCGCTGCCAGCGTGAGATCGGCAGTTTGCTGCCGAGGTGATGAAAGATGGCGTTGGCTAATCCGAGGTTGCCTTCGGCATTTTCAAAGTCGATGGGATTGACTTTATGCGGCATGGTGGATGAGCCGACTTCACCCGCCACCGTTTTTTGTTTGAAATAGCCAAGTGAAATGTAGCCCCACACATCACGGCTGAAATCCATCAGCACGGTGTTGAAGCGTGCCATGGCATCAAAATATTCGGCGATGTAATCATGTGGCTCGATCTGTGTGGTATAGGGGTTCCACTCTAGCCCCAAGCTTATTACAAAATTACGTGCGACGTCCTGCCAGTCAATGGCAGGATACGCGGCGAGATGGGCGTTGTAATTGCCCACGGCACCGTTGATTTTCCCCAGCAGTGGTACGGCTGCCAGTTGTTCGCGCTGGCGTTGCAAGCGGTAGGCGACATTCGCCATTTCCTTGCCCAGCGTAGTGGGTGACGCAGGCTGGCCGTGGGTGCGTGACAGCATGGGTTGATCGGCGTGGCGATGCGCCAGGTCGGTGATGGCGCGAATCGTGTTATCAAGCAGCGGCAAAATAATCTGCGCGCGCGCCTCACGCAGCATCAGCGCATAGGCAAGGTTGTTGATGTCTTCCGAGGTGCAGGCGAAATGGATGAATTCGCTGACGGCTGCGAGTTCGTCATTGCCAGCAATTTTTTCCTTGAGAAAATACTCCACTGCTTTTACATCGTGATTAGTAGTGCGTTCGATATTCTTGACGCGCTGCGCATCTTCAACGCTGAAATTTTCCGCAATGTTTTCCAGTAATTTGGTGGCATGCGTGCTGAGTGCGGGAACTTCGGCAATGCCAGGGTGGTCAGCCAGCATGCGCAGCCAGCGCACCTCGACGAGTACACGGTGGCGTATCAACCCGTATTCGCTGAAAACCACGCGAAGGTCACGGGTTTTGTCGCCATAGCGGCCATCAATGGGGGAAATTGCCGTCAGGGATGAGAGTTCCATAGGAGTCCATAAGTGGGGGAAATAAACACCTATTATACAAGATCAAGGCATGCGAAAAAGCCGGATTGTTGTACAATGGGATGACAATAATGAAATGCAGGAAGGATTTTAGACGT
Organism: Gammaproteobacteria bacterium; assembly: GCA_020053945.1. GTDB lineage: Bacteria > Pseudomonadota > Gammaproteobacteria > Ga007554. The sequence continues at coordinate 19,654 of JAGVME010000028.1, forward strand.
GCAACCCCATCTTAGCCAGATCGGACAGAAAATGTCCCAGCTCACCGGTGTCCGCGCCATCATGAAGGACATCATCGAAACCCTCCGGTCAGAACCCGGCAAGTGGGTTAATCTGAGTGCCGGAAACCCGTTGATCTTGCCTGAAGTCGAAGCCATGTGGCGCGACTACACGCAGCAGCTCCTGGCGGGTCCGCACTTTGGTGAAGTGGTGGGGCGTTATGGCGCAAGCCAGGGCTATGAACCGCTCATCGAAGCGGTGGTGGACTGGTTCAATAGTCATTATGGCTGGGGCATTACGCGGCGCAATGTGTTGATTACGCCCGGCAGCCAGTCATTGTATTTTTACGCCGCGAATTGCCTGGGCGGTGTTGATGCTGATGGTGCATTGCGCAAGATCGTGCTGCCGCTGAGCCCTGACTACACCGGCTACGGCGGCGTGACGCTCAATGCCGAAACCTTGCGGGCGTATAAGCCGACTATCGACATCATTGCCCCGCACCGTTTCAAATACCGCCCCGACTTTGCGCAAATGCAGATTGATGGCACCACTGGCGCGGTGCTGTTTTCGCGGCCATGCAATCCCACTGGCAATGTGATCAGCGATGCCGAGACGCAACAGATTGTCGACCTTGCGGCACAGCACAACGTGCCGGTGTTTATTGATTCTGCGTATGCCTTGCCTTTCCCTAATCTGGTATTCACTGAGATGACGCCAGTGTTCGGTGAAAACGTGGTGCATTGCCTCAGTCTGTCCAAAGTGGGTTTGCCGGGCGAGCGCGTCGGCATTGCGATTGGTGATGAGCGCAACATTCACGCGCTGGAATGTTTTCAGGCCAATGCCAGCATTCATTCATCACGTTATGGCCAGGCGCTGGCGGCGCAGGCGATTTCATCTGGCGAACTGGCGCGTCTTTCACTGAGCGTGATCAAACCCCATTACCAGCGCAAAGCCGCGTTGCTCACTGCCGCATTCGACCGCGAAATGCCGCATGATGTGCCGTGGTATTTGCATAAAGCCGAGGGTGCGATTTTTGCCTGGTTGTGGCTGAAAGACCTGCCCATGACAGATTGGGATGTGTATCGAAAAATCAAGCAGGAGCACGTCATCGTTGTGCCCGGCTCGCCGTTCTTTCCCGGCCTCAATGAAGATTGGCCGCACAAGCAGCAATGTCTGCGCATCAGCCTTACCGCCAGTGAAGAAGATCTGGAAGCGGGCGCAGCGGCTATTGCGCGGGTGGTGAAAAAGGTTTACGAACGGGCATGACCTTGTACAAGTTCAAGCAAGTTGATGTTTTTACCACACGGCCATTTTACGGTAACCCTGTTGCCGTGGTGTTAGATGCCAACGGCCTTGATACTGAGGATATGCAGCGCATTGCTGCGTGGACCAATCTTTCTGAAACGACGTTTGTATTGCCTGAGACGGTGGCCGGTGCAGATTATTGTTTGCGGATTTTTACGCCCAGGCAAGAACTCCCGTTTGCCGGACATCCTACCATTGGCAGTGCGCATGCCATTCTGGAAAGCGGATTGGTAAAACCTGTTGCGGGGCGTTTAGTGCAGGAATGTGGCGCGGGTTTGCTAGGCTTGCGCGTCGAAGGTGATGGCGCCGACCGACGCATTTTCGTGAAAGTCCCACAACCCAAGGTACAGCAGATTGATGCAGCTTTTTATGCGGTGATTAATGCAGCGCTGGGCGCGCAAGCGGTTGCCGACGCACCGCCATTGTTAGTGAATGTAGGGCCGGTATGGCTGGTGGTGGATTTAGGTAATGCGGAAACTGTAAATAATTTACGGCCAGATTTGACCGCCATTGCCCAGCTCAGCGCGCAATTACATATCGCAGGTATCACAGTGTTTGGCCGCACCCTGGCAACAGATCCCGCGCTATGCGTCAGATCATTTGCGCCCGCATGCGGTGTGCCGGAAGACCCGGTGTGCGGCAGTGGCAATGCCAGTGTCGCAGCCTTTCTTGCGCACGCGGGCATGCTTGATGCTATCGGCTACCACTATGTGGCAAGCCAGGGCAGGGCGTTAGGACGTGATGGGCGGGTGTGGGTGCATGTCAACAGGGCGGATTTTTCCGTTGAGATTGGTGGTGCATCGGTGACGTGCATCGATGGTACTTTGAAAAAGTAATACTACTGTATATGCCAGTATTTACCTCCGGACTGACGGTATGTATCAGGTTTTGTGAGCCCCGTAGGAGCAAGCTTGAAAGTAATGGCTCCATGTTGTGCTGAATCAAACATCTGCGCATTTAAGGCTTGATAGCGCGCCACTACATCGGCCTTAGGATGGCCGTAGCGATTACGGTAGCCCACCGGAAATAATACATACTGAGGATGCACCGCGTCGACAAAATCCTGTGAGGATGAAGTCTTGCTGCCGTGATGTGGCGCCACCAGAATGCGCGCGGATAATGCTTCTGGCTGCGTGTCGAGCAGCATGCGTTCCGCGCCTTTTTCTATGTCGGCGGGGAGTAAAATGCTGCCCGCGGCAGTGGTGATGCGCAGCACACACGAGCCATCATTTTTATCGCTAATGGCATCAGCCAATGGATTGATGATAAGAAATTCCACACTATCCCATTGCCATGTTTGGCCGCTGACGCACTGTTCTGCCTGTGGCGTGGACCGTGCCGCAGGTATTTTCTGCGGCACGCCAGAGAGCGTGCGTTTCACGCTTATTTCCTGGAGTAGCGATTGCGCGCCGCCGATGTGGTCATTGTCGCCATGGCTGATAATCAAGGTATCCAGGCGTGTGGCGCCAACACTGCGTAAAAACGGCGCCACCACGGCTTCGCCAGTGTCAAAACTTTCGCTGAAGCGCGGGCCGGTATCGAATACCAATGCATGATTACGGGTGCGCGCCACGGCGGACAAGCCTTGCCCTACATCCAGCAATGTAAACCATACTTCGCCGATGGCAGGTTGCGGAATCGGTTTAAAAAACATCGGCAGCAGCCACACCCCGCCCAGCCAGCGTACCGGCAAACCTTTGGGTGCCAGTAGCAACGCAACGCCGACCAGTGCTGGGAATAGCGCCCACCACGGTGGTGTGTGTTGCGTCCATTGTGCCAGTTCGATGCCGGACATCCACTGCAACACAAACCACAAGGCAGCCACACTGTATTCGGCCAGTGACAAGAAGACATCACCCAGCGGCGGAACGATCAATACGGTTAATGTACCAAGCAAGGTGAGCGGCACTGACAACACATTCATCCATGGCACAGCAATGAAATTAGCCAGCGGTGAAATCAATGAAACCTGTTGAAACATCATGAGCATCACCGGCGCCAGGCCAATCGCAATCAACCAATGCAAACGCCCCCACTGCCACCACAATCCACTACCAGTGGTTAATTTACTGATGGCGAGGCGATTGCTCATGGCGAATAAAATCATCGCCACCGTGCCGAACGACAACCAGAACCCTGCTTCCATCACCGCCAACGGATCATAGAGCAGCACCAGTAGCAACGCCACCGCCAGGGTATGGCTTAACTGGCGATTGCGTTGCCACAAAATGCCCATCATCACCACTATCACCATGATGAGCGCGCGTTGCACCGGCACGGAAAATCCCGCCAGCGCAGCGTAATAAATGGCTCCCGCCAACGCAATCACGGCGGCGGCTTTGGGCGCGGGAAAACGCAATGGAAACGATCCGGCGCGCGCCCAGCCCCAGCGCGCCAAGAAGAACAGCAGACCCGCAATGAGCGTAATATGCGAGCCGGAAATGGCGACGAGATGGGTGGTGCCGGTCAGGGCAAATACGTCCCATTGCGTATTGGAGATGGCGCGTTGCTCGCCTATCGCCAGCGCCGTAATCACCCCCGTGTAGGGGCTGCCGGGCAGCGCGGCCTTGATGCCGTCCGCGAGTTTCTGGCGCAGCCTGTCAATCGCATAGCCGTTTGCATCGCCGCTAATGCGCTGGTTCACACCCTCCGCCCGTACATATCCCGTGGCGCGCAGATGGTGACGAAACAGCCATCCTTCATAATCAAATCCGCCGGGGTTCATCAGGCCGCGCGCCCGTTTCAGACGTGCTTGCAATTGCCAGGTGTCGCCCACGCGCAGTTCGGGCGGCGGCTGATTTACAGGCTGTGCTTGATACCAATTCAGCAGAATCCGCCCTGGCGTTGGCTGCGGCATGGCGCCCAAGGTCAGTGACGACACCTCAAATTCAAAGCGCACACCCCGTTCGCGCACGCTGGGAATCGAGGCTATTACGCCAGTGATGATCACATCTTCGCCTTCCAGCGCTGGCGCGATGCTGTCCAGGCGGGCGAATGGCCCGTTAATATTCAGTAACGCCCAGAGGAATCCGCATCCCACCAACGCGGGTAGACGCAGCCATTTGGCGAACACCACCAACAATACCAATGGAACCAGCAACGCCCCCCAGCGCACGTCTGGCAGTGTTGTAAGTTCCTGCAGAGCAAGTATGCCCGCCAGAAATGCCAGCGTCCCCAAGCGCATGTTTTTGTTGTATCCTGTATCGTCGGTTGAGCAACTGAACTATCGCCAGTCTCGTACACACACAAAACTATAACTTAATGCCCAAGAAATTTATCAAGCGTTACATCCCTGATCACAAAACCATCCGTGATCATAAACACCTGAAATTTTTAGGCAAGTTGCTGCACGACCCGCGTTTATGGCATCTCAGCCGGCATTCGGTGCCGGGCGCGGTTTCAGTGGGGCTGTTTGCGGCGTTTATTCCAGGCCCGGTGCAAATGTTGCTGGCGGCGCTGGGTTCCATCATTTTTCGCGTCAACCTGCCACTGGCAATCGCGCTGACGTTCATCACTAACCCCTTTACCGTCCCGCCGATAGCCTATTTTTCATATAAAATCGGCACCTGGATCCTGCGCATGCCCGAGCATGAATTTGAAGTTCAAATGTCGATACAATGGTTGTGGGATGAGTTAGGTACGATTGGGGGGCCATTTCTGCTCGGCACATTGGTGTTATCACTCACCAGCGCTGTGTTGGGCAACCTGATCATGCGTGGCATGTGGCGGTGGCATATCATGCAATATCTGAAAAAAAGAAAGCGGCGAACAGCGCCCCCGCAAAATCCTGCGGAGTAATTAGCCCCGCAACATCCCGTCATCCAGCCGTAAGGTACGGTCCATCTTTGCCGCCAACGCCATGTCATGGGTTACCACAATAAAGCTCGTTCGCAGCTCGCGGTTCAGTTCCAGCATTAACCCGTACACATGATCCGCCGTTTTGTGGTCGAGATTGCCGGTAGGCTCATCGGCCAGCACACACTGCGGTTGTGTGACCAGCGCCCGCGCCACCGCCGCGCGCTGCCGTTCACCCCCTGACAGTTCGCCGGGTTTATGCGCAAGGCGCGCGCCCAGGCCGACATTTCCCAGCAACGCACGCGCTTTGGCAGATGCTTCGGCCGGGGACGTACCGCGTATCAATAACGGCATGGCGACATTTTCCAGCGCCGTAAATTCCGGCAGCAAGTGATGAAACTGGTAAATAAACCCCAGCGACTGATTGCGCAAGCGGCCGCGCTGTATTTCATTTAACTGCGCCATATTCTGGTTGTTTACCCACACCTCACCCTGGCTCGGCGTATCCAACCCGCCCAGCAAATGCAGCAAGGTGCTCTTGCCCGCGCCCGAGGTGCCCACAATCGCCACACGCTCGCCGCGCGCCACCGATAAATTAATATCCTTGAGCACATCAACCGCCAAGCCGCCTTCATTAAAAGTCTTGCCCAGTTGCTGGCACCATAAAACGGCATTGCTATTCATAACGCAGCGCCTCCGCCGGTTGCGTGCGCGCCGCCTGCCAGGCCGGGTAAAGCGTGGCCAGCAAGCTCAGCACAAACGACACGCCGCTGATTTTGGCAACATCCAGCCAGCTCATTTCGGAAGGTACCTCTGTAATGTAATAAACCTCTGCCGACAGGAATTTCATGCCCAGCAATTGCTCAATCGCCGGCACCACGGTGCCGATATTCAGCGCCAGCGCCACGCCCCCTACGGTGCCGAGCAACGTACCAATCATGCCAATCACCAAACCTTGTATCATGAATATCGCCATAATGCTGCGTGGGGAAGAACCCAGCGTGCGTAATATGGCAATATCCGCCTTCTTGTCGGCCACCACCATCACCAGTGTCGATACAATATTGAACGCTGCTACTGTCACTACCAGCAGCAGGATAATAAACATCGCCGTCTTTTCCATTTGCACCGCGCGAAAATAATTCACATTCTCGGTTGTCCAGTTGCTAATCATGTAGCCGATGGGTAATTCCTCAGATAATTGGCGAGTCAGGCGCGGCGCCGCATACAGGTCATCCAATTTCAGGCGTACACCGCTCACCGCGCCTTCCGTACGCATCAACTTGGCGGCATCATCGAGATGCATCAGCGCCAGCGCACTGTCGTATTCATTCATCCCCGCCTCGAACACCCCTACCACGGTAAAGCGCTTGAAGCGGGGCATGATACCGGCGGGCGTGACATTCGCCTGCGGGGTAAGCAGCGACACCTTCTCACCCATCCCCACGCCCAAGGCGTTCGCCAGCCCTTTACCCAAAATAATGCCGAATTCCCCGGATTTCAGGTCGCCCAGGCGACCGGCAACCATGTGCGATCCCAAGTCAGACACCTTGGGCTCCTCCTCGGGTAAAATCCCGCGAATCAATGTGCCGCTCACCTCCGAACCATTGGCAAGCATCCCCTGGCCATGGATATAAGGTGCCAATCCCACCACCTGCGGATAGTGTCCCAACAGGCTCGCCAGCGTCCGCCAGTCTCGCAGCCCCTCATTTCCCACCCCCGTGATAGTGGCATGCGCCACCACCCCCAGGATGCGATTCCGCACTTCCTTCGAAAACCCATTCATCACTGACAGCACCGTAATCAGCGCCATCACCCCCAGCGCAATGCCCAGCATCGAAATCAGCGAAATAAACGAAATAAAGTGATTACGCCGCTTGGCGCGCGTGTAGCGCAGGGCAATGAAGAGTTCCAGGGGTTTAATCATAGGGATGAGTCGCGAAGGTATCCAGAGTGAAAGATTTTTCCAAATTTATCAGTCTATTATACACTTAATAATAGTTATATAAACAACGCGGGGGAGTTATACATGGCCGTCTCCACCACGGGCGTTTTCACCGCATTTTAAAACATTAAGGAGCGCTCCCCTGGAGTCCTTCATAGGTGTCGGAAAATTTTACACAAGCAGACACGATGTTTGTGTAATATTCAACCTGTTTATTTCTTTACCTGTACACCGATGTCCTGTAAAATACTGATTATTAAATGAATGGCATGTTAGCCCTGAGATGGAATTCCAAGTGCAGAATGTCGGTAAATTTTACAATCAGATTTAAGGGATTGTAGGAATATCAAATCTATTCAATAGATTGGCTAAGTTGGCCTATTTTTTGCATATATATTGTGCAGAATTTTAATGTTTTAACTGAGGCTTTTTAAGTATGAAATCAACTTTTCCCTTGGTTTTAGGCGCCTTGTTTGGGTGGGTCGCCAATGCCTATGCTGTTCCGACCTTGCAGGTCGGTGCGCCCGCAGGCGCAGGTGATTCAGGAGTGTATGCGGACTATGATTCTTCTTCGTCATCCCCTACCGAAACCAATACGGCCATTACACTTGGTAATCAGCTCTTGGTTGGAGGCGCTTATGCCAATTCCAATAATGAGTTGTTGCTTGGTGGCCAGTATATTGGATCGCAGGGGACTGGCTTGGATTGGGCAACGGTGTTGAGCGCCGAATTTGGCGGGTCTTCGAGTGATTATAGTGTGTTTAATGGCAAAGGCGCCATATTGGTGGCTTCCATTCCGGGTGATAGCACGGGAGGCTTGACCATCAATGGCATGATGCCGTTCTTTACGTCACCTACGTCGCTTTTCCCTAATAAACATGATCCGGTAAAGTCCGATACTTCAGATTTTCTCTTTTTTGACATTGGAAATTTTGCCAAAAACACTCCCGCCATACCGAATTTTGTAGATGAGTTACCGGGTTCTGCAGGTTCTATGGGAGAGATCAAGAATCTGTTAATTGCTACTAGTGGTTTTCAGTGGATTCACTTCGATGTAATGGCGCTAGCGACATACGATAAGAAAGATAGCAAAACAGGCTTGCTTGACACAGGTTTGGTATTTAACCCTGGTTCTAAAGACGTAACCTGGAAAGATCCAGGCCCCTCGCCATTTGGTGTGCCTGAACCTGCTACCCCCCTCTTGCTGGGTCTGGGTTTGATGGGTCTGTTGATGGTGCGCCGCCGCCGTATTTCATAAGTAAGGAACGAGCTTTGTTCTTGGTCTTCACTCATCAACGCTCGCTCAAAAATTTTGCCAGGGGATATTTTTAGGGCGCTCCTAAAAATTTGTATGCCCGCGAAGCTTGCCCCCTAGAGGGGGGCGGGCATCGAGTCCCTTGATTTTTCTGGGTTCCTGCTTGCGCTTGAACGGCAAAAAACAAATTTATAAAGGCGCCCTTTAATTTTGGGGCGAGGTAGTTGCTATTAAATTAGCCATGCTAAAGTATCAACAGGCTAATTTATGATGCCGCGCCCAGGTTCCTGCGCCCCCGCGCAAGGAATGCTGATCCGTTCCCCTTGCTTACCATCAAGCCGCAGCGAAGTCAATGTTCCGCCCCATACACAGCCGGTATCAATAGGGTGTACGCCTTGCATGAGGCGTGCGTCCAGTTTGGCATGATGGAGGGTTGACCAATGGCCAAATACAATCTCCAGGTTGGCGCTGGCGCGATTCGGCACGGCAAACCAGGGGAGAAGGCTGGAGGCTTGCGTGCCAGGAGCGCCTTTGTTCGTGAGCGCCAGCCGCCCTTGCTCATCGCAATAGCGTAGCCGGGTAAAACAATTGGTGATGAAGCGCCAACGTTCGTTGCCAGTCAGGGTGTTTGACCATTGGAAGGGGCCGTTACCATAAATGGCGGCAAGATAATGATGGTAATGCGCCCCGCGTAGCGCATTTTCTATTTCGACGGCACAGGCTTGTGCGGTGGCGAGATCCCATTGTGGAGGAAGGCCGGCATGAACCATAGTAATACCGTGGGCCGCAACGCCCAGGTGGTTATCATGGTGTAACAAGGGTTGGTGGCGTAACCAATCCAGCAATTCGTCGCGGTCGGGTGCATTGAGTACGTCATGAAAGGTATCGTCATGGCGCGTAGCGGTATGCCCGCCCGCAACCGCCAGGAGATGAAGGTCATGGTTGCCCAGTACGGTCACTGCGCTTGTTCCCAGGCTGCGCACGTAGCGCAGCACCTCTAGTGATTGTGGACCGCGATTCACCAGATCTCCCACCAGCCATAACTGGTCGCGGTTGGGTTCAAACTGAATGCGCGCTAACAGCGTCATCAGTTCGCCAAAACAGCCTTGTATATCACCAATGGCATAGACCGCCATGTGTTTTTCCTTATTGTCTGTTAAGTGATCAATTGAATTGAGTCACGTTTATGTGAGTCAGATTCTCCCGCGGCAGTCAACGGATGATAAAGTTGCTATTGCAGAAGCGCCTCCCATTACCTCATAAAATCAGTTGGTATGGCAAATCATCCGGTTTTTATTGACATGACCCCCTCCAAATGGGTATCCTGACAGGCTTTTATTAATGCAGCTACACCCCTTTATTTAGCCCTTATTTGGATTAGTATAGCCATGAAAAGAACATTTCAACCCAGCGTAATCAAATGCAAGCGTACCCACGGGTTTCGTGCCCGTATGAAAACCCCGGGTGGACGCTTGGTCATTAAGCGTCGCCGCGCCAAAGGCCGCGCGCGTCTCTCAGCTTGAGCTTCGCCTGGCTCTTGATCTGAATTGGAAGGTTCTCCCCCCGATTTTGCGCTCTACTTCAAACTTATCCCCGACCGGGCAGCATGATCATAATCGGAGGAGCCTGGTTGGAGATGAAAGCGAGGGACTCGGTGGTGCGGATAAAAAAGTAGTGGGGGTGGTTTGCTTGTCCCGACGCTTTACCGTGCATCACCGCTTGCTTAAGTCTCATGAATATGAGCAGGTGTTTAATGCGACTGCTGCCCAGCGTGGGGGTGCCGGATTGGCGCCGCTGGTTCGGGGTTACCAGTTCTCCCACGGTGGGGTGATGGTGCGGGCCAGAAGAAATGGCGGTGATTTGCCGCGTCTTGGCTTGATCATCTCCAAGAAAAGTATTAAACGCGCCATTGATCGTAATCTTGTTAAACGCATTGCCCGCGAAAGCTTCAGGCTCTGTCAGGCGCGTTTGGGCGGCTTGGATGTGGTGGTCATGAGTCGTGCCGGCCTGGGGGAGCTATCCCGCCCGGCATTGCGCGCCGTCCTTGATAAACATTGGGATGGGCTGGCGCGATGGAGGGAGCGAGGGAAGGAGGCCTGAATCTTGACCGGACCAGAAGATTTCATAAATTACCTGCGGCCACGCGGGTCTTTTGATAGCCATAGCAACATTGTTCGGTCGGCTGTATGAATAACTACGGGGTTCTCCTTGCAAAAATCCTCCCCCGCTCAATCAAAGGGCCTGCGGGATTTTTGTGTGAATTTATGAGATCGTCGGGTGAAAAAACTGTGGTTTTGGCGATACGCATTTATCGTGGTTTAATCAGCCCGTTTTTGGGTAATAACTGCCGGTTTTATCCCAGTTGCTCATGTTATGCCGAAACAGCCATAAAAAATCATGGTGTCATCACCGGTAGCTGGATGGCCGCACGCCGACTCGCGCGTTGCCATCCCTGGCATCCCGGTGGCATTGACCTCGTACCTGATTCTCTACCTGTAAAGAAAGTGGATAAAACTTCCTGATGGATAATTATAGAATTCTTATTTTTGCGGCATTGTCCGTAGTGATCATTTTCCTCTGGCAAGCCTGGCAACAGGAGCAGGTGGCGCCGCCCACGGCGGCGACGGCTCCCGCTTCCGCACAGGCGCAAAGCGGGATAGCGCAAACACCCGCGGAGCCTGCTGCTACCAGTGGTTCGCCCGCAACCCCTGCGGCGGCAGGCGGCGCATCTACTGCCGTGCCCAGCGTCGCGCCGGTGGCTGGGAAACCAGGGTTGGCTGTAGGCCAGCGGGTTCATATAAAAACTGACGTGCTGGATGTCATTATTGACACCCATGGCGGTGATATGCGCCAAGCCGATCTTAGCGCGTATCCCGTCAAGGTAACCGAGCCGGAAAAACCGGTGCGCTTGCTGGATGAGGCGCCCTCCACATTGTTTATCGCGCAGTCGGGTCTGCTCGCCAATCGCCCCGCCCCCGATCACCATGCGCAATTTTCGGTGGAAAAAACCGAATATACCCTGAATACCGCCGATGAAATCAAGGTGCCGCTGTTGTGGACCAGTCCTGAGGGTGTGACGGTCACCAAGACCTACACTTTCCGTCGGGGGAGCTATGTGGTCGAGGTGGACCATACGGTAAACAACGCTTCCGCCACCGAATGGAAGGGCCGTCAATACCGCCAGTTGCAACGCCGTGATTCGTCCGATGGCGGCCTGTCACTGATTTACACCTACACGGGCGGCGTGATTTACAGCGAAGCCAAAAAATACGAAAAAATCACATTTGATGACATGAAAGAAGAAAATCTCAGCCGCGATTTTGATGGCGGCTGGGCGGCCATGATTCAGCATTATTTTGTCAGCGCCTGGATACCCAAGGCCGACGAAAATAATCATTATTACAGCAAGGCGCTGGATGACAAGCATTACGTGCTGGGGATGGCCTCGCCGGAAGTCGCTATCGCTCCCGGCCAGAGCAATACGTTCACCAGCCGCCTGTATGTGGGCCCCAAGCTGCAGGATATGCTGGAAAAAATCGCGCCGGGTTTAGAGTTGACCGTTGATTATGGCCCGTTGACGATTATCGCAAAGCCGCTGTTCTGGTTGCTGGAATGGTTTCACAAAGCAGTGAATAATTGGGGTTGGGCGATTGTGCTGCTGACGCTGACGATCAAGCTGGTGTTTTTCAAGCTGTCTGAAACCAGCTACCGTTCCATGGCGAACATGCGTCGCTTGCAACCGAAAATGGTAGCGCTGAAAGAACGCTATGGCGATGACCGCCAGAAATTCAGCCAGGCAATGATGGAGTTGTACAAGAAGGAAAAAGTTAATCCGGTGGGTGGCTGCTTACCCGTACTGGTGCAGATTCCGGTGTTCATTGCTTTATACTGGGTGTTGCTGGAAAGCGTGGAGTTGCGCCAAGCGCCGTTCATCCTGTGGTTGCAAGATCTTTCAACCCGCGACCCCTATTACGTGCTGCCGCTGATTATGGGTATCACCATGGTGATACAGCAACGCTTGAATCCGCCGCCGCCCGATCCGGTAATGGCGAAAGTAGTGAAGTATATGCCGTATATCTTCACGCCGTTTTTCGCCTTCTTCCCGTCGGGTTTGGTGTTGTATTGGGTAGTGAATAATACCCTGTCAATTGCGCAACAGTGGTTTATTACCCACCGCATTGACAAGCTGGCAGCCAAGCAAACGAGTTAAAATAGCGGGCCGCAAGGCCCGTTTCTCTTTTTGTACCCTGGATTCAACATAGAAGTGCGATTCTCCCGTAAGCTGACCCGGCCGAATGAACGGTGCTGAAGGGTGGCACCGGGTCGGGGCTGTGCCGTAACGCGGGCCGCTCCCGCACTTGCTGGTCCAAGAGAATCGGTCAGTTATGCTGACTGCCCCAAGGCCGATTTTCTGCCTATCCATTTTTCGTTACAATGGTGCTTATCCTGCGGCATCATGCCCATCTTATTTTCAGCCAAGGAATTGTTCATGACCGTTCGTACCCGCTTTGCTCCCAGCCCCACCGGTTATCTCCATATTGGGGGCGCCCGTACGGCTTTGTTTTCCTGGTTGTATGCGCGCAGGCATGGCGGTACGTTTATTCTGCGCATTGAAGATACCGATCTCGAGCGTTCTACCCTGGAGTCGGTAAATGCGATCCTAGAGGGCATGACGTGGCTGGGGCTGGAATATGATGAAGGCCCTTTTTCGCAGAGTGACCGCTTGGGACGTTACCGCGAGGTGGCCCAGCAATTATTGAGTGCGGGTAAAGCCTATCGTTGCTATTGTTCCAAAGAGCGTCTGGAGACGTTACGCAACGCGCAGATGGCGAATAAGGAAAAGCCGCGTTATGACGGCCATTGCCGGAATTTACCCCAAAGTAATCATGGCGCTGCTGATGCGCCGCATGTGATTCGTTTCAAAAACCCCATCGAAGGCGCGGTGGTGGTCGAGGATCAGGTACGTGGCCGGGTGGTGTTTGCCAACAGCGAGCTGGACGATCTGGTTATTGTGCGTACCGATGGTATGCCCACTTATAATTTTGCCGTGGTGGTGGACGATAGTGATATGCGGGTGACGCATGTGGTGCGTGGTGATGACCATTTGAATAATACGCCGCGCCAGATCAATATTTTGCAGGCATTGGGCGCGACGCCGCCGGTGTATGCGCATGTGCCGATGATCTTGGGTGAAGATGGCGCGCGCCTGTCGAAGCGTCATGGCGCCGTGAGCGTGATGCAATATCGGGAAGAGGGATATTTACCGGAGGCGCTGCTGAATTACCTGGTGCGGTTGGGCTGGTCGCACGGTGACAAGGAAATATTTTCGCTGGATGAAATGATTGCGTTGTTTGATAGCAGTGACGTGAATAATTCGGCATCGACTTTTAATCCCGGTAAATTGATATGGCTGAACCAGCATTACATCAAAACCAGTGATGCGGCGCATGTCGCGCATCATTTGAGCTGGCATATGGGGCGTCTGGGGGTAGATCCATCGACGGGCCCCGCATTGGTGGAGGTGGTGCAGGCGCAGCGCGAACGTGCCAAGACGCTGGTGGAGATGGCGCAGAACAGCGTGATTTTTTATCGTGAATTTGAGGCGTATGATGAAAAAGCGGCGGCGAAACATTTGAAGCAGGACATTGCGCCGGCCTTGACGGATTTGCGCGGGCGTTTTGCGGCGTTACCGGAGTGGAGCAGTGAAGCGATTCACCAGGCGGTGATGGATGTTGCGCAGGCGCGTGACATGAAGATGGGTAAGCTGGCGCAGCCATTGCGTGTGGCATTGTGTGGCACGGACGTGTCTCCGCCGATTGATGTGACGGTGCGTTTGATTGGCCGCGAGCGTACTTTGCGGCGCATGGATCGGGCGCTGAAATATATTTTTGGGGGTTGATTCCTGCTGACATCATGCTGTCAGCAGGATTGTTGTAGAGTGGTTGTGCCGTTTAATCATTTTTCACATTAACTGAGGATAAGCATATGGACAAAGTGCAGCATTTTGAGATTCCGGTTGACGATATTGCCCGTGCAAAAAAATTCTATGCGGGCGTGTTTGGGTGGGGAACCATGGATTTTCCGATGCCGGGGATGCAGTATGTCGGCCTTCATACCGGCCCGGTAGACGAAAAAAACATGCCGAAGGACTCCGGTTTTATTAACGGCGGCATGTTTCAGCGTAGCCCTAAATTCCCCCTGACGGGACCGACTATTGCCATGACGGTGGATGATATTGATGCGTCGCTCAAGAAGGTCAAGGCCGCAGGTGGCGAGGTGATGATGGAGAAAATGCAGATCGCCGATATGGGACTTTATGCCTATATTAAGGATACTGAGGGGAATGTGATCGGCATATGGCAGAACCTGAAGCCGTCGCACTAAAGTGTAGATTCAAGGTTGATGCCCTCTCCCATGCCACGCGTGGGAGAGGGATGTGGGTACTGAGGGGGAGGGATTCTTTATGCTGGATCATATCGGGCTTGAGGTCGGTGATTACGAAAAGAGCAAGGCCTTTTACACGGTTGCCATGGCGCCGCTGGGTTATAAGTTGATCATGGAGGTGCATGGGTTCGCAGGTTTTGGTGCAGAGGGAAAACCCGACTTCTGGATTAAGGGCGGCAAGATGACGGCGCCACAAGTCCATGTGGCGTTCGCGGCTCCCAACCGCGCCAAGGTCAGGGGGTTTTACGCGGCGGCGATGGCGGCGGGCGGTAAGGATAACGGCCCGCCCGGGATACGGGCCATATACCATCCTCATTATTACGGCGCTTTTGTGCTTGACCCGGACGGTCACAATATCGAGGCGGTGTGCCACATGCCTGAGTGACCAAGACCCATGCGCCGCGCTGACCGCCTGTTCCAGATTATCCAGATTCTGCGCCGCCGCAAGTTGACGACGGCGCAGCGTTTGGCCGAGGAGCTGGAGGTATCGGGACGCACTATCTATCGCGATATTCAAGATTTGATGTGCGCGGGTGTGCCAATTGAGGGCGAGGCGGGTGTGGGGTATGTGTTGCGGCGCGGGTTTGATTTGCCGCCGTTGATGTTTACCCATGAAGAGCTTGAGGCGTTGGTGTTGGGTTCGCGCATTGTGAGTAGTTGGGCTGACGCCGCTCTGGCGCGGGCAGCGCAAGATGTGTTGATGAAAGTTGATGCGGTACTGCCGCCACAGTTGAAAAACCGTTTTGCTGATTCACCGCTCCATGTGCCGGATTTTCATGTGCCCGGCGGGATGAAGATTGCATTGGCGCCATTGCGTAGCGCGATCGCGCTGCGGTCCAAGGTGTTTTTGGAATATGTGCGTGCGGATGAGCAGCCCTCGGAAAGGGTGGTTTTGCCGTTGGGTCTTTTTTATTGGGGCGCCACATGGACGCTTGCGGCGTGGTGTGAGTTGCGTGATGATTTCCGTAATTTTCGTTTGGACCGCATTCAGCAATTGGCGGTGTTGAAACAGACATTTACAGATGAGTCGGGGCGGACACTGGCTGATTTTTTTCAGCGTATGGCACATGAAGGGAGGTGCGAATGATCCCGCGTTGCGGATGGGCAGATGCAAACCATGCGGAGTATATTACGTACCATGATACGGAATGGGGCGTACCGGTGCATGATGATCGCGTGTTGTTTGAGTTTTTGATCCTGGAAGGTGCGCAGGCAGGATTGAGTTGGTTGACGATATTGAAGAAGCGCGAAAATTACCGCAAGGCGTTTGATGGTTTTGACGCACAGAAAATTGCCCGTTATAACGATAAGAAAATTGCGGCATTGCTTGCCGACGCGGGGATTGTGCGAAACCGCTTGAAGGTGGCGGCGGCAGTGCAAAATGCCAAGGCATTTTTGGCGGTGCAGCAGGAGTTTGGGAGTTTTGATGTTTATATTTGGGGTTTTGTAGATGGCGCGCCCATTAAAAATTCATGGGCATCGCTCAAGGATATCCCGGCCAAAACGGCACAATCAGATGCGATGAGCAAAGATTTGGTGAGGCGTGGATTCAAGTTTGTGGGCTCTACCATTTGCTATGCTTTTATGCAGGCGGTGGGGATGGTGGATGACCATACGGTGGAATGTTTTTGCTACGATGCCAGTCAGCGCTAGTTATCAGGAGTATGTGCTGGAACAACTGGCGGAGGCGGGCTCCGTTACCGCCAAGAAAATGTTCGGTGGCGTGGGTTTGTATTTGAACAGCCTGTTTTTCGCGCTCATTGCCGATGACCGTCTATACTTTAAAGTGGATGACACGACCCGGCCCGACTATGAAGCGGTCGGCATGGGGCCTTTCCAGCCCTATGATGACAGGCCATATACCATGCAATATTACGAAGTGCCAGTAGAAATCCTGGAAGACAGGACCGAACTGTGTATTTGGACGAAAAAAGCGCTGGCCGTGGCGGCTCGCCAGTCCACCGCAGCCGCCCAGCCGAGAAAAAAGCGCGTAAAATCAAATCCTCAATAATGCCTCCGGGTGTATTATTTTAACCCTTTCCCCTCGATGCGCTGGCCGCGCGGCACAGCAAAAATATCAAGGCCACCTCTAAAAATTCGCTGAAGCCACGATGGCGGCGTTGCAAATGGGCTCAAAATACTCATGTACTCCGTGTACACTGTGCTGTACATGGACGTACGAATGCCGTGGGCGCAGGATGCGCAGAAGCGGCCGCTTTTTCGCCCATTTGCGCCTTGCCCTCGTGTCTTGATCGAATTTTTAGAGGTGCCCTCAAGATGGTGTACAATCAATGTTTTCTTGAATAAAGGCGAGGGTTTCCTTGGAGCAATTTCGTGGTACGACTATTTTGTCGGTACGGCGCGATAATCGCGTAGTGATCGGTGGCGATGGGCAGGTGTCGCTGGGTAATACGGTGATGAAGGGTAATGCCCGCAAGGTGCGGCGTTTGTATAACGGTTTGGTGATCGCAGGTTTTGCTGGCGGTACGGCCGATGCTTTTACGCTGTTTGAGCGGTTTGAAGGTAAGCTTGAGAAGTATTCGGGCAACTTGCAGCGCGCGGCGGTGGAACTGGCTAAAGACTGGCGCACTGACCGTATGTTGCGGCGCCTGGAGGCAATGCTGACGGTGGCAGACAAGCACGTCTCGCTGATTATTTCTGGTAATGGGGATGTGATTGAGCCGGAAAATAGTTTGATGGCGATTGGTTCTGGCGGTGCGTTTGCCCAAGCGGCCGCGCGGGCATTGCTGGAAAATACGGCGCTGGATGCGCGTACTATTGTCGAAAAGGCGCTGGGTATCGCAGCCGATATTTGTGTTTATACTAACCATAATTTGACCCTGGAGGAGTTGGAGTCGGTCAGCGCCAGTTGATGCGATTCTTTGCCGAAATATTATGTCTGCAATGACCCCGAGAGAGATTGTCCAGGAGCTGGACAAATATATTGTTGGCCAGGCTGCCGCAAAGCGCGCCGTGGCGATTGCGTTGCGTAACCGCTGGCGCCGCAGCCAGATCGCAGAGCCGCTGCGCAATGAAATTACGCCGAAAAATATTTTGATGATTGGCCCGACCGGCGTTGGCAAAACCGAGATCGCCCGGCGTTTGGCCAAGTTGGCCAAAGCCCCGTTTATCAAAGTGGAAGCGACCAAATTCACCGAGGTGGGCTATGTGGGCCGCGACGTGGAGTCTATCATTCGTGACTTGATGGATGTCTCGATCAAGCTGACGCGTGAAGAGGAAATGCGTAAGGTGCGCCATCGTGCGGAAGATGCCGCTGAAGAACGTATTCTCGATATCCTGTTGCCGCCGCCACGCGGTGTTGGCGCGGGGGTTGGGCAGGCGGGTGTTGATACCTCTACGCGCCAAAAATTCCGCAAAAAATTGCGTGAGGGAGAATTGGACGAACGCGAGATCGAGATTGAGGTGAGCGTAGCGCCGCTGGGCGTGGAGATTATGGCGCCGCCGGGCATGGAGGACATGAGCAGTCAATTACAAAACCTGTTCCAGAACATGGGTACTGGGCGTACGCGTTCGCGCAAGGTACCTATCAAAGAGGGTTTTAAATTACTGGTGGACGAAGAGGCCGCCAAGTTGCTTAATGAAGAAGAAATCAAGATCCGTGCCGTGCACAATGTTGAGCAAAACGGCATTGTGTTTATTGATGAGATAGACAAAATAGCCAAGCGTGGCGAACACAGCGGGCCAGATGTGTCGCGCGAAGGCGTGCAGCGTGATTTATTGCCGTTGGTGGAAGGTTGTACCGTATCAACAAAGTTTGGCACGGTGCGTACTGACCATATCCTATTTATTGCATCAGGCGCATTTCATTTGTCGCGGCCGTCGGACCTGGTGCCTGAGTTGCAGGGGCGTTTGCCGATCCGCGTAGAGCTGGATGCGCTGACGGTCGGTGATTTTGTGCGCATCCTCACGGAGCCGAGCGCCTCGCTTACCGAACAATATCGTGCACTGTTAGGCGCTGAAGGCGTAACTGTCACGTTCTCAAAAAATGCGATCGCGCGGATTGCTGAAGTGGCGTGGCAAGTGAACGAGCGTACTGAAAATATCGGTGCGCGCCGTTTACATACGGTGTTGGAGCGGTTGCTGGAAAACATTTCTTTTGGCGCATCCGACCAGAGTGGCCAGGCGCTGGAAATTGACGAGGCGTATGTGGATGAACATCTTGCCCCGTTGGCGAAAGACGAAGATTTGAGCCGGTATATTCTTTAAGGAAACGCGGATTTATTAGCGTTTCCGCTGGCACACGGTGTGCGCCGGGAATTTCAGGATGGGATTATTCGGTGTTTCTCTAAACTTAAAAAGCGACGATGACATGGCAATGGATGATAAGGTACGGCCGACTGATATTCGCCTGCACCAGCAATCGCGGATACTGGAAATCTTCTTTGATGATGGCGAACATTTTCGCTTGCCCTGTGAATACCTGCGCGTGTATTCGCCTTCTGCCGAAGTGCGTGGGCATGGCCCAGGCCAGGAAGTGTTACAGATAGGTAAAGAGAATGTGAATATTACCGCCATTGAACCGATAGGAAATTATGCCGTGCGCCTGGTGTTTGATGATGGACATAACAGTGGGCTTTATTCGTGGAGCGTGCTCTACCGGCTGGGCGCGAACTATGCGGATTTATGGCAGGAATATCTGGCACGGCTTGAGAAGGCCGGGTACAGGCGGCAAGAATCTTCCGCAGTAGGTTCCAACTGATGTTTTTAAGATTAGTGGCAGAAATGGTTTGATGGGGACAGTTATGGCTAATCCTGAATCGCCTGGTTTTGAAGATGGCGCTGGCACGACCCATTTTGGGTATGAGCGCGTACCTGTCACGGAAAAAGCACGCAAGGTCGCTAAAGTGTTTGATTCCGTCGCATCGAAATATGATGTGATGAATGACGTCATGTCATTTGGCGTACACCGTTTATGGAAACGTTTTGCCATTGGGCTGAGTGGAGTGCGTGCGGGCCAGCGCGTGCTGGACCTGGCGTCGGGCACGGGCGACCTGGCCGTTGAGTTTTCGCGCAACGTGGGCGCTACCGGTGAAGTCGTCGCGTCGGACATCAATGCCAGCATGCTGACTACCGGACGCAGCCGCTTGGTTGATAAAGGCATTGTCGGCAATGTGCGCTATGTGCAGGCCAACGCGGAACGGTTGCCTTTCCCCGATAATTATTTTGATTGCATTACCATCGCGTTTGGTTTGCGGAATGTCACGGATAAAGACGCCGCGCTACGTTCGATGGGCCGTGTGTTGCGGCCGGGTGGTAAGTTATTGGTGCTGGAGTTTTCCCGGCCGGTAGTGCCAGGGCTTAAGCCCGTGTATGACGCCTACTCCTTCAAGCTTTTGCCAGCCATGGGCAAGATGATCGCGGGCGATGCGGATAGTTATCGTTATCTGGCGGAGTCGATACGTATGCATCCAGACCAGGGAACATTACAGGCTATGATGGAGCGTGCCGGTTTGGAACGGTGTGAATATTTCAATTTAGCGGGGGGGATTGTTGCCCTGCATCGTGGCTATAAGCTATGAGGTTGTGAGGTTAAATTATGAAACCCCCGGCACTGTTCTTTTCAGCATTAGGCTTGGCGCTAAACAGTTATTTGCGCCTTGATGCCGATACCTTGCGGCGTTTGGGCGCATTGGCGGGAAAGGTAATTGCTATCGAGTTGCGTGGCCTTGATTTGACTTTTTATTTGTTGCCGCATGCGGAAGGCATACGCATTGAGGGTGCTTGTGACCCTGGCGTGCCGGACGCATTGTTGAGCGGCGCGCCGTTTGCGCTGGCGCGCTTAGGTATTGCCAAGCATGAAAAAGGCGCGTTATTTGGTGGGGACGTGGAAATTCGTGGCGATATTGAATTGGGGCAACGCTTCAAGGCGATCCTTGATGGTATTGAGATTGACTGGGAAGAACATTTGTCGCGAGTTACCGGGGACGTGATTGCGCATCAGGCAGGTAATGCGGCGCGTGGCATGTTAGCGTGGGGGCGCTCCACGCTTGATACCGTAAGCCGCGATGTTGCGGAATACCTGCATGAAGAAAGCCGCGACTTGCCCACACGCGGTGAAGTTGATGAATTTCTTTCCGGTATTGATAAGCTGCGTTCGGACACGGATCGGCTGGAGGCGCGCGCGCAACGTCTGAAGGGGTGGCTTGCAGAGCGCGGTGCCGGGGGTGTGTAAAGTGAGCGGCACGTGATAAACGTCGGCCAAGTATTACGCCTGCTGCATATTAACCGGATTCTGGTGAGGCACGGCCTGGATGAGATTATTCTCGCCACGCATTTGTTCCGGCCATTTCGTTTTGTGCTGTACTTGTTGCCGTGGCATTGGCTGCGTGCCCAGCAACGGCCGCGCGCCGTCCGCATCCGCCGTGCCCTTGAGGATTTGGGGCCGATCTTTGTGAAGTTTGGCCAGGCGCTTTCTACCCGTCCCGACTTATTGCCGCCGGACATTGCCGAAGAACTGGCGCGGTTGCAAGATAACGTGCCACCTTTTCCGGGGCTGGAAGCGCGCATGATCATTGAGCGCGCTTACGGTAAGCCGTTCAACGAAATATTCGAAGAATTTAACGACGCTCCCTTGGGTTCCGCCTCCATCGCGCAGGTGCATGTTGCGCGGTTGTGCGGTGGCCAGGAAGTAGTGGTGAAGGTGGTGCGCCCAACCATTGAAAAAACCATCCAGCGGGATTTGGGTTTGCTGTATGCGTTGGCAGACCTTGCGGGACGTTATTGGAAAGAAGCGCGCCGTTTCCGGCCGCATGAAGTCGTCGCCGAATATGAAAAAACCATACTCGGCGAGCTTGACCTGATGCGTGAAGCAGCCAATGCCTCGCAGTTGCGGCGCAATTTTTCCGGATCTGACATGCTCTACGTGCCGGAAATTTATTGGCAGCATGCGCGGCGCAATGTCATGGTCATGGAGCGTATTTCAGGTGTGCCGATCAGCGATATTGGGGCATTGCGTGGGCAGGGTGTTGATTTGGAACGCCTTGCCGAACTCGGTGTGGAAATATTTTTTACGCAGGTATTCCGCGATAATTTTTTTCATGCCGATATGCATCCGGGAAATATTTTTGTTTCACCGCAGGGGAAATACATCGCCGTGGATTTTGGCATTATGGGCACGCTGAGCAGTGATGACCAACGTTACCTTGCCGAAAACCTGTTGGCTTTTTTTAATCGTGATTATCAGCGCGTGGCGGAATTGCACGTGCAATCAGGATGGGTGCCTGCCGAAACCCGCGTTGATGAATTTGAGTCTGCCGTAAGGGCGGTGTGCGAGCCGATTTTTGAGCGCCCGCTCAAGGATATTTCATTCGGTTATTTATTGTTGCGGCTGTTCCAGACGGCGCGGCATTTTAATATGGAAGTGCAACCGCAACTGGTGTTGCTGCAAAAAACCTTGTTGAACATTGAAGGCTTGGGGCGGGAACTCTATCCTGACCTGGATTTGTGGACAACCGCCAAACCGTTCCTGGAGCGCTGGATGCGCGAGCAGGTAGGGGCACGGGCTTTCTTCAAAAAGTTGCGTGGGCAGGTGCCCCAGTGGGCAGAGAAATTGCCGTATTTGCCCGCGCTCGTGCATGATGTGCTCAAGCAAGCGCATGACGGCAAGCTGCGTATTGAATGGAAAGCGGATGAGCTGGAAAAAATCCGTAGGGAGATCAAACGCTCAGTTCAGCGCACGTTTGCGGCCGTGGTGGGCGCCGCATTCATCGTCAGCGCGGCGGTTATCAAAGGTTTGGATGATAGCCCGCCCGTGATGTTGGCGAACGCGCCCCTGCTCACTTGGCTTTTGGGCGGTATGGGCCTGCTTATCGTGCTTTTGGCCTGGCCGGACGACAGAGGTTAGCGCCTGGGACCAAGCAATCAAGAGTGTATGCAAAGAGCGATATTTATTTCCCTGGAAGGTACGGAGCGCTTATGTTGACGCAAGCTGAGATAATGTCGCTGTTAGCTGATATTGAGTCAGACCGGATTGAACGTACAGAGTCGACAAAAGATACCGACAAGTTTTGCCAGGCGATTTGCGCGTTTGCCAATGATTTACCGAATCATCGGCAGCCTGGATATCTGCTGGTTGGTGTCAAGGACAATGGCGCGCTATCGGGCTTGAAGGTAAGCGATAAATTATTGCAGAATCTCGGCGCAATAAGGTCTGATGGCAATGTTTTGCCGCAGCCTGTGCTGAGTGTTAACAAATATGCTTTCGAAGGTGGTGAGGTGGCGGTCATGGAAGTTCTGCCTTCCGATCTTCCTCCAGTACGTTACAAAGGCCGGGTATACGTCAGAGTAGGCCCACGTAAAGCTGTAGCCAGCGAGCAGGAAGAGCGGATTCTCTCCGAGCGTCGGGTAGCGCTCGCGCGCTCATTCGATGCGCGTCCTTGTATTGGAGCGGTGATTGACGATCTGGCATTGGGCCAATTCGACGCCTATCGTCGGGAGGCCATTGATGCAGAAACGATCGCCGCTAACCATCGGCCGCTTGGGCAGCAATTGGCATCTTTGCGCTTGTATGATCCCGATCGCGAATATCCCACGTATGCGGGCATTTTGCTTTTTGGCAAGAACCCACGCTTTTTTCTGCCGGGCGGCTATGTTCAGTACTTAAAGCTCCCTGGCACCGATTTGACGGACATGCCAGAAGATCAGGCTGAAATATCAGGCGACCTTTTTTCAGTTCTGCATGAATTGGATATGCGCTTAAAGGTGCTTATCCAGACCACTCTTCGGTCAGTCAGCAGCCTGCAGGAAAAATTATTACCGGACTATCCGGAAAAAGCACTACGCGAACTGCTGATGAATGCGGTTATGCACCGTAACTATGACAGCAATACGCCTATCCGGTTTTATGTATTCAGCGACCACATTGAAATCCAGAGCCCAGGTGGATTATATGGTGAGGCAACCCGTGAAAACTTCCCCACCCGCAACAGCTATCGTAACCCGGTCATTGCGGAGGCGATGAAGTCCTTGGGATTTGTTAACCGGTTTGGCTATGGGGTACAACGGGCTCAAGCCCTACTATCGGAAAATGGCAATCCACCTGCTGAATTTGAATTCGATGAACATGCTGTGCTTGTTAAGGTTTATCGGAGGCCGGAATGAAGACCATTGCATTTTTCAATAATAAAGGCGGCGTAGGCAAAACTTCACTTGTCTATCATCTTGCCTGGATGTTCGCTGATCGTGGGTTGCGTGTCGTTGCCGTCGACCTTGACCCCCAAGCTAACCTGTCGGCAATGTTTCTGAACGAAGCTCGCCTGGAGCAACTATGGCCGGATGACCAGCATTCGAACACCATTTTTGGTGCTATTCAACCTATTCTCCGTGGAACCGGTGATATCGCGGAGCCCCACTTGGAGCAGATTACCCAACATTTGGGGCTGGTTGTTGGCGACCTTGGTCTTTCCCGATTCGAGGACAAGCTGTCTGACGCCTGGCCGCGTTGCCACAATCGGGACGAGGCTGCGTTCCGTGTGATGACCGCTTTCCATCGCGTGATCGAGCGTGCTGTGGAAATCCAGCAGGCCGATTTGGTGTTAATTGATGTCGGCCCGAACTTGGGTGCCCTCAACCGTGCTGCGATCATCGCGTCCGAACATGTGGTTTTGCCGCTTGCCTCCGATCTTTTTTCCTTACAAGGATTGAAGAACCTTGGTCCGGCATTGCGTGAGTGGCGGTCCGGGTGGAAGGAATTGCTGGGCAAGGCTCCCAAAGACAGTAGCCTGTCTTTACCATCCGGAGATATCGAGCCCTCCGGGTATGTCATCATGCAGCACGGTATGCGGGACAGTCGGCCTGTTCAGGCATATCAGCGCTGGATGGACAAGATTCCCAGAGTCTATCGTGAATCGGTGCTCGATAAGCCCTTCACCTCATTACCTCCCGTGTCTTCCGACCCTTTTTGTCTGGCAACGCTCAGGCACTACCGTAGTTTGATGCCGATGGCGATGGAAGCGCGCAAGCCCATGTTCTTTCTCAAGCCGGCCGATGGCGCGATTGGCTCTCATATGGGAGCGGTGCGGGGTTGCCACAAGGATTTCATGCAGCTGGCAACCAAAATTGCCGCTGGCTGCGGAATTGCGCTGACATAGGCGCAATGCTTCATGCGTGCTAATGCGTCATAAATACGGGGCGGGCGCA